>NZ_WPCE01000087.1 GCF_009742825.1 Halorubrum sp. CBA1125
CGACCGTGACGACGAGCCCGAGGTGACCCGCGAGCCCGGCGACGTAGAAGCCGGCCTGCGCGACCGGCGCGTAGGTGACGAACGGGACCGCCCGCGAGAAGATCCCGCTCGCGAGGACCCCGGCGACGGCGATCCCCGCCGCGAGCCGGAGCAACCGCGGGGAGCCGCGCCCGCCTCCCCCAGATCGTCGCCAGGCCGAGCAGCGTGAAGATGCACAGCGCGACGATCAGGTGGGCCGCGTGCGTCGACACCGTGTAGCCGCCGGGGACGAGCCCGCCGAGGGTGACCGTGATCGCGCCCACCGTGATCTGCAGCGGGAGGATCGCGACCGCGAGCGTCGCCGCCAGCCGCGTCCGGCGGTCGAAGCTCCCGAGCCACGTCCAGCCGGCGACGCCGACGATCAGGAAGCCGGTGACCATCGCCCATACGCGGTGGAACCACTCGATGAAGTCCGGGTTGATCGTGAGCGTCGGGATGAACTGGTCGGCACACAGCGGCCACTGGGCCTCACACGCCAGGCCGGAGCCGGTGGCCGCGGTGTAAACGCCGAGCGCGAACAACACCAGCGTCATCCCCGTCGTCGCCGCCGCGTATCGCCTGAAGGTCAGCCACGCGGGCCGAGTCATTGGTCGCGCTCGGGCTCGCGCGCACTTAGACCGTTCGACCGCTCCACGCGGCCGGGAACGCGGTGGACCGGGCAGAAACCGCTACGGGGTCGTTTTCTACTCATAAGGGAACCGCGACGGCGCGCGCCTCCGAGCGCCCTGATAAGGCGCGAGGAGCGCGTGCGAGGGAGTCGGTCGCCCGAGCGAAACGAAGGGCGACCGACGAGGTTGGGGAGGCGTGAGGTGTTGTGCGGGGCGGGACTCAAAGGGGCAGCCGGGAGGGCGGCGGCGGCGACGCAAGCACCGCAAGGAGCGAGTGAAACGAGCGACTGAGGAGCGCAACGAGCGTGCGTCGCCCTCCCGGCTGGGGCTTTGAAGATATTCGCTCTCGATCCGGGGTCGGAAATCTATAATCGATCGACAGAAATCCCAGCAGCGACCGACCCGGCTTATCCCGACAGCTCCCGCTTCGCCCGCCGCGCCCGATCGGACATCTCATCGTTACCCTCGACGTCGGCGAGCGTCTCGACGGCCTCCAGCGTTCGCACCGAGTCGTCGAGGAACGAGAGCACGTCGCCGGTGTACGCGTACACCATGTAGTCGTCGGTCATCACGTCGACGATCGCCTGCGGACCGAGCCCCTCGGCGCGGAGTTCGAGGACGTAGCGCATGAACTTCTCCTCGGGACAGCCGCAGTAGGGGTTCGCCTGACAGTCGCAGTCGAGGAAGTCCTCGGCGAAGTCGAGGATGCGGTCGCGGGTCGTGGAGTCGAGCTTCGAGAGCCCGTCACCGGTGAAAAGCAGGTCGAGGGTCGCCCCGGCGAACGCGCCCTTCGGGACGTTCGTCTCCAGCTGGGAGGCGAGCTGCCGGTGGTTCTTCACGTAGATCTTGTCGGGAAAGGCCACGGGTTACCGGCGTCTACGCCGTCGGCCGGCAAAAGCGGTGTGGTCGTCTCCGACTCGGTGGCGACCAAGGAACGACTGTGACGGGGGCGCCAGTCTGATCGACGACATCCCGTCGCACGCCCGTCCGGGAGTCGTAACCGTTATTTATCGAAGCGAGATAGGTATCGACGCGTGTCCGGGTTAGGGTAGTGGACTATCCTTCAGCCTTGTGGAGGCTGAGACGCGGGTTCAATTCTCGCACCCGGACCTACACGGCTTCGCAGTGTTGCGTTTTCACCGGTTCTCAACACAACGAGAACCATATGTCTCAAGTCAAAAAGGCGGGTATCCGGGTGGTCACCAAACCCTCCGAAGAATACCTGTCACAACGCCAGTTGACCGACTACCGAGAACACCGAGAACGCCTCATCGGCTGGATGGTAAACATCGGGGAGGAACCCTACGTTCTCGGCCTAGGACGCAGGACACGCCGGACGCTGACTGTCAACCTCGCGATCGCCTTCGGCGCGATCCTGCTACGGGGGACCCCGCTACCCCTCGCCGTGGTTGGCCACGAGGGATCGACGGTCCTCGTTTCCCTGAACGGCCTTCGACTACTCGGATTCCGTGAGTGAGAGTAGGAGAGGGCAGTTTGGACCCAAAACGCCCCAACCCGCTGAACTCGAATGTACTCTCGCTCTGTATCCGGCCGAACGTGACGCGGAGATAATTCGTACGTGACAGGTTCCCCTGTGATATATAGTGTGTCAGTCCGCGGTATACGGAGTATGTCGGAGATCCCTCGTTCGTACCTGGACCTGTTCGAGAAGAAGACGTTCGCGCACGTCGCAACGCTCATGCCGAACGGGATGCCCCACGTGACGCCCGTCTGGATCGATTACGACGCCGACACCGAACGCGTACTCGTAAACACTGCGAAGGGACGGCAGAAGCACGTCAACGTGCAGAAAGATCCGCGGATCGGGGTGAGCATCACCGACGACGAGGACCCGTACCGAGCGCTGTCACTCTACGGCGAGGTCGACGCCATGACCGATGAAAACGCCGCCGAACACATCGATTCCCTCGAGCAGCGCTATCGCGGTCACGAGGAGTATCTGGGTGACAGAACGAACCGTATCATTCTGAAGATAAAGCCGCACGAGGTACTGACGAAAGAGAGTCATCGGAAATAGCTTCGGAACGGCTTATAAACGGTCCCACTCCAGTGGGAGCAAGTCTCCGTGCTGGGGAGCACGTGGATACGAACGGGTTCCACGATGAGTGTTTCAGACCACCAGCGAACTCGTGAACCGGACAGTCACCCCCGACCAGAGACGCGCTGGCGTACCCTCCGCGACGGGCTCGTCGGCGGCACCGTGGCCGCCGTTCTCTCGTTTTTGCCGCTGTCGGAGGTCCTCGGTGGCGGGATAGCGGGGTACCTCAACCGTGATACCGGTCGGAACGGAGTCGCCGTCGGAGCGATCGCCGGGTTCGTCGCCTTCCTCCCGTACCTTCTCGTCGGTCTCTCCCTCGCAGCGTCTCCCGGAATCGCGCTGCCGGGACCGGACCTCGGGCTGTCTCGGGCGTTCGTCATCGCCGGAGCGGCCGGCGTCGCCTTCGTCTACGTCGCGGGTCTGAGCGCGCTGGGCAGTCTGCTCGGGAACACGCGGTCCGACTGAGCGTGCCCACCTGAGGCGCTATCCCGTCTCGGCAGATCGCAAAAAGTCCCCCACGTCACTGGGAGCAAGGACCACGCGCATCCGTCACGTCGTTCCGACTGGAAGACGATGTGTGACTCACAGAACGACATCACGACGCAGAACCACGCGGGTGCGTGCTGTACCGGCGAGGCGCAGACGACGAGTCGCGGACGGACTACCGACCGCTGGCTCGACGGATCCGACGTGCTCGACGTACCGCTGCCCGCGGACCTGCAGTCAGCGCTCGGGCGGTTCGTCGGCAAAGAGTCGGTCGATACCCTCGGCGAGTGGGCGACCGAGATCCGTCGTCTGACCGGTGGCGGGTCGATCGCCGTCGAGGAGTTGTGTCACGCCAGTGCGGAGACGGACCACTGGGGCGATGTCGGCGACGAGCGGTACTACTTCCAGTGTTTCTACGACGCGGTCATTCTGGCTGCCGTCGAGGAGCGACCGGTCGATGTTCACACGGTGAGTCCCGGCGGCACGGTCGTCGAAGCGCGCGCCGTCGGGAGCGACGAACTCTCGGTGACGCCGACGGACGCCGTCTTCTCGCTCGGCATCGACGAGCACGCCGGCGAACGGTCCGGCGGCGATCCGACGCTGGAAGACGGGTACGCTGCGATCTGCCCTTATGTCAGAGCCTTCCCCGACCGGGAGGCGTACGAACAGTGGGCTGCCGACGTGCCCGCGGCGACGGTCGCGCTGCCGCTGGCTGGGGCGACGGACGTCGCCAGCGCGCTCGTCGTCTGAGCGACTGCCCAGTATACTGGGCACAACACTGTAGGCGCTCCCCGTTCAAGTGAACGGTATGCGCGAAGCCGAGGTCAGTGTCACCGACACGGAATTCGAAGCGATGGGGGTCGGCGAACTCCTGTCACTGACCCGGGAGGCTGGACTCCGGACCGTCGACGAACTCGCCTGCCGTGGCACGGGAGCAGTTCTCCAGGTCGAGGTGGAAACGAGAATCGAGGAGGAGCGGTTGACCGGGATCGAGTGTGTCGACCGGTGGAATCACGTCACCGAGCGAGACGACTCGCACCTGTACCTCGTCTCGTTCACTGCCCCGGAACTCCCGGAGAACCTCGAAGAGACGACAGACGACCTCATCGGGACGTGCGATCCGGACGTCGACGACCGGAGCGCCACGATGTCGCTGGTCGGTCCTCACGACGCGATCTCCGGGCAATTGCAGGAGTACGAAAAGGCGGGGGTCTCGCTTAGCCTCCAGCGGATCGGCAGGTACGACGGCCCGGACTATCCACTGGACGACCTGACGGCCCGCCAGCGCGAAGTCCTGGAGACGGCCTGGGAGATGGGTTACTACGAGGTGCCGAAGGACGTCTCGGCCGAGGAGGTCGCGTCCGAGATGGGGCTCGACCCCTCGACCGTCAACGAACACCTCCAGCGCGCCGAGCGGAACCTCCTCGGTCGACTCCTCTGAATGGCGCTTGGTGACGGTTGATAGCGTTTCTCATAGACGACACACGCCCCGTGTTCACACGCCGTTCGTATCACCGAACGCCCGGGGAACGACTCAAGGGCGTGGGCGGAGAATCCACAGTGGTGATGTCGCTTCCCACGGGATCGCACCTGAGCGGGTTCCTCGACGGCGACCCGGACGACTCCCTCTCGCTGGCCGTCGTCGGGGACAGGCGACCGCAGCCGACCGATCGGATGCTCCGCTCCCTGTTCGAACGACAGCCGATCGAGTTCGTCACCGCTACCGACGAAGGGGACGACCGAGACGACGCGGACGCCAGCGCCGCGTACGACCGGGTCCTCCTGTTGCGGGACGGCGAAGTCGTCGCCCGGTCGCCGCTCGACGCCCTCGAACGGACGATCCTCCACGTCAACTCGGACCTGTACATCACGGGCGCGGTCGGGATCGAAGAGATCGAACTCCCGGACGTCATCGGAGCACTGACCGACACGACGTTCCACGTCAGGGGATTCCCGGAGTCCAACTCGGAGAAGCTCCCGCTCATCCTCATCTCCCGGTACATCGAACGGCTCTCCGCCGATCACGGCGGGACCCACCGCGCCTCCTTCCAGCGGCTCTCGCGCATCCGCGACGAGCGCGGCACCGAGAACGTCTACCGGACGCTGGGTACGGGGGCGGCCGACGTGCACGTGTACGGTGTCCCCGACTGGCTCCCGCCGCGCGGATCCAGGCTGAAGATCCACGCCGGTTACGCCGTCGACCACGAGCACACGTGGTTCGTCCTCCACCGGTCGGAGGCCCGGACCGCGGCGCTCGTCGCGATCGAGGTCGATCCGAACGAGTGGCTCGGCGCGTGGACGTTCGACCGCGAGCGCGTGACGGCGATCGAAGCGGAGATCAAAGAGTACCTCTAGGCGGGACGTCCGTGGTCGGTCCTCGGTCCGGAGCCGACTCAGACCTCGACGAGGCCGCCGGCCGCGAGCGCCTCGTCGACGGGCGCGTCCTCGTGGACGACCGCGGACACGGCGCGGGCGATCCCCTCCGGGTTCTCGTGCTGGAAGATCGACCGCCCCATCGACACGCCCGCGGCGTCGCCGTCCATCGCGCCGCGGACCATCTCGATCGTCTGCCGGTCGGTCCCCTTCGAGCCGCCGGCGATGACGACCGGGAGCCGCGTCGACTCGGTGACGCGCGCGAACGAGTCGCCGTCGCCGGAGTACCCCGTCTTCACCACGTCGGCGCCCAGTTCCTCTGCGAGCCGGACGGCGTGCCCGAGCGACTCGGGGTCGGACTCGTCGACGCCGGGGCCGCGGGCGTACGCCATCGCGAGCACCGGGAGTCCCAGCCGCTCGGCGGCCGAGGTGAGCTCCGCCAGCTCTTCGATCTGGTCCGGCTCGTGGTCGGAGCCGACGTTGATGTGGAACGAGACGGCGTCCGCGCCCGCCCGGACCGCGTCCTCGACGGTGCCGGTGACGCGCTTGTCGTTCTCGTCGGGGCCGATCGTCGTCGACCCGTTGAGGTGAACGATGTAGCCCGCGTCGTTCTTGTTGGGGTGGACGCGTCCCGCGATGCCGCGCTGGGTGAGCACCGCGTCCGCGCCGCCGGCGGTGACGCCGTCGATCGTCGACTCGATGTCGACGAGGCCCCGTACGGCGCCCATCGTGATTCCGTGGTCCATGGGAACGATAAGGTATCGGTCGTTCGTGGAGATGCGCTCGAGTCGTGCTGTGTGTCCTGCTGTCATGGTGTGTTCGGTCGTTGTGTGAACCTGTGGCAATCGAAGGTAAGTGGGTTTCGTTCGGGGACGTATTGGCTCGAACCGCGACGGGGTCGGACGAACCCCACGGGACTCCCTCGTGACCCCGCCGAGATCTCGCCGCGATTCCGTTAGCCGCCCCCACCGGTCACTGTGACTCGGCGGCGCCGACCCGGGCCGCGTACCCCCGCTCGGCCCCCTCCTTCAGCTCTCGGGAGAGCGACTCCAGCCGGTCGGCCACCGCCGCTGTCGGACGGTCGTTCGCCACGCCGTCGCCCACGATGTCGACGAGCGCCGACCCGACGATGACGCCGTCGGCGCCGCCGGCGACGATGCGCTCGGCGTGTTCGCCCGTCGAGATGCCGAAGCCGACCGCCTTCGGCACGTCGTAGCCGGACAGGCGGTCGAGGCTCTCGGTGGTCTGCTCGGAGACGTCGCTGCGGGCGCCCGTGGTCCCCAGCCGCGCCTGCACGTAGACGTAGCCCGACACGCGCTCCATGATCCGGTCGAGCCGGTCGCCGCGGGTCGTCGGCGCGACGATGAACACCAGGTCGAGCCCGAACTCGTCGCAGGCCTCTCGCAGCGGGTCCGCCTCCTCTGCGGGGAGATCCGGAACGACGAGCCCCTCGATGCCGGCCGCAGCGGCTCGCTCGACGAAGGGGCGGGGGCCCGACGCCGCGCCGTACTGGTAGATCAGGTTGTAGTAGGTCATACAGACCAGCGCGGCGTCGACGTCGAGCCCCTCGGCGAACGCGAAGAACCGGTCCGGCGTCATCCCGGCGTCGAGCGCGCGGACGAGCGCCTCCTGGATCGTCGGCCCCTCGGCGATCGGCTCGGAGAAGGGGAGCCCGAGCTCGATCACGTCGGCCCCGCCGCGATCGAGCGCCTCGACGTACGCCTTCGAGGACGCCGCGTCGGGGTCGCCGACCACGAGGTACGGAACGTACGCCGGCCCGTCCGCGAACGCCTCGGCGATGGCGGCGGAGTTGGCACGGGTGCCCTCGGCAGTGACGCGGGCGGCGGAGTCGGCGGGGTCGGCAGAGTCGGAACGGTCGCCGTCTCCGGTGGCGGTCGGCTCGTCCGCCATCTCAGATCCCCTCCGTGAACATCGACATGTCCGGCGCGCCCGCGATCTCCCGCTGGTCCGTCTCCTCGATGACCGCCTCCAGGTCCTTGTCGCCGCGTCCGGAGACGTTGACGACGACGCGATCGCCGAGTTCCTCGTGGTGGTCCTCTAAGAAGCCGAAGGCGTGGGCGGTCTCCAGCGCGGGGATGATCCCCTCGGTCCGGGAGAGCCGGTGGAACCCCGCCAGGGCGGCGTCGTCGTCGACCGCGACCGGGTTCACCCGCCCCTCGTCGACGAGATAGGCGAGTTCTGGCCCGACGCCGGCGTAGTCGAGCCCGGAGGAGACCGAGTGGCTCTCCATGATCTGCCCGTCGCGGTCTTGGAGGAGCTTGGTGCGCGCGCCGTGGAGCACGCCCTCCTCGCCGGTGTACAGGGACGCGGAGTTGGGCGCGACGCCCGCCTCCTCGTCGACCTCCAGCGTCGAGCCGCCGGCCTCGACCGCGTGGAGGCTGACGGCCCCGTCGTCGACGAAGCCCGCGAACGCGCCCATCGTGTTCGAGCCGCCGCCGGCACAGGCGACGATGTCGGTCGGGAGCTGTCCCGTCTTCTCTCGCGCCTGCTCGCGCGCCTCCTCGGAGATGACCGCCTGGAAGTCGCGGACCATCACCGGGAAGGGGTGTGGCCCCACGACGCTCCCGATGACGTAGTGGGTGTCTTCGACGGTCGCGGCCCAGTCGCGCATCGTCTCGGAGATCGCCTCCTTCAGCGTCCCGCGGCCCGTCGTGACCGGCTTCACCTCGGCGCCGTTGAGCTTCATCCGGAAGACGTTGGGGCGCTGGCGGTTGATGTCGCGCTCGCCCATGTAGATCGTACAGGGCATGTCGAGGTGGGCGGCCGCCATCGCGGTCGCGGTGCCGTGCTGGCCGGCGCCCGTCTCCGCGATGATCCGCTCTTTGCCCATGTACTTCGCGAGCAGCGCCTGCCCCAGGGCGTTGTTCAGCTTGTGGGCACCGCCGTGGAGGAGGTCCTCGCGCTTGAGGTACACGTCTCGGCCGTAGCGCTCGGAGAGCCGGTCGGCCCGCTGGAGCGGCGTGGGGCGGCCGCCGAAGTCGGCGAGCCGTCGGCGGAACTCGTCCATGAAGCCGTCCTCGTTGTCGAGGACGTACCGCTCGTAGGCGTCGGTCAGCTCTTCGATCGCCGGCATCAGCGCCTCGGGGACGTACTGGCCGCCGTAGCGGCCGAACTTCCCGTCCTCGCGCCCGCGCTCGCGGCCGGGGCGTCGCGCCGTCTCCGTTCCGTCCGTCGTCTGGGTGTCGGTCTCGCTCATGTGGGTGACTCCGTGGTCTCCGTGGTCGTTTCCGCGTCCGCCTCGGCCCGCGTCAGCTCGCGCGTGTTCGCTGCCACGTCGCCGTCCATGATCGCACTGCCGACCAGCAGCGCGTCGGCACCGGCGGCCCGCATCCGGCGGCGTCCGCGGGCGAGCCGATCCCGCTCTCGGCGACGAGCGTCACGTCGTCGGGGACGTGTGGCGCCACCGACTCGAAGGTTCCGAGATCCACCTCCAGCCTCGCGAGGTCACGGTTGTTCACCCCGACCGTCGTCGCGCCCGCGTCGAGCGCGGCCGTCAGCTCCTTGCGGTCGTGGACCTCGACGAGCACCTGGAACCCTCGGTCGCGCGCGGCGGCGAGGAGGTCGGGGAGGTCGTCGCCGACGAACCGGGCGATGAGCAGGACCACGTCGCTCTCGACGGCGTCGAGCTGCGACTCGTCGACGACGAAGTCCTTCCGGAGGACGGGCACGTCGACCGCCTCGCGAACCCGTTCGAGCGTGTCGACGCTCCCGCCGAAGTGCTCCGGCTCGGTGAGCACGCTGAGCGCGGCCGCCCCGCCGGCGACCATCTCCGTTGCGAGCGCCACGGGGTCATCCTCGCGGACGCCCTCGGTCGTCGGGCTCGTCGGCTTCACCTCGGCGATCACCGGGACGCGGCCGTCAGCCTCGGCGCGGTCGAACGCGGCCCGCAGGTCCCGGGGCTCGACGGCGACGTCACCGTTTCGGCCCTCGGCGGCCCGGTCTCGGGCGGCCGACAGGATCGACCGCACCGCCGGGGCCAGCTCGGTTGTATCGTCCATTACTGTACACTAATGAACGTATCTGTTCATAAGACTTGCGGGCACACCCGCTTCACCCGGATCGTCTGCGGTGCCGATCTGTCCCGGGAAGGAGAGATCGTCTGAGTAGAGGAGGATTCGTCTGGGAGAGGGGATATCGTCTGGGGGAGGGTTCGTCTGGGTGGAAGAGATGTCGTCTGGGCGCGCCGTCGCGGTCGCGGCGACCGCCGGCCTCGCGGTCGGCGCGTGGGTGGGACGTGCGATCAGCACCCGACGATCCGGTCCGTCTCGTCGTCCGAGGCGATATCTTCACTCCCGTCGTCGGGGGGAACGTCTTCGTCCTCGTCGGCGGGGGACACGCATCGGTCCTCGGATCCGGAAGACACGCCCGCGCCCGCCGCTTCGGTGAGCGGGTCCGCGTCCACCACACACCAGGCGTTCCCTCGACGACCGACCCGTCGCAGCTCGAGCCGGACCTCGTCGCCGCGTCCGACCTCGTCGAGCAGGTTCGTGAGGTCGTCGGAGTCGCACTCGACCACGTGGAACGTGCTGTTCCGGACGGGATCCCGGACCGTCATCGCCTCGTGGTTGTTCTTTACTCTGACGACGACGTACCTCCCGTCCTGTGCCGTCATGTGTTAACATACAGAGAAAGAGGCAATAACTGTTGGGGAGGCGTGTGTATCGGACGTACACGAGCGGCACCGCCGCCGGCCGAGTCGAGGCGGCGACGTCGCCCAACGTTTTACCCGTCGCCACCGACGTGGGACCCGTATGGACACCACCGGAACGTCGGGCGTCTTCGCCCGCGAGTTCGACGCGATCGATCGGGCGGTCGAGGTCGGCTTCGCGGGCGGACGGGTCATCTCGGTGTCGTTTCCGGCCGAGACCCCGTCGGACGCGGGCGACGACCACGAGCTGCTCGACCGGATCGGCGCGTACCTCCGCGGGGAGCGCGACGAGTTCGCCGACGTCGCGGTCGGGCTCACGGTACCCACCGACCGTCGGGCCGTCCTCGAAGTCCTCCGGGACGTGCCGTACGGGGAGGAAGTGTCGGTGAGCCGCCTCGCGCGGCTCGCCGCCCTCGACGACAACGACCCCGACGACGTCGAGCTCGTGACCGAGGCGCTCCGGGAGAATCCGGTCCCCGTGGTCCTGCCCGACCACCGCGTGCAGGGGGGTCCGTACGCCACCCCGGGCGAGGTCCGCGCTGTGCTCCGCCGCACCGAGGGGCTGTAGCGGCGGGTTCCCCTCGTCGCTCGCGAGGAAAGCGGTGGGGCGTCCACGTCCCACAACGACACGTCTTTTTCCGGCCCCCGTGTTGACGGCGTATGGACCCGAAGCGGGAGCTGTCGAGCATCGACCTCGGCGCGCTCGTCACCGAGCTCAACCGGTACGAGGGTGCGAAGGTCGACAAGGCGTACCGCTACGACGACGACCTGCTCCGGCTGAAGCTCCGCGACTTCGACCGCGGCCGGGTCGAGCTGTTGATCGAGGTCGGCGAGGTGAAGCGCGCACACGTCGCGGACCCGGAGCACGTCGCCGACGCGCCCGGGCGGCCGCCCAACTTCGCGAAGATGCTGCGCAACCGGCTGTCCGGCGCCGACTTCGCGGGCGTCGAACAGTACGAGTTCGACCGCATCCTCACGTTCGAGTTCGAGCGCGAGGACCAGAACACGACGCTCGTCGCCGAGCTGTTCGGCCAGGGCAACGTCGCCGCGCTCGACGAGACCGGCGAGGTCGTCGGGGCGCTCTCGACCGTCCGGCTCAAGTCCCGAACGGTCGCGCCCGGCGCGCAGTACGAGTACCCCGCCTCGCGGCTGAACCCGCTCGACGTGAGCCTCGGCGGGTTCGAGCGGCACATGCGGGAATCGGACACCGACGTCGTCCGGACGCTCGCGACCCAGCTCAACCTCGGCGGGCTCTACGCCGAGGAGGTGTGCGCCCGCGCCGACGTCGAGAAGGAGACGCCGATCGACGAGGTCACCGACGATCAGCTCCGCGCGCTCCACGACGCGCTCTCCCGGGTCGGCGAACGGCTCCGGTCCGGCGATATCGACCCGCGGATCTACGAGGAGGTGGTCGGCGACGATACAGAGGATCCGGAGACCCGCGTCGTCGACGTCACTCCGTTCCCGCTCGCGGAGCACGAGGACCTCCCGAGCGTCGGCTTCGATTCGTTCAACGACGCCGTCGACGAGTACT
>NZ_WPCE01000300.1 GCF_009742825.1 Halorubrum sp. CBA1125
GGGAGGCGTGAGGTGCGGGGGCGGTCGGCTGGCGCTATGGCGATGTTCACTGCGCCAGCAGCGATTCACGAGCAAGCAGCTGGGGAGTTGGAGACCGACGCCACGCGAGCGGCGCGGGTTATAACCGACGGCTCGTGTTCCGTTGCGATTCCACACGTACTTATTCGCCACCGCCGCAGGAACGCGTATGAATCTCGCCGATTCGCACGTGCTCGTCACGGGCGGCGCCGGCCTCGTCGGGAGCCACCTCGCCGCGAGCCTGCTCGACCGCGGCGCGACCGTCCGCGTGGCCGACGACCTCTCGAAGGGGGCGCGCGACCGGGTGCCGGACGGCGCCGAGTTCGTCGAAGCCGACATGACCGACCCGGACGACGTCGCCGCGGCCCTCTCCCCCGACCTCGACGTCGTCTTCCACTTCGCCGCGTACACGGACACGAACTACGACGACGACCGCGAGCTGTTCGAGGAGAACACCGCGATGACGTACAACGTCCTCGACCGGATGCACGAGGTCGGGGTCGACCGGATCGCGTTCACCTCCTCCTCGACGGTGTACGGCGAGGCCCCGCGGCCGACCCCGGAGGACTACGGCCCTCTGGAGCCGATCTCCATCTACGGCTCCTCGAAGCTCGCCGACGAGGGGCTGATCTCCACGCACGCGCACTCCTACGGGCTCACCGCCTGGGTGTTCCGCTTCGCGAACATCGTCGGCCCCCACCAGCGCGGGAACGTGATCCCCGACTTCATCGAGAAGCTCGACGACGACCCGAGCGAGCTCACCATCCTCGGCGACGGGCGTCAGGAGAAGTCGTACATGCACGTCACCGAGTGCGTCGACGCGATCCAGCACGTCGTCGAGCACGCGGACGACGCGTACAACGTCTACAACCTCGGCACCCGGACGACCACCTCCGTCACCGATATCGCGGACATCGTGAGCGAGGAGCTCGGCGTCGACCCCGCGTACGCGTACACCGGCGGCGACCGCGGCTGGACCGGCGACGTCCCGAAGATGCGCCTGTCGATCGAGAAGCTCGTCGCCCTCGGCTGGGAGCCGTCGATCGAGAGCGACGCCGCCGTCCGTCGGAGCGCCCGCGAGCTGATCGACGAGATCGTCGAGTGAGCGGAACGTGGGCGCTCGTCCCGCCCGCGACGCGGGCCCGGTCGACCGTTCGCCACCGTCGCGACGGCTCGGTTGCGATCCGCAGTAAGGGGAGGAGGGAGCGTGTGACAGTGTCCCTCCACTCGAAGATGTGATTTCAGTTCTCTTAAATATTCGGTGCTACTGCATCGCTCCGACCCACTCTACTCTCCATCGGTCGCTGGTTCACCGCGCTCCTCTCCGTCTTTCTGAGATGTGCTCCGGATTCCCGAATCGATGGTCATCGGACGACATATCGGTCTGAGCAGAAGGCTTATCTCCGACCGTGGGCCACCAGTGATCCATGACTGAGTCCTCCGCGTTCGGATCGGCGTCGACCCCCTACGACATCTCCACGGTCGCGCTCGACGACGACCGCTACGAGGTCAAGCAGTCGGCGATCCGGAACAAGTACGTCGTCCGCGACAGCACCGGCGACGTCGTCTTGCGCGGGAAACAGAAGCTGTTCAAGATGAAAGAGGAGTTTCCGTTCGTCACCGGTGACGACGAGGACGCGTTCACGGTGAAGGCGGGCGGCATTATGGACATCGCCGGGAACTACGCCATCACGGACGCGGGCACCGGCGAGGAGGTCGTCGTCCTCGACGAGGACTTCTCGCTTTTCGTGGAAAACTGGACGATTCGAGACCCCGACACGGGCGAGTCGCTGGCGACCATCCGGTCGAAGAGCAAGCTCCTCTCGGCGCTCCGACACCTCGTCTCCGTGGCGAACCTCGTCCCGAACAAATACGAGATATTCGACGCCGACGGCGCCCACGTCGGCGACATCGAGGGGCAGTTCTCGCTGCGGGACACCTACACGGTCAGCATCGACGACGCCAGCAACGTCCCGAAAGAGGCGGTGATCGCCGCCGCGTGCATCCTCGACGCCCTCGAAAACCAGTGATCCTCGGTCGCTCAATACAGTCCAAGCAATGATCGATTCAGGCGGTGGCGCGCCGGTGAGCGCCCGCGAGGGCGCGAGACGGAGCGCGAGGGACGCGGCGACCGGAGCGAAGCGGAGGGAGTCGCGAGGCTGGGGAGGCGTGAGGTGCGGTCGCGGTGCGGGGTGGAGCGGTACG
>NZ_WPCE01000295.1 GCF_009742825.1 Halorubrum sp. CBA1125
GCGCTGTCGCGCCCGCTCACCGGAGCGCGCCACCGCACGACGGACGATCTATCTCTCACCTGTCCGAATTGTCCCCCGGTGAGTGTGACAACCGTTCTATGCCGCTCTACTCCGACGCGAACTCGTCGATCAGGGCGGGGACCACCTCGAAGAGGTCGCCGACGACCCCGTAGTCGGCGATGTCGAAGATGGGCGCGTTCGGGTCGGCGTTGATCGCGACGATCGTGTCGGAGCCCTTCATGCCGGCGACGTGCTGGACCGCCCCGGAGATGCCGATCGCGATGTACACGTCGGGGGTGACGACCTTCCCGCTCTGGCCGACCTGTCGGTTCTTCGGGAGCCACCCGTTGTCGACGATCGGTCGCGAGGCCGAGACGGTCGCGCCGAGCGCGTCCGCGAGTTCCTGGATGAGTTCGAGGTTCTCCTCCTCGCCGATGCCGCGGCCGACCGAGACCAGCACGTCGGCGTCCGCG
This sequence comes from Halorubrum sp. CBA1125, assembly GCF_009742825.1. Classification (GTDB taxonomy): domain Archaea; phylum Halobacteriota; class Halobacteria; order Halobacteriales; family Haloferacaceae; genus Halorubrum. The sequence goes on from NZ_WPCE01000295.1 coordinate 474, forward strand.
ATGTCGACGTCGCCGCCGCCGACCTCCTCGAACCCCCGCACGCGAGCGCCCGACTCGGGGAGGTCGACCTCGATCGACTCGACGGTCGCGTCGCCGACGCCCTCGGCGGGCGGCCACTCGCCGCCCCGGACGGTGAGCACGAACCGGTCGCCGGCGACGGAGAGCGTCGTCTCCACCTTCGACCCGTACATCTCGCGGGTGACCGCCAGGCCGTCGTCGTACGCGACGCCGATCGCGTCGGTCACGAGCGGCCAGCCGAGGTCCTCGGCGAGGGCAGGCGCGTAGTCGAGCCCGTTGACGGAGTTCGGGGTCACCACCGCACCGGGATCGAGACGCTCGACGAGCGCGGCGACGGCCGCCTGGTACGCGTTGTGGTCGAACTCCTCGCCGTTCTCGACCGCGTGGATCGCGTCGACCCCCTCGCGGTCGAGCTCCTCGGCGAACCGATCGACGTCGCCGCCGATGACGGCGACGTGGAGGTCGCCGCCGCGCGCGTCCGCGAGCTCGCGTCCGGCCGTGACCGCCTCGTGAGAGACGTCCCGAAGCTCCCCGCGGCGGTGTTCGGCGACGACGAGCGCGTCCCCCGTCACGCGCCCACCCCCTTCTCGCGGAGGATCTCAGCGAGGCGCTCGGCGGCCGCGCCCGCGTCGCCCTCGATCATCTCGGCGTCCGACTCGCTCTCGGGCACCGCCATCGACGTCAGCGTCAGCGCGCTCTCGACGTCTGCGGGGGCGAGCCCGAGGTCGGCGAGGTCGCGCACGTCTATCTCCTTCTGTTGTGCCTGCCGGATCCCCCGCAGGCTCGCGTACCGCGGCTCGTTGAGCCCGGTCTGGACCGTCAACACCGCGGGGAGGTCGACGTCGGTCAGCTCCTCGACGCCGCCCTCCAGCTCCCGCCGGACGTGGGCCACCTCGGCGTCGGGGTCGAGTTCGAGGTCGTTGACGACGGCGGCGTGCTCGAAGCCGACCCGCTCGGCGAGTGCGACGCCGGTGGCGCCGAACGCCGTGTCCGCGGCCTGTACCCCGGAGAGGACGAGGTCCGGATCCGTCGATTCGACGACCGCTTCGAGGACGTCGACCCGCGAGGCGACGTCCGTGAACTCCGCGGCGAGCGCGTCGTCCCAGACGCGGACCGCGCGGTCAGCACCCTTCGCGAGCGCCGTCCGGATCGTCTCTTCGGTCCGCGCCGGGCCGACGGTGACAGTCACGACCTCGTCCGCGATCCCGGCCTCGGCCAGTTGCACCGCGGCCTCGATCGCGTAGTCGTCCCACTCGTTGAGGCCGTACTCGAGGTCGGACGGCGCGATCTGCGTCCCCTCGATCGCGAAGTCCTCGCCCGGCTCGGCGACCTCCTTGACGGTGACCAGCACCTTCATGATCGACACTCCGACGGTGAGCGACAAGAGCTTTCGGAACGTCGCGCGCGGGTCCGGTCTCCCCCGCTCGCGACCGCAGACGGCCGATCTCGCCGCGCCGCTCAGGTCGGCTCGTCGCCGTTCGCGTCCCTGCCACCGTCGTCCGCGTTCTCGTCGCCGTCACCCGTCGCGCTCGCTCCGCCGCCGGTCCCGATCCCCTCGTCGGGCAGCGAGATCAGGTTCTCGCGCCCGAGCCGGAGCTTCTCGACGCGCCCCTCCTCAGCCATCGCCGAGAGGAGCTGTGAGACTTTGGCGTCCGACCAGCCGGTCTCTTCGACGATCGCGGCCTGTCGCATTCGGCCGCCGTTGCCCTCCAGGAGCCGTTCGACGCGCTCCTCGTCGGAGAGCAGCGAGGGATCCGGACCCGCGTCGGCCTCGTCGCCTTCCGCCTCCTCGGTTCGTCCCTCGCCCGTCTCGCCGCCGCGGTCGCTCGTCTCGTCCGCGGCGGACGGCCGTCCGGTACCCGCAGCGGTGTCG
>NZ_WPCE01000154.1 GCF_009742825.1 Halorubrum sp. CBA1125
GTGAGCGGGCGCGACAGCGCTCGCGAACCCGAGCGCGAGGGAGTCGCTGGCGGCGGTTACCGCCAGCGACAGGGCGAGAGCGAAGCTCTCGCTTGCAACCGGCGCTCCGCGCCGGTGACGAGGCTGGGGAGGCGTGAGGTGCGGGACGGTCTGTGCGGGGATGGGACTCAAAGAGGCAGTCGCCGGCGGCGTTGCCGCCGGCTGCCAGAGGCGCGTAGCGCCTCGCTGCTGTGAGGACGAAGCTCGGCGACCTGAGCCTCGTCGCTCGTGGTCACGAGGACGGCTCGCGGGGACGACGGGAGCGCGGCGTCCGGCGGACCGACCGCGATCCGCCTCCGAGACGGCCGGAACGAACGGCTTTTCACGGGTCGTGGCGGATCCGTTGGTATGAGCGACGACTCGGGGATGTCGGGCCACGCCCGAGGCGTAGTCGTCACGACGATCTGCTGTCTCGCGGGGATCGCCGCTGGCGTCGTCTCGGCCGCCTTCGTCGGCACCGACCCGGCCGACGCCGCGAGCACCACCGCGGTCGTGGTGCTGGGCGCGTTCCTGCTGGTCCAGTATCCGGTGTACAAGGCCGTCGCGTCGGCGACTTCGGCGTCAAAGACAACCTCTACGTGGCGTTTCTCACGTTCACGCTGTGGTTCATCAGCTACACCGTCCTGTTGACGTCCGCCGTCGATCTGGGGGTCTGAGATGGCAGACGACAGTATCGCCGTGGTCGACCTGGATCGGTGCCAGCCCGACCGGTGTAACTACGAGTGTGCGAACTACTGCCCGCCGAACCGGACGGGCAAGGAGTGTATCACCGAGCGCGGGGAGGACGCCCTCGAAGGCGACCCCGACCAGATCCACATCTCCGAGGAGATCTGCCTCGGAGAGACCTGTGGTATCTGCGTCGAGAAGTGCCCGTTCGACGCGATCGAGATCATCAACCTCCCCTCGGAGCTCGACGAGGAACCGGTCCACCGCTACGGCGAGAATGCGTTCGCGCTGTACGGGCTCCCCACGCCCGAGGCCGGCACCGTCACCGGTATCCTCGGCCCGAACGGGATCGGGAAGTCGACGGCGGTCCACGCGCTCGCCGGCGAGATGGTCCCGAACCTCGGCGACCACGAGACCGAAGCCGAGTGGGAGCACGTGCTCGATCGGTTCCGCGGCACGGGGCTGCAGAACTACCTCGAGTCGCTGAAGGAGGGCGACGTGACGGTCGCGCGCAAGCCCCAGTACGTCGACCAGATCCCGAGTCAGTTCGACGGCAACACCCGCGAGCTGTTGGAGCGCACCGACGAGCGGGGCGCGCTCGACTCGCTCGTCGACCGGCTCAACATCCGGCCGGTGATGGACCAGGACATCGGCTCCATCTCCGGGGGCGAACTCCAGCGCGTCGCCATCGCGGCGTGTCTGGCCCGGGACGCCGACTTCTACTTCCTCGACGAGATCACCCCCTACCTCGACATCGGCCAGCGGATGATCGTCGCCCGGCTCATCCGCGAGCTGGCGGACGACGACGCGGCCGACCGGTCGATGCTCGTCGTCGAGCACGACCTCGCCATCCTCGATCTGCTCGCCGACACCCTCCACGTCGCGTACGGGGAGCCGGGCGCGTACGGGGTCATCACCGACCCCAAGTCGGTCCGCAACGGGATCAACGAGTACCTGAAGGGGTACCTCGACAACGAGAACATGCGGATCCGCCCCTCCGCGATTACCTTCGAGGAGCACGCCCCCCGCGTCGCCTCGCGCAGCGAGACGCTGATCGAGTACCCCGACCTCTCGAAGTCGTACGGCGAGGGCGAGTTCGAGCTCCACGTCGAGGGCGGCGCGATCAACCACTCCGAGGTGCTCGGCGTCGTGGGACCGAACGGGATCGGGAAGTCGACGCTCGCGAAGCTGTTCGCGGGCTCGCTGGAGCCGGACGCGGGCGAGCTCGACTTCGCGCTCGACATCGCGTACAAGCCCCAGTACATCGATATCGACCAGCCGATGCGCGTCGACGCGTTCCTCTCTTCTATCACCGACGAGTTCGGCAGCTCCTACTGGAACACGGAGATCGCCCAGCCGCTCCAGCTGGAGCGGATCATGGAGCAGAACCTCACGGACCTCTCCGGCGGCGAGCGCCAGCGCGTCGCGATCGCGGCGTGTCTCTCCGAGGACGCCGACCTGTACCTGCTCGACGAGCCCTCCGCACACCTCGACGTCGAGCAGCGCGTCCGCGCGACGACGGCGATCCGCCGGTACGCCGAGAACCACGACGCGACCGTGATGGTGATCGACCACGACATCTACATGATCGATCTCTTGGCCGACCGCCTGATGGTGTTCGACGGCGAGCCGGCCGAGCACGGCCACGCCGCGCCGCCCCAAGACATGCGCGACGGCATGAACGAGTTCCTCGCGGACCTGGATATCACCTTCCGACGCGACGAGCGGACCGGGCGGCCCCGCATCAACAAGCCCGGATCGCAACTGGACAGCAAACAGAAACGCGAGGGGGAGTACTACTACTCCGGGTGACGGCGCTCACGGCCTCCGAGTCGCCGGCGGCCGATCCGTCGTATCGAAGCGATTAAGCACCGAACCCCCGAACGTCGGCACATGCAACACCTCATCATCCGCGGGGATCCCGGAATCCGCCGGGACGCGGTGATCGAGTACGACGGCGAGGAGCTGATCTGTTTTGGAATTAACGTCCAGGGCGGCTGGCACGGCCCGGACGAGCCGCAGCTCTGGTGTACCGTCGGCACCGAGGACGAGCGCGAGCCTACGACAAACGCGAGTACGTCCCCCACTGGCTCGACGTCGACGCGGTCGACGCCGAGGAGATCGACGTGATCAAGGCGAAAGGCGAACTGGCGGTCTGAGCGGCACGCTGTCGCTGTTTTCTCCCGGTCCAGTTTCACTGCTCGACCGGCGGGTCGTCGAGCCACGCCGCGATTGCGCCGGCCATCGCACCTCGCCGGTGAATCGTCCCCGTTTCGGGATCCACCACGGTACTCTCCGTACCCGGGGTCTCGCCGTCGGCGACGACCGCGGCAACGCCCTCGCAGAGCCGGTCGCCGAGGTCGTCCGGGTGGGTGACGCTCCCGGTCCCGGAGACGTTGGCGCTCGTCGCGGTGAGCGGACCGGCTCGGTCGAGCAGTGCGCGGGCGACGTCGTGGTCCGGCACCCGGATCCCGACGCGGTCGCTTCCGGCGGTGAGGACGTCGGGAACCGCCTCGTCGCGCTCGACGACGACCGTCACGGGCCCCGGCAGGAACGCGCGGGCGAACGCGACGGCGAACTCGGTCGGACGGGTGTATCGCAGCGCGGCGTCGACGCTCGTCACGCCGAGCGAGAGCGGATTCTCGCGGTCGCGTCCCTTCAGTTCGAAGACCCGCTCGACGGCGTCGGGATCGAGCGCGTCGGCGCCGAGCCCGTACACCGTCTCGGTGGGGTAGACGACGAGCTCGCCGTCGGCCGCGGCGCGCGCGGCCCGGCGGATGTCCTCGTCGTGGCGGGGCTCGCCGCTCCGGGAGGAGCGGTCGGGAGCGTCGTCGGTGTCGTCCGTCACGATCGGCCGTTCGGCGCGGACCTGAAAAAGGGTGACGAGTGCGTGCGAGCGCTTCGTCAGCGCGCGCACCGTCCGGAACGTCGGTTCGTCTCTGACGGCTCGTCGCTCAGTCCAGCAAGTCGGCGATCGCGTCGTCGATCGCCTCGGCGTCGGGGAACTCGGGGTGGTCGCTCGCGACCCACGCGTACTCGACGGTGCGGTCGGCGTCGAGGAGGAACACGGCCGGCCGCGTCTCGGTGACCCCGGTCATGCCGTCGATGTCGTGTGCGGTGCCGTACGCCTCGATCACGCCGGCGCCGGGGTCCGAGAAGATCCGGACGCCCTCGCCGCGCTCGGCGAGCAGGCGCTTGTGAGCGTACGGGGTAGAGATGGAGAGGCCGAGCACCTGCAGGTCGTCGGCCCACCCGTGGTCGTCGACCGTGTTGTACAGATACGTCGCCTGAAAGGCGCCGTCCATCGGGTGGAAGACGAGGAGGGTCGGCTCGTCGACGAGACCCGAGAGCGTCCGGTCCTCCCAGTACTCCTGGTTGACGAGCGGGCGAGTGAAGTCGGGGGCGGCTTCGCCCTCGGCGACGTGGTCGGTTTCGGGCAGGGAGACGACGTCGAACTCCGGCATCTCAGGCCCCTCCCTCGCCGTAGGTCGACTCCAGGTACTCGACGATCTTGGCGCTCTCGGACATCGTCACGCCGGTCTCGCGGTCGACGATCGCGGGGACGCTGCGGGCGCCGGAGACGCGTTTCACGACGTTTCGCGCCGAGTGCATCGGCTCGACGTACCGCGACCGGTAGTCGAGGCCGTGCTCGTTCAGCGTCCGGACGACCCGCTCGCAGTACGGGCACGCCTGCAGCCGGTACAGGGTGATCGGTGGCTCCGACATACGAGCCGTTTCGCCCGCGAGACGTGTAATCGTATCGGCAGCGGCACGCGCACGGTCGCGTGGCGACGACGACGCGATCGGGGAGACGCGGAGGATCCAGAACCCGAGTGGCGGACCGAACCCGAAGACGACACGGCGAGCGCGTCCTCGTCCTCGGCTCGCGGGCCTCACGAAGGTAATCCTTTAACCATACCGCAACAGAAGATACACGAACATGGGCTTGTCGTCGAGCGCACTGGCGGCCGACGTCCTCCAGCTCCCGGTGCCGGGAGTGGACATGATTACCGTCCTCGGTATCCTGGCGATCCTCGTGTTGGTCGGGCTGTCGGCGTTCTTCTCCTCTTCGGAGATCGCGATGTTCTCGCTGCCGCAACACCGCGTCGACAGCCTCGTCGACGAGGGGATCGTGGGGGCGAAGACGATCCAGGAGATGAAAGAGAACCCGCACCGGCTGTTGGTGACGATCCTCGTCGGCAACAACATCGTCAACGTCGCGATGACCGCCATCGCGACCGCGCTGTTCGGGATCTACCTCTCTCGCGGCCAGTCCGTCCTCGCGTCGACGTTCGGGATCACGACGCTCGTGCTGATCTTCGGCGAGAGCGCGCCCAAGTCGTACGCCGTCGAGAACACGGAGTCGTGGGCGCTGCGAATCGCCCGCCCGCTGAAGTTCTCTGAGTACGCTCTGTACCCGCTGGTGGTGACCTTCGACTACATCGTCAAGGGGATCAACAGCGTCATCGGCGGGTCGGCGGCGATCGAGTCGACCTACGTCACCCGCGACGAGATCCAGGACATCATCGAGACGGGCGAGCGCGAGGGCGTCATCGAAGAGGAGGAGCGCGAGATGCTCGACCGCATCTTCCGGTTCAACAACACCATCGCCAAGGAGGTGATGACGCCGCGGCTCGACGTCACCGCGGTCGCGAAGGAGTCGAGCGTCGAGGAGGCGATCGAGACGTGCATCCAGGCGGACCACGAGCGCGTCCCCGTCTACGAGGGGAACCTCGACAACATCATCGGCGTCGTCACCGTCCGCGATCTGGTCCGCGAGCTGCGCTACTCCGAGGGCGAGCCCTCGTTGGAGCGCGTCGTCAAGCCGACGTTACACGTCCCCGAGTCGAAGAACGCCGACGAGCTGCTCGCGGAGATGCAGGACAACCGCCTCCAGATGGTCACCGTGATCGACGAGTTCGGGACGACTGAGGGGATCATCACCTTAGAGGACATGGTCGAGGAGATCGTCGGCGAGATCTTAGAGGGCGACGAGTCCGCGCCGATCGAGTTCGTCGAGGAGAACGTCGCCGTCGTGCAGGGCGAGGTAAACATCGACGAGGTCAACGAGATGCTCGGGATCGACCTCCCCGAGGGCGAGGAGTTCGAGACACTCGCCGGGTTCGTGTTCAACCGCGCGGGACGGCTCGTCGAGGAGGGCGAGGAGATCGAGTTCGACGGCGTCCGCATCCGGATCCAGCGCGTGGACAACACGCGGATCATGTCCGCCCGGGTGGCCGTCCTCGACGACGAGGAGTCGGTCGGTGCGGACACGGAGGAGGGAGCGACCACGGCCGACTCGACGGCCGAGGCGACCGCCGACGACGGGGGGTGACCGGCGGCGGTCGGACGGTCGGGTGCGATCGCAGGGCGTCAGGGCGAACCCCGGAGATCCGTCACGCCCGCGTCGACTCCGCGGTCGATCTCACACCGCGTAGGCGCGGGCGGCGGAGACGAGCGCCTTCCGGTAGTCGCTCTCGGAGGGGTCGGGGCCGAGATCGAGGAACCGCCGCTTGAACGCGCCGACGTCGACGGCGTCGGTGTCGCTGCCGGCGGCGCGCGCGAGGTCGTAGATGCGGTGGTCCGCGCCCGCGATGTCGTGACGCTCGACGAGCGCGAGCGCGAACGCGGCGTTGACGGCCGTGATCTCCGGGTCGGCGCCGGCGGTCACCGGCGGGGACCCGTCCCGCGAGACCGACGGGCGGTCCGCGACGGCGGCCGCGAGCGTGGACTCTAAGAACCCCAACAGCTTGTCCGCGGGCGCGACGGCGAGCGTGATGTCGTCGGCGTAGATGTCTTTCATGTGGTTCGCGATCTGGTAGCAGTGCGCGAGCTTGCGGCGCTCGACCGTCTCGCCGGCGAGCCCGAGGAACAGCGCCTCCTCCGTCGACTGGACGTGGGAGGCGTGGCCCTCCTCGTAGCGGGCCATGTGGGCTAATTCGTGGACGGCGAGCTCGCGGGCCATCGCGCTCGTGGCGGCGCGCTTCGAGACGTTCAGCACGTGGTACTCCTCGTAGTGGCCGGCCCAGGTCCGCTCGTCCGGGTCGTCGCGCACCTTGACGTAGACGGGGTCGTCGAGCGAGCACTCGGTCTCGAAGAGGTCGGCGGCGCCGAGAAACGGGTCGGGTGGCACGTCGCCCTGCACGCGAAGATCCATGCGTACGCTTGGCACGGGTGCGGCCGGTAAGTCTCTTGCGCTCGGAGCAGGGGCGCCGTTCCGGAGCGGCCGCGGTCGTCGACGGCCTGTCCACGGGTATCGTCGCCGAGGGTCCCACCCCCCGGCCGCGGTCGCCTGCCTTCGAATCGCCACTGGTGATGAGAGACGGATCGCCATC
>NZ_WPCE01000217.1 GCF_009742825.1 Halorubrum sp. CBA1125
CGAGGAACGCCCCCGCGACGACGGGTAATCGTTCCCCCGACGACGACGGCTGAGAGGGCCACGTTCAAGTCGGCCGGGAACCCACCGGTCGGTATGACGGTCCGACACGGGAACCTGACGGTGGAGTGGCTCGGCTACGCGACGGCGCGGATCGAAGCGGCGAGCGGACCGATCGCCTACACGGATCCCGGGCGGTACGGGGTCCTCGACGACTACTGGGCGCGCGACGGCGACCTCGTGGTGGTCACCCACGACCACCACTACGACCCCGACGGGATCCGGTCGGTGGCGGCCGACGACGCGACGGTCGTGATCTACGAGAACGTCGATCCGGACCGGATCGACCGCGACGTGGCGCCGATCGCGGACCTCGCGGCCGACTACGAGGTCGTGCGCGTCGACGACGAGACGCGCGTCGACGTCGAGACGGGCGCCGGCGAGATCACCGTGTGGTCGGTTGCCGCCCACAACGACCCCGAGGGGCCGAACGCCGACGCGAACGGCACGGTGACGCACCCGCCCGGCTTCGGCTGCGGGTTCCTGCTCGACGTCGAGGACCACACCGTCTTCTGGCCCGGCGACTCGGACGCGCTCGACGGGTTCGCGGAGCTCGACGTCTCCGTGTTCCTCGCGAACATCGGCGGCGGCGGGATCGTCTCCGACCGCCACGCGGCCGCCGAACTGGCCGAGGCGATGGACCCGGACCTCGTCGTTCCGATCCACTACGACACCTTCGAGCAGCTGGCCGCCGACGGCGAGGCGTTCGCCGGCGACGTCGCGAGCCGGTCGATCCCGGTCGCGCTCGACGAACGGTCGGCCAACCAGTAGCGCTCTCCGTCGCGCCCGGCCGTTCGGAAATCGCTGCGCATCGATTTCCCCGGGGGGAGTCGGTCGCCTTTGGCGACCGACGAGCTGAGGAGACGCGAGGGCCGGGGCGGTTGCGTCGGGGAACGGTTTTTACGTCCGCCGCCGTAGGAGAGAGCATGTACGTCCGCGACGCCAAGAACCGTGACGAGGCGTGGTTACTGGACGCGATCGAGCGACTCGGGCTCGACGACGTCGCCTTCCGGTCACGGGACTACGTGATCGCGGTCGACGAGGAGTCCGGCGACCGGGCGGGGTTCGGCCGGCTCCGCCTGCATCGGGGAGACGACACGGAGCGGATCGAGCTCACCGGGATCGGCGTCCTGCCGGAGTGGCGGGGCCGCGGCGTCGGTGCCCACGTCGTCGAGCGGCTCGTCGACACCGCGGCCGCCGAGGGGTTCGAGACGGTGTACGTGCTCACCGATCAGCCGGAGTACCTGACGCAGTTCGGCTTCGAGGAGGTCGACACCGACGACCTGCCGGCGGCCCTCTCCGACCGGCTCGAGGAGAAACGCGAGTTCCTCGGCGGCGGCGTGACCGGGCTCCGCGTCGACGTCGACGAGTTCGAGATGTCGGACCGCCTCCGCGAGGCATTCAAGACCGTCGAGGCCGGCGATTCCCCCGACGAGGACGACGGGACGACCGAGTCGGCGGAGGACTTCGGGATCGACCCCGAGACGGCCACCTACAAGTACGACACCGGTCGGTGACCCGACCGCTTATCGCCCCGCCGTCCGACTCGGGGGTATGGACGAGCTGATCGAGGCCGCTCGCGACGCGCTCGCGGACGCGCACGTCCCGTACTCGGAGTACCGCGTCGGCGCCGCGCTCCGGACGGCCGACGGCACCGTCTACGCCGGCTGTAACATCGAGAACGCCAACTACTCCAACAGCCTCCACGCCGAGGAGGTCGCGCTCGCGGCGGCGGTGAAGAACGGCCACCGCGCGTTCGAACGCATCGCGGTCGCCTCCGGCGCCCGAGACGGGGTCACGCCCTGCGGGATGTGCCGCCAGACGCTCGCGGAGTTCGCGGCCCCCGACCTCGTCGTCGCCTGCGACGAGGGGGACGGCGAGGTCTCGGAGTACACACTCGGCGAACTGCTGCCGAACGCCATCTCCGAGACCACGCTCGACGACGCGCGCGACGGGTGATCCCCCGCCGAGGCGGAACGCCTTTTGAACGCCTCGCCGAAGGTCGAGTGAGATGAGCGACGATTCCCCCTCCGTCCGACGCGGCGACGACCCATCGCGAACCCGTGACGATCCCGCCCGCGCCGACGGCGGTACCGACCCCGAATCCAACGGCGACAGCGAGGACCCCAACGCCGAGGACCAGTACCACGTCGCGGTCGGCCCCGGCGACGTCGCCGACGCGGTGTTGCTCCCGGGCAACCCCGAGCGCGTCGACAAGATCACGGCGCTGTGGGACACACACGAGGCGGTCGCCCACCACCGGGAGTACCGAACCGCGACCGGCAGCTACGACGGGACGCCGATATCGGTCACCTCGACGGGGATCGGGTCCCCGTCGGCGGCGATCGCGGTCGAGGAGCTGGCGCGGGTCGGCGTCGACACGTTCGTCCGGGTTGGGTCCTGCGGCGCGATCCAGCCGGGCATGGACGTCGGCGATCTCGTGATCACGACCGGCGCGGTCCGCCAGGAGGGGACCAGCGACGAGTACGTCCGCGAGGACTACCCGGCGGCCGCCGACGGCGAGGTCGTCTCCGCGCTCGTCGCGGCCGCCGAGCGGCTCGGCCACGACTACCACACCGGGATCACGATGAGCGCCGACTCCTTTTACGCCGGACAGGGCCGGCCCGGGTTCGAGGGGTTCGAGGCCGCCGGCTCGGACGAGCTCGTCGCGGAGCTGCGCGAGGCGAACGTAAAGAACATCGAGATGGAGGCGTCGGCGATCCTCACGGTCGCGAACGTGTACGGGCTCCGCGCGGGCGCGGTCTGCTCCGTTTACGCCAACCGCGTCACCGGCGAGTTCCGGACCGAGGGCGAGTCGCGGGCGGCAGAGACCGCGAGCCTCGCCGTGAAGCTGCTGGCCCGGATGGACGCGGTCAAACGCGAGGCCGGCGCAGATCGCTGGCACGCGGGGCTCTCGCTGTAGCCCAATTGCATTCCAAAGCGCCTTTACCCCCGGACAGCAGAGCGGCACGCATGAGTTCACAGGTTGTCGTCGTCGGCTCCGGCTACGCCGGCGCAGGGGCAGTGAAAGCGTTCGAAGACGAGGTAGGCGAGGGAGAGGCCGAACTCACCTGGATCTCCGAACATGACTACCATCTCGTGTTACACGAGGTCCATCGCGCGATCCGCGACCCCGGCGTCGAAGAGAAGATCACCATCCCGGTCGGCGAGATCAAGTCTCCCGAGTCCGAGTTCGTGCAGGGCCGAGTCGTCGACGTCGACACCGACGAGCGCGTCGTCGAGACCGACGACGGCACCACGGTCGAGTACGACTACCTGCTTCTCGCGGTCGGTTCGACGACCGCCTTCTTCGGTATCGACGGGCTGAAGGCAAACGCCCACCAGCTGAAGGGGCTCGACGACGCCAGGGCGATCCACGAGGACGTCCGCACCGCGGCCGCCGACGCGACCCGCTCGGACCCCGCGCGGGTGATCGTCGGCGGCGCCGGCCTCTCGGGCATCCAGACCGCCGGCGAGATCGCCGAATACCGCGACAAACACCGCGCGCCGCTCGAGATAACGCTCGTCGAGGGGCTCGACGAGGTCTTCCCCGGCAACGACCCACAGATCCAGGGCGCGCTCCGCCAGCGGCTCGAAGACGCCGACGTGGAGATTCTCACCGGCGACTTCATCTCGCAGGCCGACGAGAACGCCGTCTACCTCGGCGGCGGCGAGGACGAGGAGCCGGAGGAGCTGGGCTACGACGTGCTGATCTGGACCGGCGGCATCACGGGCCAGGAGGAACTGGAGAACGTCGAGGTCGAGAAAGACGAGCGCTCGAACCGTATCCACGCCAGCTCCGATTTCACCACCAGCGACGACCGCGTGTTCGCCATCGGCGACACCGCGCTCGTCGAACAGGGCGACGACGACGTGGCGCCGCCGACCGCGCAGGCCGCCTGGCAGGCCGCGGAAGTCGCCGGCGCGAACCTGGCGCGCTCGGCCCGCGGCGCGCCCCTCCGATCGTGGGAACACGAAGACAAGGGGACCGTGGTCTCGGTCGGCGACGACGCGGTCGCCCACGACGTGGCCGGGCTGCCGATCCAGACGTTCGGCGGCACCCCGGCGAAGCTGTTGAAGAAGGCGATCGCCACGCGGTGGATCGCCAAGGTCTCCTCGGCCGGACGCGGCGTGAGCGCGTTCGGCGACATGTAGGTTCGGGTCAGATCCGACCGATTCGGAGTCGAACTTCTCGTCCGTGTCGGCTCGCCGCTCGCGAGCGGCGGCTGTGCGCGTCGAGAACGAGAGAGACGAGAGCGGGGACGGGGAGCCGTATAGGAGCTGCGTTCGCGAGACCCCGACCGCGGTCGACGACGGGCGCTCGACAGCGGCCGTCAGTGCTCGGCGGC
>NZ_WPCE01000258.1 GCF_009742825.1 Halorubrum sp. CBA1125
CGACGCAGACTCCGATGCCGACGGCAACGACGTCGCGTACGCGGTCGAGCGTGTCGCGGAGGGTTTCGAGCACCCGTGGGGGCTCGCGTTCCTCCCCGGCGACGGCCGCCTGCTCGTCACCGAGCGGCCGGGTCGGCTCTCGCTCGTCGACCCCGCGGACGGGACGCGGGCGTCCGTCGAGGGCGTCCCGGCGGTCCACGCCGCCGGGCAGGGCGGGCTGCTGGACGTCGCGGTCCACCCCTCCTACCCCGACGACCGTCGGGTGTACCTGACGTACGCGGCGACGAACGGCGAGGGCGCGTCCGCGACGCACCTCGGGACCGGTCGGCTCGACCCGGACGCCCCCGCGCTCGACGGCTTCGCGGCGGTCCACGTGGCCGAGCCGTTCGTCGAGTCGACGAACCACTACGGGTCGCGGGCGACGTTCGGGCCGGCGGGCGCGCTGTACGTCACCGTCGGCGACCGCCGTGACACGACGTTCGGTCCGGACCACGTCTCGCAGGACCCGTCGAATGAGCTCGGGACGACGCTCCGGCTGACGTCCGACGGCGACGCCCACCCGGACAACCCGTTCGTCGACGAGCCGGACGCGGCCGACGCGGTGTACAGCTACGGGCACCGGAACCCGCAGGCGATGGCCGTCCGCCCCGAGACGGGCGCGATCTGGCAGTGCGAGCACGGCGAGCGCGACGGCGACGAGATCAACGTGATCGAGGCGGGCGGCAACTACGGCTGGCCGGTCGCCAGCGAGGCGTGTCACTACGGCACCGACAACCCCGTCGGCGTGAGCCACGCGGACCGCGACGACGTCGTCGCGCCGGCTCACGTCTGGCCGTGCGGCCCGGCCCGGCTTCCCCCCGAGCGGCGCCGTCTTCTACGACGCGACGCGTTCCCCGAGTGGCGCGGCGACCTGTTCGCCGGCACGCTCGCCGCCCAGTACCTCGGTCGGTTCACCGTCGACGGGCGGAGTGTGACGGACGCGGGGGACGTCGACCCGACCGCAGTGGACGTGACCGAACGGGAGCCGCTGCTCGCCGACCGCGGGTGGCGGCTCCGGGCGGTAACCGTCGAGCCGGAGACCGGGCACCTCTACGTCGCCGTCGACGACGCGGACGCGCCGGTGGCGCGGATCGTCCCGACGTGATCCGCTGGCACCGGCGTGATCCGCTGGCACTCCGTGTGCGCAGATGTGACACACTCGCGTGAGTCGAGTTCGCTCGGATCGGTCCGAATCGGCCGCCAGACCCCGTGTGAACGCGCCACAGCCACGAAACGGGACCGCTATCCTTTTACGCCACCGTCTGGAATCGGGGTATACAGTCTCGCCACGATGCGTACCGAAGACGGGCTCACGATATGCGTCCCGTCTTCGGTCGTCCGGGAGGCCGAGGACGACCGCGAGGCGACTCGCAAACTCGGCTACGTCGCCCGTGCGGCGGCGGTGTTCCGGGCGGACCGGCTCGTCGTCTTCCCCGACCGGGAAGGCGACGGCCGACGGGGCGGGGAGTACGTCCGTGCCGTACTGGGGTACGCCGTGACGCCGCCGGAGCTCCGAAAGGATCTCTGGGGGCAGCGCGACGCGCTCCGGTACGCCGGCGTGCTCCCGCCGCTCCGCGTGCCGTGGCGGACCGGCTCGACCCCCGACGGGGGAGAGTCGAAAACACAGGGACTCGTGACCGAGGTCGGATCTGAAGGCCGCGTCCGGGTCAATTCCCCGCTGCGGGAACACCCGATCTCCCTGCTCGTCCCCTCCGGAATGGAGGTCGAGCCGGGGGAGCGCGTCACCATCAGGGTCTCTTCGAGAGAACCGGTCCGCGCCCGCATCACCGGGAAGCCGGAGGACGGTTTCCAGGTCGTGGGAGCGGACCTGTCGGAAGCGCTCGCCGGCGGCGGCCTGGCCGTCGCGACGTCGCGACACGGGGAGGAACTCTCCGTCTCGCGGCTCGGCGACCTCGTCTCGGACGCGCGGGAGGCCGGCGGCTACGTCGTCGCCTTCGGCGCGCCCGAGCGGGGGGCTTCCGGAGATGCTCGGGCTCTCGCCCGACCGCATTCGGGCGGCCGTCGCCGACGGCCGTCCGGTCGAACCCGATCCGGGGTTCGACCTCTGGCTGAACACGATCCCGGCACAGGCGAGCGAGGTCGTCCGGACGGAGGAGGCTCTGTTCGCGACCCTCGGCTCGCTCACACTCACGGAGTAAACACATGCCACAACCAAGCCGACCACGAAAAGGCTCGCTGGGCTACGGCCCGCGCACCCGCGCAGAGAGCGAGGTGCCGCGCATCCGCTCGTGGCCAGACGACGACGGGGCCCCCGCGCTACAGGGGTTCGCCGGCTACAAGGCCGGGATGACCCACGTCATGATGGTCAACGACGAGGCCAACTCGCCGCGTGAGGGGATGGAAGAGGCCGTCCCCGTCACCGTCGTCGAGACGCCGCCGATGTACGCGGTGGCCCTGCGCGCCTACGAAGACACGCCGTACGGACAGAAGCCGGTAGCCGAGGTCTGGACCGGCGAGTTCCACGAGGAGCTCGACCGCGCGCTCGACCTGCCGGCGGAAGACACCTTCGAGGAGGACGCCGAGGAGCTGCGCGCGCTGCTCGACGACGACGTCGTCGACGACGTTCGCGTTATCACCCACACCGTCCCCGCGGAGCTCGCGAATGTCCCCAAGAAGAAGCCCGACGTGATGGAGACGCGGGTCGGCGGCGGCTCCTTAGAGGAGCGCGCCGACTTCGCGCTCGAACTGGTCGAGGCGGGCGGCGCCCACGAGTTCGGCGACGTCTTCCGCGCCGGCCAGTACACCGACGTCTCCGGCGTCACGAAGGGGAAGGGGACCCAGGGCCCCGTCAAGCGCTGGGGCGTTCAAAAGCGGAAGGGGAAACACGCCCGCCAGGGATGGCGGCGCCGGATCGGCAACCTCGGTCCGTGGAACCCCTCCCGCGTGCGCTCCACCGTGCCCCAGCAGGGACAGACCGGCTACCACCAGCGCACCGAGCTCAACAAGCGCCTCATCGACTTCGGCGAGGGCGACGACGCCAGCGTCGACGGCGGCTTCGTCAACTACGGCGAGGTCGACGGCGAGTACGCGCTCATCAAGGGCTCGCTGCCGGGACCGGACAAGCGCCTGCTGCGGTTCCGCCCGGCCATCCGGCCGAACGACCAGCCGCGCCTCGACCCCGAGGTCCGGTACGTATCCACCGCATCCAACCAGGGATAACCAATGAACGCAACAGTACACGACCTGGACGGCGGGGACGCGGGCAGCGTCGAGCTG
>NZ_WPCE01000128.1 GCF_009742825.1 Halorubrum sp. CBA1125
CCGCCTGCCCTTTCGCCCCCGCCCGCACCGCTGTCGGTTCCGGTCCCGTCGACGGCGCCGCCGAGCCGCTCGTAGTAGCGCTCGGCCTCCGCGTAGGAGGGGAAGAAGGCGAGCGTGTTGCCCGGGGTGAACCGGATCGCGTCGCGCAGCAGCGACCCCACCGTCTCCTGGGTCTCCGCGTCGTTGCGCTCGGAGGCGAAAAGCGGCGGCGTGTCGACCGCGAACGTCCGCCGGTTCTCCGCGGGGTACGCCATGCCGTACGCGATCGACGCGGTGTCCTCCAGCCCGAGCACGTCTTCCGTGACGTCGAAGGGACGGAGCGTCGCGCTCATCAACACCGACGCGGCGACCTCGTCGAACAGCTCTCGGGTGACCCGGCGAGGGATGCAGGTGTACAGCTCCGCTCGGCCGTACACTTCGTCGGTGGTGCCGTCGCGGCGCACGGAGACGACCGGGTACTGGCCGAGCTCCGTCCCCTCGTCCAGCCACGTCGACACGAACCGGGCGACGTGGAGGGTCTGACACTCCGTCCGGGTCGTGGTCTCCCCCTCGCGGTAGCGCCGTTCGTACTCCTCGTCGAGCGCCTCCCCGAGCTGGACCGCGAGCTCGGTCTCGGTGTCGATCCCCTTCCCCTCGTACTGCCGGAGGAACGCGAGCGTGAGGTCGTCTCGGCGGTCGTCGTTGGCGATCGAGACGTCTTCCCAGCGCTCGCCGACCCGCTCGCGGCCGCCGAAGTCGAGCGCCTCGTCGTACGTCTCGACGAGCGCGTCGCGGAACGCCCGGACGACGTTCTCGGCCGCCGCCGCCCGCGAATCGTCGCTGTCGGCGAGCTCGTCGAGGGCGGCGTCGAGCGTGTTCTCGGTCAGGGTTCGCGTGGCGTGGTCGCGCGCGGCGTCCTCCACGTTGTGCGCCTCGTCGAAGACGGTGAGTATCTCCGAGGGGTCGCGGTCGATCCACCGGAAGAACTGCTCGCGGATCTGCGGATCGAGCAGGTGGTGGTAGTTACAGACGACCAGGTCGACGCCCTCCATCCCCTCTTTCAGCAGTTCGTACCCGCACAGCTCGCGCTCGTCGGCGTACGCGTACACGTCGTCGGGCGTGCGGACGTCCTCGAAGAGCCAGCCGAAGAACTCGTCGGTGTCGCGGGTCAGGTTGTTGCGGTAGTGCGCACAGACGTTCGCCGTCTCGTACTCCTCGAGCTCGCTTTCGATCTCCTCCAGCTCGTCCATGATCGCCTCGCGGGCCTCGGCGGCTCCGGCGTCGCCCTCGCGGCTCTCGGCGAGCAGCTCCCGCTGGCGGGCCTCCAGCTCGTGCGCCTCGGCTTCCGTCTCGACCAGCTCGCGGGTGGTGTCGCGAAGGGTCTGACACTCCTGGTAGTCGACGTCGATATGACACATCGAGGACTTGCCCTTGAAGACGACGGCGCGGATGGGCTCCGTACGAGTGATAGCGCGCGCGTCCTCGACGAACTGCCGCATCTGCTGGTGGACGTTGGTCGTGATGACGACCGTGCGATCGTGTTCGCGGGCGTGTTCGAGCGCGGGCACGAGCGCGGAGAGGGTCTTGCCCGTCCCGGGCGCGCCCTCGAACAGCACGTCCTGTCCACGGTCCAGCGCGTTGGCGACCCTGTCCATCGCCTCGCGCTGGTTCGGATACGGTTCCTCGTACGGGAAGAACCGCAGGTGCGCCGACTCTGCCACGCTTGCGGGTTCGTCGCCATCGGCCAAAAGGGGTCGGGTGCCGGAACGGAAGTGGTCGCCGACGTCGGAGCGGTCGCTAGAGGCTGTCAGCAGCGACGGTCGCCGGGGGCTGTCAGCAGGGCCGATCGGCGGATCTGGACAGCAGGGCCGGTCGACGGACGTGGTCAACACGGAGGTCGCCGAGGCGCTCGACGTCACGCGGCCTACGGACGCGATCCGGCGGATTCGATCGCTCGTACGTATTCGCGTGTTCGGAGCGGTCGATCCCAGTCTATAACGGTCTATAATGTATATATACGTTGCGGGCGAGTGCGTCCCGATCGCCAACTTGCGGTATATATTACCGGATAGCTGCAGACGAATCGACCGCTATGGCAACCGAAACTGCGAACGCGACGACGGACGTATCGACCGGAGCCGGCGACTGGAAGGCGGGCGTGGCCGGCGGTCTCGTCGGTGGGGTCGCCTTCGGGCTCGTGATGGCGTACGTCATTCCCAACCCGCTCCTGCCGGTCGTGATCCCCTCGATGTACGGGCTCGCGCCGCCTGCGGCCCCGTTCCTCGGCTGGGTGATCCACCTGTCCCACAGCGCGGTGATCGGCGTCGGCTTCGCCGCGCTCGTCGGCGCGCGACCCGACCTCGCCGACGGCGTCGGGAAGAGTGTCGGGCTCGGTGCCGCCTATGGCATCCTCGTCTGGATCGTCCTCGCCGTGATCGTGATGCCGATCTGGCTTTCGGCCGTCGGCTCCCCCGCGAATCCGCCGCTACCCAACATCAGCGCGCTGAGCGCGATCGGTCACATGCTGTACGGCGTCGTCCTCGGCGGCGTCTACGCCGGGATCGTGGAGTAGTCGTTCTGCGCCTCACTCCTACCCTCCACCTCGCTCGCTCCCGTTCCACACCTCGTTCATTCCCTTCCCCCATCTCGCTCGTCGGGCCGCCGTCCCCCTCGTTTTTAAGCACGCAGCGGCCCCTGGTGGACACGAATGTTCGACGAGATCCTCGAGAAGTTCGAGGGGTCGCCCAGCCAGCAGGCCGTGATCCGGCTGTTCTTGGAGCGCGGCTTCTCTGTCAACGAGGACGGCCGCGTCGTCTCGGGCGGGATCGAGATCCCCTACACCGGGATCGCGCGCGAACTCGACGTCGATCGGCGCGTGGTCGACTCGACGACCGACGCGATCCTCGACGATCCCGAGCTGAAGCGCATCTTCACGAACATCTCGTCGGTACCGAGCCTGATGGATCTGGCGCCCGTCCTCGACCTCACCGTCCTCACGATCGAGGTCGCCGCCGCCGACGAGGCGGGGATCGTCGCCGAGGTGACCGGGATCTTCGCCGACCGCGACATCTCGATCCGACAGGTGCTGAGCGAGGACCCCGAGTTCACCGACGATCCGAAGCTGTACGTCATAACCGACGCCGACCTGTCCGGGGACCTCCTCGTCCAGATTCGGGAACTGCCGTACGTCCGTCGCGTCGGCTTCTGAGCCGTCGCACGCGCCCCTCGACGGAGCGACTACCCCTCCCTGCCGTCGATTTCACTTTCACCTGGGTGTAAACCAGACTTTATACCCGAAGCCGAACAAGCCCCGTGTACATGCCTGAAGACGAACTCGAAGACCTGCCCGGAGTCGGCCCCGCGACCGCGGACAAGCTCGTCGAGAACGGGTTCGAGAGCTACCAGTCGATCGCCGTCGCGAGCCCCGGCGAGATGTCCAACACCGCCGACATCGGCGAGTCGTCGGCCAGCGACATCATCAACGCCGCCCGCGACGCCGCCGATGTCGGCGGCTTCGAGACCGGCGCGACCGTGCTCGAACGGCGTCAGGAGATCGGCAAGCTCTCGTGGCAGATCGAGGAGGTCGACGACCTGCTCGGCGGCGGCATCGAGACGCAGTCGATCACCGAGGTGTACGGCGAGTTCGGGTCCGGCAAGTCGCAGGTGACCCACCAGATGGCCGTCAACGTCCAGCTCTCCAAGGAGAACGGCGGGCTGGAGGGCGGCTGTATCTTCGTCGACTCCGAGGACACGTTCCGGCCGGAGCGGATCGACGACATGGTCCGCGGGCTCGACGACGAGATCCTCGCCGAGGAGATGGAGCGACGCGAGATCGAGGGGACGCCGAGCGACGAGGAGGCGATGGAGCGGCTCATCGAGGCCTTCTTGGACCAGATCCACGTCGCGAAGGCGTTCAACTCCAACCACCAGATCCTGCTCGCGGAGAAGGCCAAGGAGCTCGCGAGCGAACACGAGGAGACCGAGTGGCCGGTCCGGATCGTCTGTGTCGACTCGCTGACGGCCCACTTCCGCGCCGAGTACGTCGGTCGCGGCGAGCTCGCGGAGCGCCAGCAGAAGCTCAACAAGCACCTCCACGACCTGATGCGGATCGGCGACCTCTACAACACCGCGATCCTCGTCACCAACCAGGTCGCGTCGAACCCCGACTCCTACTTCGGCGACCCGACGCAGGCGATCGGCGGGAACATCCTCGGCCACGCCTCCACGTTCCGGATCTACCTCCGCAAGTCGAAAGGCGACAAGCGGATCGTCCGGCTCGTGGACGCGCCGAACCTCGCCGACGGTGAGGCCGTGATGCGCGTGCAGGGCGAGGGGCTGAAACCGGAGTAACCGACTCTCCCGGTCCGGCCGAACTGCGTTCCGATCGACGACTCGGCTCGCGAGTCTGTGGCGGGATCACCAATCGAACGGAGATCCCCGTTGACGAACGTACACTTCTCGCGTCGCAGCTCGAATCGGTCGATATCGGACGGTTCACGCCGTTTCTCTACGATCCCGCGTCGCGGACTCTCGTTCAGCCGCGAACGCGGCCGGCAAAAATCACCGAACCCGACCGCGCACGCCGTCTCAACGGCCGAAATCGACCGATCGGCAGCGAACGTTCAATTATCTTATAGTACGTCCGTTCGTTTCGAGCGCAAACATTGCCGAGCGATCGTCTGATATACGTCCTTATATTCAATAGATGCCTCCTTATATTGAACGATTTCTGTATTATCAAAGAAATTTTTTGTGAAACTCAACTCTAACGTTTATATAATTGCCTTCCCCCGGGACGAAACGTGATTCAGCACATGAACACGGATGAAACGCGCTGCACGACTGACGAACGTTCAGTAGAGGTGGTCGTCTCGTGACGACCGGCGTACTCGCGACCGTGGACCCGACCACGTTCGGAAACGCGCTGAACGGCACGTGGATCCTCGTCGTAACGTTCCTGATCTTCTTCATGCACGCGGGCTTCGCCATGCTCGAAGCGGGGCAGGTCCGCTCGAAGAACGTCGCCAACCAGCTGACGAAGAACCTCCTGACGTGGAGCGTCGGGGTGACGGTGTTCTTCGTGATCGGCACGGCGTTCACCAGCGCGGTGAACGGATCTGGGGGGATCGCCTCCGCCGCCGGGACGCTGTTCTCGGGCG
Source organism: Halorubrum sp. CBA1125 (assembly GCF_009742825.1). Classification (GTDB taxonomy): domain Archaea; phylum Halobacteriota; class Halobacteria; order Halobacteriales; family Haloferacaceae; genus Halorubrum. Next base: position 5,139 of record NZ_WPCE01000128.1, read on the forward strand.
GTAGCCTCGCCGTCGAGGCGGGCGCAATCGGTCCCTACGTCAACTGGCTCTACGGCGCCGTCTTCGCGATGACCGCCGCGACCATCGTGTCGGGCGCCGTCGCCGGTCGCGCGAAGCTCCGCGCGTACGTCACCTACACCTTCCTTTTGGCCGCGGTGATCTACCCGATGGTCATCGCGTTCACCTGGTCGGCCTCCGGTGACGGGCTCGTCGCCCAGCTGACCGGCACCGCCTTCCACGACTTCGCCGGCGGCATGATCGTCCACGGAATGGGCGGGATCGCGGGGCTCACGGCCGCGGCCGTTCTCGGCCCGCGGATGGACCGCTACGCCGAAGACGGCTCGACGAACGTCATCCCCGGCCACTCCCTGACGTTCGCCGTCCTCGGGACGCTCATCCTCGCGTTCGGCTGGTACGGCTTCAACGTCGGGACGGCCGCGGTGGTCAGCGACGGCGTGTTCAACACGCTGACGCTCAACCTCGTCGCGATGGGGACGACCGTCGCGATGGCGGCCGGCGGGATCGGCGCCGCCCTCGTCGTCTGGCTGAAGACCGGCAAGGTCGACACGCTCTACGTCGCCAACGGGCTGCTCGCGGGGCTGGTCGGTATCACCGCCATCCCGGACACCACGGCGTGGTGGGGCGCGCTGGTCGTCGGCCTCCTCGCCGGCGGACAGCTCCCCATCGTCTTCGAGTTCGTCTCGGACACGCTCAAGATCGACGACGTCTGTGCGGTGTTCCCCGTCCACGGCAGCGCCGGCGTGCTCGGGACCCTGCTGTTCCCGTTCGTCGCCGCGCCGGGCACGCTTTCCAGTAGCGTCGGCGCGCACTTCGTCGCCCAACTGACCGGCGTCGTCATCATCGGCGGCTGGACGCTCACCGCGACCGCCGTCGTCTGGTACGCCCTCAAACTGAGCGGAGAGGCGCGCGTCACCCCGGAGCACGAACAGGAGGGGCTCGACATCTCCGAGCACGGCGTCGAAACCTACCCCGAGTTCGGCGGCGACCGCGTGGCGACCGACGGCGGTCCGTCCGTGGTCGACACCACCAACGACTCCCCGCGCGCCGACGGCGGCGAGGAGGCGGGCACGCCGATCAAGATGGTCACGGCCGTCGTCCGCCCCGACAAGCTCGGCGCGGTAAAACAGGCGCTCGCGGAGATCAACGCCCCGTCGCTCACCGTGACGAACGTCTCCGGTCGCGGCTCCCAGCCCGCGAAGAAGGGCCAGTGGCGCGGCGAGGAGTTCACGGTCGATCTCCACCAGAAGGTGAAGATCGACATCGTCGTGGCCGACATCCCGGCCGACGAGGTCGCCGACGCCATCGCCGACGCCGCGAAGACCGGCGAGCCCGGCGACGGCAAGGTGTTCATCATGCCGGTTGAGGACGCCCTGCAGGTCCGCACCGGCGCGACCGGGCCGGAGGCCGTCTAAGTCCGGCGCCCCCGGACTGAGCCGCACGGTCCAGCGAGATTCGACGAATCGACTCGACGAACCGACCCGGTTTCTTTTTCGACGGCTTCACGGCGTCCAGCGGTGGCGCCCTCGTGTGCTCGCGGAGCGACGCCGGCGGTCGCTCGGGGAATCGACGCGAATCGGTCGATGCGTCGCCGACGACGGGTTGGCAACTACTTTCATCCTCCCGATCCAACCCCGAGACATGAACCACGAGCGCTCCCGTGACCTGTACGACCGCGCGCTGTCGGTCATGCCGGGCGGTGTCAACTCCTCCGTGCGCGCGACGATGCCGCACCCCTTCTTCGTCGAGCGCGGCGACGGCGGCCACGTGATCGACGCCGACGGCAACCGCTACGTCGACTGGGTGATGGGGTACGGACCGCTGCTGTACGGGCACGACCTCCCGGAGCCGGTCGAGGCGGCGATCCAGTCGCACGCGGCGGCCGGACCGATGTACGGCGCGCCCACGGAGATCGAGGTCGAGCACGCCGAGTTCGTCTCCCGGCACGTCCCGAGCGTCGAGTCGATTCGGTTCGTCAACTCCGGGACGGAGGCGACCGTCTCCGCGGTCCGGCTCGCTCGTGGGCACACCGGCCGCGACAAGATCGTCGTGATGCAGGGCGGCTACCACGGTGCACAGGAGTCGACGCTCGTGGAGGGATCACCGGAGAATCCCCACCCGTCGACGGCGGGGATCCCGGAGTCGTTCGCGGAACACACCCTCCCGATCCCCTTTAACGACCCGGCGGCCGCCAAGGAGGTGTTCGCGGCACACGGCGACGAGATCGCGGCCGTCCTCGTCGAGCCGATCCTCGCCAACACGGGGATCGTAACCCCCGTCGACGGGTACCACGAGACGCTCCGGGACCTGTGTGACGACCACAGCGCGCTGTTGATATTCGACGAGGTCATCACCGGGTTCCGCGTGGGCGGGCTCGGCTGCGCGCAGTCGAAGTTCGGCGTGACGCCCGACGTGACGACGTTCGGGAAGATCGTCGGCGGCGGGTTCCCGGTCGGGGCCATCGGCGGACGGATCGAGATACTCGAGGCGTTCACGCCCGCGGGCGACGTGTTCCAGTCGGGCACCTTCTCGGGGCACCCGGTGACGATGGCCGCGGGGAAGGCCACCCTGGAGTACGCCGCCGAGAACGACGTGTACGAGCACGTCAATCGGCTCGGACGGAAGCTCCGCGAGGGGATAACCGAGATCTGCGCCGAACGCGCGCCCGAGTACACCGTCGTCGGCACCGACTCGATGTTCAAGACGGTCTTCACCCGCGAGGCGCCCGAAGACGTCGACGCCTGCTGTGCGGGCGGCTGCCGGCAGAACCCCGACTGTGCCCGGTACGACGACTGTCCGAAGACGGGCGCAGACGTCGCCAGCGCGGCCACGGACCGCTGGGAACGCGTGTTCTGGCAGGAGATGAAAGACCGCGGGGTGTTCCTCACTCCCAACCAGTTCGAGTGTCAGTTCACCTCCTACGCGCACACCGAAGAAGACGTGGAGCAGACGCTGGAGGCGTACCGAGAGGCACTCTAACCGAGCCGCCTTCGCTCACCCTGACGGGTTCGCTCGTCGAGGCCGGGGGATCACCCTCGAAAGAGCGGGTGTCAACGAACACGTCACAAGGGATTGTTTCACCACATTGTGAACGAATCAGCTGTTAGCCTCGGCGTGCTAGTAGTACGATAGAGGGATAGTTGAGCGAACTGGAGCGTTCGAGACGGGATTCGTTGCTGGCGAGGAGAACACTCACAAAGCCCCAGCCGCTCGCTGTACAACACGGGGAACGTGACTGCGAAGAACGTCTCCAAAGCCCCAGCCGCGAGGACTCGGGGGCCTTGCTGCGCTCCTCACTCGGTCGCTAGCGCTCCCTCGTTGCGGTG
>NZ_WPCE01000177.1 GCF_009742825.1 Halorubrum sp. CBA1125
ACAGCTACCGCGGCGTGTTCGGATCGCAGGTCGCGCTGACGCTCCGTCGGCTCGCGCGGGCCTGCGAGCGGTTCGGCTCTGCGCCGCGGTTCGTCTGCTGTTCGGCGACGATCGGCAACCCCGTCGAGCACGCCGCGACGGTGACCGGCCGCGATCCCGACGGGATCACCCTCGTCGACGAGGACGCCTCAGGACGCGGGCCGCGCGACTGGGTGCTGTGGAACCCGCCGGAGTACGACGACGATTGGGCCGACCGCGGCAGCGGTCGACGGAAGTCGAGCCACGCGGAGAGCAAACGACTCTTCTGTGACCTCGTGATGGCGGGCGCCCAGACGCTGGCGTTCACCAGGGCCAGACAGACCGCGGAGCAGTACGCGACCGACAGCGCGAGCGACCTCCGCGAGCGGGGCGAGCGCGACCTGGCGGGGAAGGTGAGCGCGTACCAGGCCGCGTTGACGGACGAGCGCCGCCGCGAGATCGAGGCGGCCCTCCACTCGGGCGAGCTGCGGGGCGTCTGGTCGACGAACGCGCTCGAACTCGGCGTCGACGTCGGCGGGCTCGACGCCGTGATCCTCGACGGCTACCCCGGGACGCGGATGTCGGCACACCAGCGCGCGGGGCGAGCCGGCCGGGGAGACGACCCCGCGCTCGTGGTGATGGTCGGCGGTGAAGATCAGCTCGACCAGTACCTGATGACCCACCCGACGGACTTCTTCGAGGCGCCGCCGGAGGACGCGATCTGCGACCCCGAGAACCGGCAGCTCCTCCCCGGCCACGTCACCTGCGCGGCCGACGAGCGCTGGCTCTCGCCCGACGACGAGCGCTTCTTCGGCGCGGCGTTTCCGGGCGTCGTGGGCGATCTGACGGACGAGGGCGTGCTCGACCGTCGAGAGACCCAGCGCGGGATCCGGTGGCTCCACGCGGGAGACGGGAGCCCGCAGCAGGCGCTGAACCTCCGGACGGCCGAGGAGCGCGAGGTGTCGCTGATCGAGCGCTCCGGCGGCGAGGAGATCGCGACGCTCGGGTTCGGCGACGCGCTCCGCGACGCCCACCCGGGCGCGATCTACCACCAGCAGGGGCGCACCTACGAGGTGGTCGACCTCGACCGCGACGTCGCGGAACTCCAGCAGTCGTGGGCGGACTACTACACGCGGGTGCTCTCGGAGAAGGCCGTCGTCGTGAACGCGGACCTCGGCGAACGCCGCCTCTCCGCCCGGTCCGACGTGCCGGTCCGGTTCGCGGACGTGACCGTCACGGAGCAGATCACGGGGTTCGTCCGGAAGGACTCGAAAACGGGGGACTCGCTCGGGGAGTCGACGCTCGACCTCCCGGAGACCACGCTTCCGACGAAGGCGCTGTACTTCCCGGTTCCCGAGGACGTCGAGGCCGAGATGCGGGCGATCGGCGCGGATACGGCGGGCGACACGGCGGCGACGGACGGCGGCGATCCGACCGGGGAAGTCGGCGGCGACGCGGACGGCGATAACGAGGCGGTGTCTCCCGGCGGCGAGTACGCTTTCAACGGCGGGATCCACGCGGCCGAACACGGACTCATCTCGCTTTTCCCGTTCCTCCTGCTCTGTGACCGCGCCGACGTCGGCGGGATCTCGACGCCACACCACCCCCACACCGACGGCCCCGCGGTGTTCGTCTACGACGGCTACCCCGGCGGCGTCGGGGTCACGCGCCGGGGACACGAGCGGATCGAGGAGCTGATGGGCCGTACCGCGCGGCTGATCGCCGGCTGCGACTGCGAGGGCGGCTGTCCCGCCTGCGTGCAGTCGCCGCACTGCGGCAACGCCAACGACCCGCTCGCGAAGGCACCGGCGGTCCGCCTACTGGAGTCGCTGACCGGGATCGATGGGTGACGGCTACGTGTTCTCCGCTGCCCGTTCGAACGCCTGTGGGTCGTCGTCCCCGAACGCGACCCTCGGGGACGATCAGCCGAAGACCGCGTGGAGGAACATCCAGCGATCGGTCCAGAGTTGGTACCCCAGCGAGGCGGCGAACGCGAAGAGAAAGATACTCACCCAGACCACCGGATCGATCCGGGAAATCACGGGAACGCCGATGAGTGCGGCGAAAACGACGAAAAGCGAGAGAATGCCGAGCGTACCGTAGTACTCGCTCCAGGTAATTCCGTACGGTGTGACGACCTCCATGTACACGTCAACGGAACGGGCGTCCTCGGTGAGTCGGATCGTCTTCCGGTCGGAGTCGTACTCGACGATCCCTCGGCTGTCGAGTTTCGGGAGGTGCGTCTGGTGAAGCGAGTTGTAGACGCTGTTACGGATGTTCTTCGGCGCCGGAGACTCGCCGGTCTCCCGTTCGGCGATAGTCTCCGCGAGGTCACGCAGCGTCGTTTCGCCTACGGTGTCCTGGAGGTGCTTGATGACCTGCCGCCTGCGTTCGTTGCGGAGCAGGTCGTGAATCTCCGTTTCGGTAAGCTTATCGTATCGATCAGTTATTGCCATCTTTAGTGTTTCGCGTCGTTGTCAACCAGGTGTCACCGGTATCCACACGGGTATGTCATATAAGAAATCGGAGCCTGTAGCGAGGCTGTCCCGTTTCAGGTAGTCCCGAAATGCGACAAGCAAACGCTGCTGTTTCTCCCGGCTAGCCGCCTTCCGCCTTCCGAGCCGGCCCCGCCTCCCCGGTCACGGGCAGCGGATCGTACTCGGTTGCTACGACCGTCTCCTCCGTGGTATGATGATCCTACGTGGACGGAACGTCGACGCGGATCCGCCGGCGACCGGGGGTCAGCTTCGAGATACGCGCGTCGTCGTTTGACCGCGTCGGTCCGTTCTGGCCCGAACTGCGACGGTCGATTTGATCCGTTAAACGTCTCGTTAGCGATTTGAATTGACCATTTGATCCTCCAAATGGCCTATTTTGTAACGAATGGTGTGATTAGCTAAGATGGAGGGTAGTGTGGGCGTCTACTGTGCCCGGCCGGGACCAGGTCGGGGACGACCACGATGCCAAACGAACCATCCGAACCACCGCGGCGGAACGCCCCGATCAGTCCCGATACCGTGGGTGTCGCGGTCGCGGGCGAGTCTGACCCCTCCGTCGACGATACCGGGCTGAAACGACCGCGTCCCCGCGCGAGTACAGCACTTGCGGGACGACGATCTCCGGTTCGGGAGTTCGACGTGGAGGCGATCGAGGGACGAACGGCGGCAGCCTGCGTGGAGTTCCGGGGTTCGACTCCCCGGCAGGCCGTCCGCCCCGCTGCCCGAAGACGGGACAGCAGGGGCTGGGTTGCGGACTACCGCTCACGGCTGGCATCCTACTGCCGAAAGAAAATGAGCGACGACAATAGCGACAGGTTCAGCCTGTCACGGCGGAAGGCCCTTGCGAGCCTTGGAGGAATCGGCGCGGCGACTGCACTGGGCGGCATCGGGACGTACGCCCAGTTCACAGACACGGAGGCTGTTCAAGCTTCCTTCGGAGCGGGAGAGCTCAACGGCGTTATCGATTACGCGGCCTCGTACAACGGGGAGGAAGTGGCTTCCGGTGAAAATAGCGACGCCGGCTTCGATGCGGAAACTGAGATCACCGGCGACAACGCTGCTGGTGTCGCCTTCTCATACTCGCTTACAGACATCAAGCCCGGAGACTACGGTTCGGTTGTCTTCGGCGTGAACGTCCAGACGAATCCCGCGTGGCCGATCCTGTGTCTCGGAGTGGACAACAGCCAAGAGAACGGTATCGTCGAGTCCGAAGCCGTCGCTGAGCAGGACGCCAATCCGTTCTTGGGCTTTCAGGACCTCAATTCGGAGGGAGAACTGGAAGAGAACATCCTAATGGTTCCCTTCTACGACACTAACGTCGAGTCCTCGTTCTTCGACTCCGACGGTCCGAGTCAACAGGCCCTCGACAACTACGGCAGTGGGACTGCGCTGGCGTTCTGGGATAACGCCGACGACGGCTCGGGAAAACTGTTCCCGAGGAGTCTATCGAACATCGTCACCGAGGATCCAGACAACCAGCTTCGTCAGGGTACCGTCCAGTTCAACGAAGAGAGTGATAATGGCGCCGAGGTGTTCGTGGCGAGTGGCCTCGGAGACCTCGATGGTGATGCCGACGACACGGCCTGCTTCGCCCTGAACGGCGGGCAAACTGATGACTCGAACGTTCAGGGAGTCAGTCCTCTCGCACCGGGCTCCCAGATGAACTTCGGGTTCGACTGGCACGTTCCCTACTCCGTCGGGAACGAGATTCAGACGGACAGCGTGGACGTCTACTTCACGTGGATCTTCCAGCAAGTTCGTCACTCTGAGGGTCCTGACGGTCCCTTCAGTTACGCCCCGGGTAACTTCGCGGCTAGTGAGTCTGGTGAAGGAGACGACCCCGAAAACAGTAGCTAGATACAGTGAACTTCAGTAGGGTACTCAAGGTCGCTCTGACCGTTGCCCTGCTCGCAGTAGTTGGCGCCTTCGTGCTGCAGGCGTTTCCTGCAGTTGTCGGCGCTGACTACGCTCTCATCGTTCAATCAGGAAGCATGGAACCAGCAATTCAAACGGGATCGGTCGTGTTCGTTAAAGACGTGCCTGCCGAGCGCGTCGAGGCGGGTGATGTCATTACTTACGGTGATGACGGCGGCAATCTCATTACTCACAGAGTGATTGAGAGGCATACTACGGACACCTCCATTCGTTTCATCACGAAGGGTGATGCTAACGAGAATGCTGACCATGAGCCCGTCTATCGGAGCAATCTAGTGGGAGTTGTCATGTTCAATATCCCACTCATCGGGTACGTAGTCGCCTTCGGCAACACCCCCGCTGGATACATGGCTCTGGTACTGGTCCCGGTCATGCTCTTCATCTTCAACGAGCTCTGGGAGTTATGGAAGGCAGGAACACGGAACGAGAAACATACATGAGCAACAACAACACGATGTCGCGGCGGAAGCTTCTCGGTGGCGTGGCCCTCGTCGGAGCGGCCAGCGCCGGCGCGGGGGCTGGCACGTACGCGTACATCAGCGACGACGGGGAGGCAGCGTTCAGCTTCCAAGCGGGAAGTATCATTTTGAAAATAAACCCGGAGACGGTGGGCTTCACCTCATCTTCAGACACGTCCGGCGATCAGGACGATGGGGATGAGATGATCGAGGAAATAGCGCTCTCAAATCACGGGACGCTCGACGCGAACGTCCTTCAGCTCTCGAATCTCGGGCTGTCGGGCCCACAGGACTTGAGAGCGGGGGCGACGGTGACGACGTTCGAGTTCACCGCGCCCGACGAGACGACGTTCGATCTCCCAACGGATCAATCGCTGGCCGAGTTGGAGTCCTCCGTCAACAACTCGCCGCTTTCGCTTGATAACGGCGAAATGGAACCGGTGCTGGAACCGATGGGTGATGTCGGAACGTTGCGGATCGGCATCACGTACGACTACGAGGTGGTCACGACCAACGGCGGGATGCTTGAGGTCGACTTCGGGTTCACGGCGAGCCAGTGATCATGGCTCGGTTATTTTTACTGAGGCAGTGAGATGACCGGACATTCTGTATACTCGAGGGACGGGAGATCCGAAAGAAAGGAGGGGGAACACGAATGAAATCGAACGACAAACCGGACGATCCCGACCATTCCGGAATCGACGCTCCTCGGGCGGACAGCAGTCACATCCTGGGATCCCGGTACCTGAACAAGCGGAACGTGCTCCGGTTGCTGGTACTGCTTGTGATCCTCATCCCTCTCATCGACTACGCGCTGAGTCTGTGATAACGGCTCGCCGTCGATCGAGTCCGTGTCCGGACTCATCCCCCCGTCCCCCTCATCACGAACGCTGGTGGCGTACGCCCGCGGGCGGCCCGTCCTCCGGATCGTCGTCAGCGCGGCGATCATCGCCATCTCGCGGCGCGTGATCAGCTTCCGGCTGGAGGACTACGGCTCCGGCCGGGAGGCGCTGCTCGCGGCGGCCGCGATCGGCGTGCT
>NZ_WPCE01000159.1 GCF_009742825.1 Halorubrum sp. CBA1125
GCGGTGACGGCGTCGGCGTCCGCGTCGCGGCGGTGACCGCGGCCGCGCCGCCGGCGGGGAGGACGCCCGCAGAGAGGTCGCACCCGGCCGCGGCCAGACGGGCGAGCACACGGGCGGCGGTCGCCCCAGCACCGACGACGTGCACGTGGGTGGCGGCACCGTCGTCGTCCGTGGTATCGCCGTCGGCGGCGGGGGAGACGCCGGTCGCGTCGGCACCGGTCGCGTCGAACGCGGTGACTGCCGGCATCCCGGTGGCCGGGTTACGCCCGACGAACGCCTCGGCGTTGAAGGCCGTCCGGAGCGCGTCGACGGTCAGCACCGACTCGGGCGGTCCCGCGGCGTAGACCCCACCGTTCGCGAGGAGGACGACCGCGTCGCAGAAGCGGGCGGCCAAATCGAGGTCGTGGATCGCCGCGATCGCCCCCCGTCCATCGTCGACGAGGTCGCGGACGAGGTCGAGGGTCTCGACGGCGTGGTGCACGTCGAGGCTCGCGGTGGGTTCGTCGAGCAGCAGCGCCGGCGTCTCCTGGGCCACCGCCCGCGCGAGCAGGACGCGCTTCCGCTCTCCGCCCGAGACCGCCGTGATGGGACGGTCGGCGAACCGCGCGACGCCGGTGGCCTCCATCGCCCGCCGGACCGCACGGTCGTCGTCGGGGCCGTACCCGTCGAAGCGCCCGAGGTGAGGAGTTCGTCCCATCTCCACGACGTGCTGTACCCGGAAGTCGAACGCGAGGCTCGTCTCCTGGGGCACGCTCGCGACCCGCCGCCCGCGCTCGCGGGCGGACAGGGTAGACGCGGGGTCGCCGCCGATGCGGATCGCCCCGGCGTCCGGTTCGACCGCGCCCTTGATCGCCCGGAGGACCGTCGTCTTGCCGGCGCCGTTCGGGCCCACGAGTCCGACGAGCGACCCGCGCTCGACGCGGAGGTCGACGCCGGAGACGACCGGCACGTCGCCGAAGGAGACGGCGAGGTCACGAACCTCGACGAGCGGGTCGTCGCCGTCGGCGACGACCGTCGATCCCGCGATGTCCGCCGTCGACCCGTCGCCGTCGGTACTCGCGTCCGAGTCGCTGGCGGAGGCGGACCGGCGGTCGACCGCGACCCTCTCGCCGTCGGGTGTGGTCGTCGGGGTCACAGCTCGTGCACCTCCCGCTTCGTGAGCAGGTAGACGAAGAAGGGAGCGCCGACCGCGGCGGTGACGATACCGACGGGCAGCTCGGCGCTCCCGGAGCGGGCGACCGTGTCGGCGGCGACGAGGAACGCCCCGCCGGCGAGCGCGGCCGTGGGGAGCAGCACCCGGTGGTCGGGGCCGACGACGAGCCGGAGCATGTGCGGGACGATCAGCCCGACGAAGCCGATGACGCCGGCGAAAGCGACGCCGGCCGCCGTGATCAGCGCGGAGGCGCCGAGCAGGATCCGCTTCGTGCGCTCGACCGCGATCCCGAGCCCGCGGGCCTCCTCCTCGCCGAGCAGCAGGACGTTGAGGTCCCGGGCGTAGACGAGGAGCAGGACGAAAAGCGGCGGCACGACGAGCGCGGTCGCGGTCACGTCGCTCCACCCGGCGCCGGAGAGGTGGCCCATCAGCCACGCCACGACCCGGCGGAGCGACTCACCGGCCTGTAGCTGGAGGTACGACACGACCGCGCCGAGGAACGTCTGGACCGCGACGCCTGCCAAGAGCAGCGTCGCCACCGGCGTCCGGCCGTGGCTGGTCGCGATGGCGTACACGCCGAAGGCGGCGGCGAGCGCCCCGACGAACGCGAAGAGGCTGATACCCGCGCCGTGCGGAATCCCCACGTCGACGGCTCCGACGACGGGGAGCGCGACGGTCGCGGAGAGCGCGGTCGGGAAGACGATGAACGCGACCGCGCCGACGGCCGCGCCGGAGGAGACGCCGATGATCGACGGGTCCGCCATCGGGTTCCGGAAGAACCCCTGCATCACGGTGCCGGCCGCCGCGAGCGCGAACCCGACGAGCGCGGCGAGCAGGATCCGCGGGAGCCGGACCCCGACGACGATCCGCTGGTGTACGTCGTCGACGGGGAACGCGAACGGCGAGCGGTACGTGAGCTCCGCTCCCGGCAGCGTGAGCGGCCCCGTTCCCGGCGAGGTCGTCTCCACGCCCGCGGGGACCGCGAGCGCGTTCAACACCGCCTTCGCGACCTCCACGGGGGGGATCCGGACCGGGCCGATCGCGGCGCTGACGACGACGACGAGCGCCAGCACCGCCGTCAGCGCCGCCGACCAGCCGGCCGAGCGTGCCCACGCGTGCATTCGACTCCAACACGACTTGCAGTAGGCAAATACTTATTGGGTCCGTCCCGTCAGTCGACCCGATGCGAGACAGCTTCGCGGTCGTGCTGGCCGCGCTCGCGGTGACCGCCCTCGTGGGCGGCGTCGCGGGTCCGGTCGCGGGAACACAGCCGGCGGGGGGTGACGCGACGGAATCAGCGAGTCCGATCCAACCGGTCGGTCCGACCCAGACGGACGCGGGCGGCTCGGCGTCCGCCCAGACGGACGGGACGGAGTCCTGTGGGTTCCCGCTCGAAGTGACCGACGCGACCGGTGAGACGATCACCCTCGACGAGCGGCCGGAGCGGATCACGACGATAAACCCCTCCGCGGCGCAAACGCTGTGGGAGATAGGGGCGCGGGATCGGGTGGTCGGCGTGAGCCAGTACGCGTCCTACCTCGACGGCGCCGAGACGCGGGCGAACGTCTCCGCGGAGTTCGGCGCGAGCGTCGAGCGGGTGGTCGACACGGAGCCCGACCTCGTGCTGGCGCCGAACGCGTCGGCGGGCGACGTCGAGGGACTGCGCGACGCCGGCCTGACCGTCTACCACTTCCCGGCGGCCACCTCGGTCGACGACATCGCCGAGAAGACGGAGACGATCGGGCGGCTGGTCGGCGAGTGCGAGGCCGCCGCCGAGACCAACGCGGAGATGCGCGCCGCCGTCGCGGACGCCGCGAACCGAACCGAGGGGTACGATCGACCGGACGCGCTGTACCCGCTCGGTGACGGATTCGTGGCCGCGAACAACACGTTCATCGACGAGATCATGCGGATCGGCGGCGTCGACAACGTCGCGGCCGCCGAGCACGAGGGGTACCCGCAGCTCTCGAACGAGGTGATCCTCCAGACCGATCCCGAGCTGATCCTCGTCACCGACCCCGAGGCGCCGATCCTCGACGAGGAGCCGTACGCGAGCACGACGGCGGGCGTCGAGGGGAACTACGTGGTGATGAACGGCAGCTACCTCAACCAGCCCGCCCCGCGAAGCGTGATCGAGTCGACCGACACGCTCGCGACCGCGGTCGTGGCGATGCAGTCGGGAGACGAAGGCGAACGGACGGGCGACGGCGGCGGAACCGACGGTGCCGACACGACCGACGGTGCCGACACGACCGACGGTGCCGACACGACCGACGACACCGGCGCGGCGGCACCCGGCTTCGGGGTCGTCGCAACCCTGCTCGCGGCGGTTGCGGTCGGGCTGCTCGCGCGCCGCGCGTGAACGTCCACGACGCGTCACCGACACTTAACACCGTGACCGGCCGAGGAGACGTATGCGCGAACTCGTCGAGCTGACCGAGGAGCTCGTCTCGATCCCCTCACACGAAGACGAGACGGCCGCGGGCGACGCGGTCGAGGAGTGGCTCCGGGCGGAGACCGACGCGGTCGTGGAGCGCGACGCCGCCGGCAACGTGCTCGCTCGCGCGGGCGCGACGGGCGACCCCGACGCGGACACCCTCGCGCTCGTCGGCCACCACGACGTCGTCCCCCCGGCCGAGCGACAGACGACCGGCGAGGGCACCGAGGGGGAGTACGTGATCGAGCGCCGCGGGGGCCGGCTTCACGGCCGGGGGACCGCCGACATGAAGGGAGCGCTCGCCGCCTGCCTGCTCGCCTTTCGGGACGCCGAGCCGCCCGCGGACCGCGAGCTCGCGGTCGCCTCGTTCGTCGGCGAGGAGGCCGGCGGCGAGGGGTGCGCGCCACGCGATCGAGCACGGGTTCGCCCCCGATCACGCGGTCGTCGCCGAGGGGTCGACCGGCTACTCGGGGCCGGGCGCACCGACGTCGCGGTCGCCCACCGCGGGCGGCGCGCCTCGACGCTCGTCGCGCGCGGGACCGCGGCGCACGCCTCCGAGCCCGAGGCCGGCGAGAACGCGATCTACCGCGCCTGCGACGCGATCGATCTCGTCCGCGAGGTCGACGTTCCGGAGGCGACCGTCGTCGGTCAGTCCGTCGCCGGCTCGATCGCGGTCACGGTCGTCGACGGCGGCGAGACGTGGAACGTGATCCCCGAGCGCTGTGAGGTGACGATCGACGAGCGCACGGTGCCGGACGGACGGGCGGACCTCGGGGGCGTCGCCGCCGCCGTCGACGGCGTCGAGTGGACGGTCGACCAGGACCTCCCGCCGATGGCCTGCCGCGACCAGGCGTTCGCGGCGGCCGCGCTGGCGGCCGCTCGCGAGGTCCACGCGGACCGCGGGCTCGCCGCGCCCGAACACGTCACCAAGCCGCACGCCACCGACGCCGGGTGGCTCGCCGACGCGGGGACCGACTGCGTCGTCTGCGGCCCCGCCGAGCCCGGCGAGGCGCACACCGACACCGAGAGCGTCGGGATCGACGTTCTCGACCGCTGTTATCGGATCTACGCGCGACTCGCCGAACGAGAGTGGTAGGCCGTCCGTGCGGCGGTATGGAAGGGGTTTTATGCGCCCCGGGGGAACTGTGGCCCACTATGGGAGACAAATCGAAGGCGCAAAAGAAGCGTCTGGCGAAGGCGGAGCGCCAGAACACCCGCGTCCCGGCGTGGGTCATGATGAAGACCGACATGAACGTCACGCGAAACCCCAAGCGGCGCAACTGGCGCCGGAACGACCTGGACGAGTAGATGTCGACGAGCGACTTCGAAGAGCGGGTCGTCACCGTCCCGCTCCGCGACGCCAAGGACAAGCCCGTCCAGCAGCGCGCCGACTACGCGGTGAAGATCGTCCGGGAGCACCTCGCGAAGCACTTCTCCGTCGACGAGGCGGACGTCGTCCTCGACAGCTCGGTCAACGAGGCCGTCTGGGCGAACGGGCGGCAGAACCCGCCGAGCAAGCTCCGCGTTCGCGCGGCCCGGTTCGTCGAGGACGGCGAGCCGGTCGTCGAAGCCGAGTACGCCGAGTAACGTGTTACGGGCGACCTTCACCGGCTCGTCGTACGTGGGCGTCTTCGCTCGCGCGATCGACGACCTCCTGTTGGTCCGACCGGACGTCGACGAGGATCTCGCCGACGCCCTCGGCGAGGAGCTCGGTGCGGAGCCCCTGCTCACGACGGTTGGCGGCTCGAACACCGTCGGCGCGCTCGCGACGGGCAACGAGAGCGGCGTCCTCGTCTCCCCGCGCGCGACCGACCGCGAGCAGTCGCGGATCGCCGAGGCCGTCGACGCGACGGTCGCCGAACTCCCCGGCCAGATCAACGCGGCCGGCAACGTCGTCCTCGCGAACAACTACGGCGCCTACGTCCACCCGGACCTCTCCCGGGAGGCGGTCGTGACGATCAGGGACGCCCTCGAGGTGCCCGTGGTCCGCGGCGATCTCGGCGACGTCCGGACCGTCGGCACCGCCGCGGTCGCCAACGACGCCGGCGTGCTGTGTCACCCGCAATCGGCCGAGTCGGAACTACAGGACGTCGAGGAGGCGCTCGACGTCCGCGCCGACCTCGGGACGGTCAACTACGGCGCCCCGCTCGTCGGCTCCGGGCTCGTCGCCACCAACGAGGGGTACGTCGTCGGCGAGGAGACCACCGGCCCCGAACTCGGCCGCATCGAGGAGACGCTCGGGTTCATCGACTGATTCAGGCGGCTCCGTCGATTAATCTGGGCTCTCGATTGATCTGGGCGTTTCTCACGCCCGGTCGACCCGAGCGCGACCGAGGCGCCTCGTACACGATCGAAGGCTCGAACGACTAGCGGTACTTAAATCGACAGAGACGTCTCAGAACGGTTGATAACCCTCGATCCGGCGGATCGTTCCGACTCCGTCTTTTAGGAAGATACTTCCCTGTCCCTGCCGGATCGGGGAACATGAGTACCTACACGGTGAGTGGACGGTTCCAGAGTCGAGACGGCGACCAGCCCTTCACGAAGGAGGTCGAGGCGGAGAACGAGGATCTCGCCCGCGAGCGGGTGTACACCACGGTCGGGAGCCAGCACAACCGCAAGCGCACCCAGATCGAGATCGAGGAGGTGTCCGCGGCATGATGGACGGCGGACAACAGCAGCTCCAGCAGCTCTCACAGGAGCTGCAGGTGCTCGACGAGGAGATCGAAGCGCTCGAAGCCGAGATCGCCGAGTACAAGCAGGAGAAGTCGGATATCGACGAGGCCATCGAGGCCATCGAGACGCTGGAGACGGGGTCGACGGTGCAGGTCCCGCTCGGCGGCGGTGCCTACGTTCGCGCCGAGGTCCAGGACATCGACGAGGTCGTCGTCTCGCTCGGCGGCAACTACTCGGCCGAGCAGGAACAGGACGACGCCGTCGACGTGCTCCGCCGCAAGCAGGACGCGCTCGACGATCGGATCGAAGAGACCCAGGAAGAACTCGACGAGGTCGCGTCCGAGAGCGAGGAGCTCGAACAGCGGGCCCAGAAGATGCAACAGCAGATGCAACAACAGCAGATGCAGCAGATGAAAAAGATGGACAAAGACGACGGGGAGTGAGTAGTCAACCGTGTTCGACGGACTGAAAGACAAGCTCTCGGGCTTCCGGAAGGACGTCGAGGATACCGCCGAGGTCGAGGCCGTCGACGCCGACGAGGACGCGGCCGCCGAGTCCGACGAGTCACCCGAGTCCACGGCGGTCGAGGCGGCCGACGCGGCTGACGCCGCCGACGCGA
>NZ_WPCE01000062.1 GCF_009742825.1 Halorubrum sp. CBA1125
CCCCGACCGCGTCGAGCGCGTCGTCGGGCACCGGCGCCTCCTCGCCCATGTGCAGCCCGAGGTGTCGCTCCGGGACGGACAGGTCGTCGCTGGGCGGGATCCGGCCGAGGTACGCCAGCTCGTCCGGGAGCGCGTCGCGGATCCCTCGCTCGTGGCGGCCGCCGTGGGCGCGCTGGGCGAGGACGCCGACGACGTCGACGTCGCGGCCGACGCGGGCGGCGTACCGCTCGAAGCCGAGCGCGGTCGCGGCCACGCTCTCCATGCCCGCCTTCGCGTCGACGACGAGCACGACCGGGAGGTCGAGCGCCTCGGCGACCGCGGCGGTGCTGGAGCCGTCGCCGTCGTACAGCCCCATCACCCCCTCGACGACGCAGACGTCGCCCTCGCCGCGCGCGTAGTTCCGCCGGAGCCCGTCGGTGTCCTGGAGCCATCGGTCGAGCGTCCGCGAGGGGCGCCCCGCGACGCGCTCGTGGTGGCTCGGGTCGATGAAGTCGGGGCCGGCCTTCGCCGGCTGCACCGCGTGACCGGCCGCTTCGAGCGCCCGGATCGCGGCGAGCGTCGCGACCGTCTTGCCCACGCCGGAGCGCGTGCCGCCGAGGACGACCCCCTTCACGGGCGATCGCCTCCGGTGGAACCCGGACTCCCGGCAGCACCCGGACTCCCGGCGGGACCCCGACTCGCCCGCCGCTCCGCGAGCAGCCGGTCGGCCAGCGAGACGACCCGGTCGCGCACGTCGCGTCGGGGACGCCCGCCCGGTCGGCCAGCGCCAGCGCCCCGCCCATGCCGACGCCCTCCTTCGCCTCGCCGCGGGCGTACGCCGCCATCGCCGGGTGGTCGCGCCCGGCGAAGCCCGGATCGGTCGCGGTCAGCGACAGGTCGAGGTCGGCCGCGAGCGCGGCCACGTCCGCAGACGGGTCGTCGGCGACGAACCCGGTCGTCGCGAGCCGGAACCGCCGGTCCGCCCCGCGTGTCGCGCGAGCGCCGCCGCCGCCGCCAGCTTGCGTTCCGCCCGCGAGCGTGACGCCGATCCCGCGCTCCGCGCGCCGAGACGAGCCCCGCGACCGCCGCCAGCACGGGGTCGCCCATCGCCCCGGACCGCCGCGACGGGGTCGACGGCGGCGTCGCCCGGGTCGAGCCCGCTGGCGTCCAGTCCCTCTCCGACGACCGCGCGCTTGGTCTCGATCGGGTTCGTCGGCAGCGACGACGAGACCACCGGCCGCTCGCCGAGCGCCGTCAGGACCCCGAGCGCGGTCGTCGTCCCGCCGGGGATCGTCTCGGCGACGAGCAGGTCGTGGAGGGTGACCGTCGCGTCGTCGAGCCCGGTGTGGAAAAGCAGGTTCGCCATCCCGGTGTCGGCGTCGACGACGGTGACGTCGTGTTCCGTCGCGAGCGCCATCCCGAGCGCGAGCGTGCTCGTCGTTTTCCCCGTGCCGCCCTTCCCGCTGGCGACCGCGAACGCCTCGACCATACACCGTCTGTCCCCTCGGTCAGCTAAAACCTGTCTATCGACCGGCCGAACCCGCTGATACGTCCCCAACCGTCGGTGAATTCCCGTCGCCCGCCGGAACAGCGTTTTGTCCGCGCGTCGCCAACGACCAACCATGGCCACCGTTATCACGCCCGGCGCGTTCCGCGACATGGTCGACGAGCGCCGGCGCGGCGATCGGTCCTTCGCCGTCGTGGATACCCGCCCCCGCGAGAGCTACGAGGGGTGGCGGATCGCCGGCGCGGTCCACTACTTCTACAAGCCGTTCCACGAGTTCGACCGGGACGACTTCGAGGCCGAGACCGGACTCGGTCCGGGGGACACGATCGTCACGACCTGCGCGAAGGGGAAGGCGTCGCGCGACCTCGCCAAGGAGCTGACCGCGGCGGGGTACGACGACGTCTTCGTCCTCGAAGACGGGATGCGCAGCTGGGCGGGCGTCTACGACCGGGTCGCGGTGCCGCTGCCGGACGCGGGCGAGGGCCCGCTCGATGTCGTCCAGATCCAGCGCCGCGCGAAGGGGTGTCTGGGGTACCTCGTCGCGGGCGGGTTCGCGTCCGACGCGGACGGGCGCGCCGCCGTCGCTCCTTCCGACGGCTCTGACCGCGTCGCCGTCGCTCCTTCCGACAGCTCCGACCGCGTCGCCGTCGCGATCGACGTCTCGCGGCACGGCGACGAGTGGCGGGCGGCCGCCGCCGACCTGGACGCGTCGATCGCGGCGGTCCTCGACACGCACGTCCACGCCGACCACCTCTCGGGCGGCCGGGCGCTCGCCGACGACCTCGGCGTGCCGTACCACCTGCCGGCCGCGGCCGCCGACCGCGACGTGGCGTACGCGTTCGAGCCGCTCGCGCGCAACGAGACGCTCGACGTCGGCGGGACCGACCTGAAGGCGCTCGCGACCCCGGGTCACACCGACGACGGCGCGAGCTACCTGATCGGTCGCTCGGCGGTTCTCACGGGCGACACGCTGTTCACCGACAGCGTGGGTCGGACCGAACTGCAGTTCGCGGCGAACGAGGAGGACCCGGCCGACGGCGACGGATCGGTCGACAGGGACGGGACAGGAGTGGGTGACGCCGCGTCGGCGGCGACCGACACGGCCCGGGAGTCGGCGGGCGCGGCGACCGGGGCCGAGCGGCTCTACGACTCGCTCCACCGGACGCTGCTCGCTGAACCCGACGACGTCGTCGTCCTCCCGGGTCACTTCGCGGTCGGAAACGACGGAACGACGGGCGACGCGGTGCCCGGCGAGCCGGTGACGACGACGGTCGGCGACGCGCGCCGGGAGATCGCCGTCCTCGACCTCGACCGGAAACCCTTCGTCGACCGGATCACGGCGACGCTGCCGGAGAAGCCGCCGAACTACGAGTCGGTTATCGCGGCGAACCGCGGCGTCGAGGCGCCCGCCGACGAGACCGCGGCGATCGAACTCGAACTCGGGCCGAATCGCTGTGCGGTCGAGACGGGGGAAGAATCGACCGCGGACGACGACTGACGTCGCCGCGCGAGTCGTCTCCGGCGTTGTGACTTCTCACTCGCGGTCGGCTTCCAGCGTCTCGACCCGCTCGCGAAGGTCCTCTTTTTCGCGGATGAGCGCGTTGACGGTCGCTTCGAGGTCGGCGACGCGGCTCAGGAGTTCGAGGTACGCGTAGCCGGCGAACAGACCGAGCACGAGTCCGACGACGCCGCCGACGAGGAAGCCGGCGACGCTCGTGGCTGCGAGAAAGACCGCGTCGGCGACGTCGTCGGCGCTGATCGAGGGGAGGGCCATACGGGCTGCTGGCGGTCGACCGCTCAAAAGCGATTCGGCTCGTCTGGCGTCGTCGTCCGCGTCCCGAAGACGACTCTCGGCGCCGTCACTCGTCGTGGATGAACACGAGCCGCTTCGATTCGGTGTTACACAGACACAGGTCGATCCCGTCGCGGGTCGCGCCGATCTGCTGCCAACCGTGATCGCTGACGAACAGCGTCTGGAAGACGCCGCGGTCGCAGTCGGGGTTCGGACACCCCACGCCCGCGGCGTTCTTGTACACGGTCGTCCCCCCGCCGGAACTCTGTCGCACCAGACCGTCCCTCAGCGAGCGGAACTCCTCGGCAGACATCGGTCCGTCCGTGTCCTCGTCTCCCATACGTTCGCGTTCGTCGCCCACAGTATATAAACCGCCGGGCAGTGACAATCGGTAGCACGTAACGGACTCCGCGCCCTTCGCGTTTCGGACTCAGCGCTCCTCACGTTTCGCGACGTCGGCGTACGCGTCCGCGATCCGGGTCGGCTCGGGGAGCTTGTAGCCCGCACACAGCGCCTCGACGAGGTCCACGGTCGTCTCCGGCGAGACGCGGTGGCCGGGGCTCACGTACAGCGGGTTCACGCGGCGGCTGTTCGGGTACTGCCGCGACTGGAACGCGTAGCCGAGGACGGGCGTGTCGTCGGTCACCGTCCCCGTCGTCTCCACCGACTCGTCCGCGCGTATCGGCGTCCGCCAGCCCGCGGGGCGTCCGTCGACCGACGCGGCGGGCTCGCCACAGAGCAGGCTCTTCGCGACGCCGACGCTCGGAACGTCCCGGAGGACCCCGACGTGGGTCGCGACGCCGGCCTCGCGAAAGTGGATCCGCCCGGAGCCGTCACAGACGAGGAGGTCGGGCTCGGCGTCGAGCGCGTCGAGCGCGGCCAGCATCGGGCCGCCCTCGCGGAACGCGAGGAGTCCGGGAACGTACGGGATCGACAGCGGCGTCGCCGCGCTCGCGTACTCGATCACGGCGCCGTCGCGGACCGCCACCGCCGCGGAGACCGCCTCGTCGAACGTCCCGTCTCCGTTCGGGCCCCCGTCGTCGGCCGTACTGCCGTCCTCGGCCATACTCCCGTCGCCAGTCGTCCGGAACGCCTGGTCGATGCCCACGACGACCGGCGCGTCCGGGTCACCGGCGTCCGGGCGCGTCGCCGGGAGTCCGTCCGCGAGGTCGGCCGGCTCGTCGATCGCGACCGCGGCCGGGTCGAGCCCGTGATCGTCCTCGAAGACGGCCGTCGCCGCGATGTCGCGCTGGAGCGTCTCCATCTCGGCCCGCGACAGCGACGGGTCGGGACGGAACGCCGGGTGGACGAGCGTCTCGGGATCGACGGGGGAGGTTCCGTCGCCCGCGGGAGCGGTCCCGTCGTTCTCGCGTTCCGGGGACATTCAGAGTCGCCCGCCCGGGCCGCCGGGACCGCGGGGGCCGCGCGAGCCACCCATCTGCACGCCACCCCGGCCGCGCGCGGACCGCGCGAGCCCCTCGTTGTGCTTGCCGAACGCGAGCCCGATCGCGAACCCGATCAGGTGTGCGAGGTGTGCGATACCGCCGACGCCGCCCGCCCCCGTGGTGACGACGAGGGTCGCGGAGATGAGCGCGATCCCCCACGTGAGGTACTTGAGTTTCATCGGGATCACGAAGAACAACAGGATCTCCATGTTCGGCCGCCAGACGGTGAGCACGCCGAGTATCGCGAACGTCGCGCCGCTGGCGCCGAGCACGCCGACGGTGGGGGCGCCGGTCGCGATCGCGAACAGCACGTGCCCGAGGCCGGCGAGCACGCCCGCCGCGAGGAAGAACCCGAAGAACCGCTTCGAGCCGACCGCGCGTTCGACGAGCGGCCCGAAGAAGAACAGCACGATGCTGTTCCCGATGATGTGGAACAGCCCGGCCCGCGAGTGCGAGAACACCGCGGTCACCCACGTCCAGACGTTGCCGAGCGCGTCCGACCGGAGGACGAACAGTTGGCTGTGGACGGCCTCGCCGAAGACGATCGTCACCGTCCACTGCGCGACGAACGTGAGCCACATCAGTCCCAACAGGACGTACGTCGCGTTCCCGCGGACGTAGCTCACGAGCCCGCCGGTGCTCGTCTCGCTGGCGATTCGGCGTTTCACCCGCTCCGTGACGCCGCCGGAGTTGCCGGCGCCGTCTCCGGCCTCGACGGAGTCGTCGAACCCGCTGTCGAAGACGCCGCCCGGGTCGTTCCACTCCGAGAGCCCCGGGCAGTCGTGGTTCTCCGGGAGCCGGTGTTCGGCACAGAACGTCTGACCGCACCGTTTACACTGGTACGGGAGATTCTCGTACTCCCCACACACGTCGCACGTCGCCATTGGGGCCCCTTGTGTCGGCGGTGGTAAAGCGGTTTGGCTCCCGGTCGCGCGAGGGCCGAGGCCCGGAGGAAACGCGCGTGGGCGGCCGGCGCAAGCGCCCGCCCTCTGGTTCCGCACCCGCCCGTGGGTGCTGTGAGCGCCGCGAGCGCCGCACCCGCGGTGAGCGTGATTTATGTGTCCGTGAGCGGAGCACCCACCATGATCGACCGCAGCGGTATCCGAGACGGCCACGAGACGGCCCGCGTCGCCCTCGACGCCGTCGAGGCCGGAATCGACGCCGCTCATCCCGACTCGGTGCTCGCGGACGCCATCGCGGTGGCGGGAACGACGCTCCACGTCGCCGACGAGCGGTACGACCTCGACGCCTACGACGAGGTCGTCGTCCTCGGCGGCGGGAACGCGGCCGGCCGGATCGCGGCGTTCCTCGCGGACCGGCTGGGCGACGCGCTGACCGGCGGCGTCGTCGTGACGGACGACCCGGCGCCGGCCGATCCGGTCGAGGTCGTCTCCGGGATCCACCCGGTGCCGAGCGAGGCGAACGTCGACGGCGCGCGTCGCGTGTTGGATCGCGCCCGCGAGAGCGACGGCGACACGCTCGTGCTCGCGCCCGTCACCGGCGGGGGGAGCGCGCTGCTCGCGGCGCCCGCGGGCGACGTCACCCTCGACGACCTCCAGGCGCTCACCGACGCACTGCTCCGGAGCGGGGCCCCGATCGACCGGATCAACTGCGTGCGAAAGCACGTCTCGGCGATCAAAGGCGGGTCGCTCGCGGACGCGATCGCCCCGGCGACGGCGGTCGGGTTGGTGTTCAGCGACGTGTCCTCCGGCGACCCCGCCGTCGTCGCCAGCGGGCCCCTGTCACCGGACCCGACGACGTACGCCGACGCGCTCGACGTCCTGTCGCGGTTCGACGTGGACGCGCCCGACGCGGTCGTGGAGCACCTCCGGGACGGCGCCGACGGCGATCGCGACGAGACGCCGACGGCGGGCGACCCGGCGTTCGAAACCGTCTCGGTCCGCGTGCTCGCGGACAACTACACCGCGCTCTCGGCGGCCCGCGACGCCTGCGCCGAGGCGGGGTTCGACACGGTGGTCCTCTCCTCGTCGGTCCGGGGCGAGGCGCGGGAGGCGGCGAAGACACACGTCGCGATCGCGGAGGAGGTCCGCCGGACCGGCAATCCGCGGCCCGCGCCCGTCGCGGTGCTCTCGGGCGGCGAGACGACGGTCACGATCGGCGGAGGAGGCGAGGGTGACGCCGACGAGGACGGAGGCGACGGGACGGGCGAAGTCGACGCCGACGAAGACGGAGATGGCGGGACGGTGGACGCCGACGGCGATCGGGGCGCGACGGGCGGGCCGAACCAGGAGTTCGCGTTGAGCGCGGCGGTCGAGCTGCCCGCCGACGCGGTGCTGTGTGCGGTCGACACGGACGGGATCGACGGGCCGACCGACGCCGCGGGGGCGCTCGTCGACGCCGACACCGTTGACGACGACCGTCACGCCCGTGACCGGCTGGCGGCACACGACGCCTACGGCTACCTCGACGAACGGGGGGCGCTCGTGCGGACCGGGAAGACGGGCACCAACGTCAACGACCTCCGCGTGCTGCTCGTCGCCGACCGGTCGTCGGCCTGAGGGGTTCGGCGATCAAACCTTACGTCGTCAGGTCGACCCCTATCGACTTTGCCGTACTGATCACCTGGCCGGTGACGTCTTCTTTGAGATATCGACCGTGGAGTCGATCGAGGGGCCCACATATCCCAATCGCAGCGGCTGGCGCGCGCTCACCGAGGCCGACCGCGGTTCCGACCCCGACTATCCCCGCAAAATGTTCTTCTCTGGCAAACGCCACGTCGTCTTCGCGAATTCGCTGTAGCGTCGAAAAGAGGGCGTCCGTATCCGAGACCGTCTGGTCAGTCACCGACTCGAGACCGTGTCGTGAGACGATTTCGGTCACGCGCTCGTCGCTGAGCGTGGCGAGAATCGCCTTTCCGGGAGCGGTGACGTGCAGCGGGAGCGCGTCGCCGGAGACGTATTCGGGAGACCAGGACTCGCTACCTGCAGTCTGATACACACAGACGCCCTGCCCGTCCTCTTCGACGAACAGCGTCGCGACTTCGCCCGTCGTCCTCGTGAGGTTTTCTAAGTGTGGGCGCACCGCGTCGAAGATCTCGTAGCCCGTCCGCACACGACTGCCGAGCGACAGCAATCGGAGCGACGGCCGATATTTCTGGTCCTCCTTTCGTACGTATCCGAGTTCCGAGAGCGTCCCGAGGTGGTTGTAGACGACCCCCTTCGAGAGACCGACAACGTCGGCCAGCTCCGTGACTCCCATCGGTCCGTCGGCCGCGATCAGCGTCTCCAGGATCTGAAAGGAGTTCACCGTGGCCGCAACTGTTTTTGGACCCGTTTGCGACATCTGTTCTTCGCCGCTACGCGCTCGGGAGACAAAATGATTGTTTTTCAGAGACAAACAAATCGTCCTGAGGAACGAGTTCGCCGCCACCAACGTTGTACACAACGATCCGGTATTTGTGACATAACTGGTGTTTTTTCCTCCGGTCCATCTTCTGTTTGTCTCTGGAAAACAAACCGAAACCCCTGAATTCGAGTGTGACAGACGTTCTTCCCGAGAATACTCGATCCGCTCGGCAGATTTATGTACAGCGTCCAAACTCGGTCCGATATCGGATCGATGAAATCAGCAATCCTCACAGACGACCGTTCGGTAGAGATCAGTAATCGGCAGCGACCGGTACCGGATAACGACGAGCTGCTCGTCGAGGTCGACGCCTGCGGCGTCTGTACGACGGACGTGCATATGTACAGCGGGTCGCTCACCGTCGGCTACCCGATGACGCCCGGCCACGAGAGCGCCGGCGAGGTCGTGGCGGTGGGCGACGCCGTCGGCGACTACGAGGCTGGCGACCGCGTCGCGATCAACCCCTCGATTCCGTGCCACGAGTGTCAGGCCTGCAAATCCGGCCGGGAGAACCTCTGTCAGGACCTCACGTCGCTCGGTGGTGCGGCGAAACACATCATCGAGGGCGCGTTCGCGGAGTACGTGACCGTTCCCGCCGCCAACGCCGAAGACATCGGTGACCTCGACTACCGGACCGCGGCGTTCGCAGAGCCGCTCGGCTGCTGTATCAACGGCGTGGATCAGATCGATCTCACCAGCGGCGAGACGGTCGTCGTCGTCGGTGCCGGCGCGATCGGCCTCCTGCTCACGCAACTGCTCCGAGCCAGCGGCGCGGGAACCATCGTCGTCTCTGAACCCGTCGAACAACGCCGCGAGACGGCACTCGATACCGGCGCGGACCACGTCGTGGACCCGACCGAGGAAGACCCGCAGACGGCGATTCCGGAACTCGTCGGTTCCGTCGACGTGGCGATCGAAGCCGTCGGGCTACCCGACACGATCGAGCAGGCCTACGAACTCACCGGTCCTGGCGGCCGGACGCTCGTGTTCGGGGTGCCCCCGGAAGACGCGACGGTCGAGATCTCCCCGTTCGACGTGTTCTACGAGGAGCGCGAGGTCATCGGGACGTACTCGCTCACGCCCGACTCGTTCGCGCGAGCCGTGACGCTCCTCCGGAACGACCGCCTCGACGTCGACACGCTCGTGACGGACGAGTTCGCGCTCGACGAGGTCGAGCAGGCGTTCGAACAGATGGAGGCCCGAGAAGGGCTGAAGAAGATCGTCTATCCGAACGCGTAGCGCCGAGTTCCGGGTACTCACCACTCGGCGATGCCGCCGTCCTCGTGCCGCCAGACGGGATTGGACCACTTCACATCCGCTCGGGACTGTTCGCGAACGTACGCCTCGTCGACGGTGATCCCGAGCCCCGGGTCCGTCGGGCGTTTCACGTAGCCGTCGTCGAACGCGAACGTATGCGGGTCTTCGAGGTACTGGAGGCCGACGCTTTCGGCGGGGTCGTGGAGAGACAGATCCTGTTCTTGCATCACCGCGTTGTGTGAACAGAAGACGACCTGCAGGCTCGCCGCGAAGGCGACGGGACTCAGGGGACAGTGGGGCACGACCGCCACGTCGAACGCGTCCGCCATCGTCGCGATCTTACGCAGTTCGGTGATGCCGCCGACGTGGGTGACGTCGGGCTGGATGACCGAAACCGCACCCGCAGTGAGGAGCGGCTTGAAGTCGTACCGGGAGTAAAACCGCTCGCCGGTCGCTATCGGAACGGTGGTCTGTTCTGCGAGCGTCGCGAGGAACTCGGAGTGTTCCGGGAGAATCGGCTGGTCGACAAACATCAGCCCGTACGGCTCCAGCGACTCGACGAGGCGTCGCGTCATCGGTTTGGAGACGCGCCCGTGGAAGTCCACGCCGAGATAGAGGTCGTCGTCGACGGCGTCCCGAACGGCCGCGACGCGTTTCCGCGCTCGTTCGACGGCGCCGGGTGGTTCGAGCGCGCGGAACTCCGCGGTCGCGTTCATCTTGATCGCCTTATAGCCCTGATTGCGGCGAGTGATCGCCTCGTTCGTGAGTTCTTCCCGGTCTTCACCGCCGATCCACTGGTGGATCATAACCCTGTCGCGGACGTGACCGCCGAGCAGCTGGTGAACCGGGGCGTCGTAGTGTTTGCCTTTGATGTCCCACAGCGCGTGATCGATACCGGCGAGGGCGCTCATCAGGATCGGCCCCCCTCGGTAGTACCGCCCCTGGTACATCGTCCGCCAGTGACGTTCCGTCTCCAGCGGGTCCTCTCCGAGGAGGTACGCCTCGACCAGTTCCTCGACGGCCGCTTCGACGGTTTCGAGCCCCCCCTGAACGATCGGCTCGCCCCAGCCTACGAGACCGTCGCTCGTTTCCAACTTGAGAAGAAGCCAGCGTGGCGGGACGGCGAACAGCTCGTAGTCTGTGACACGCATACGCGGAACAGCGCTGACAGATACTTCAAATGCACCGCTAGAAGATCGCTCCGCCTCACTCGGCGTCCGTGTTGGAACGCCGCCGCGGTCGACGGGGAACGTTTTTTATTCGTCAGATGGTAGTGCGTCGCATGGACTTCGAGTCGTTCGCGCTCGCGGCCACGACAGACGACCTGACGCGGGAGCCCGAGGCCCGTGGGCTCGCCGACGTCGTCGAGTTCCGCATGGACAAGGCGGACGACCCGCTCGCGCAGCTCGACGACTACGACGGGGAGCTGCCGCTGATCGCGACGAACCGGACGCGCTGGTTCGGCGGACAGGCCGTCGACACGGGTCGGCTCGACAGGCTCTCCGCGGCCTCGCGGTCCGAGAGCGTCGAGGTCGTCGACGTCGAGCTGGAGACCGCGCGGAGCACCGAGTGGATCCTCGACGAGCTCCGCGAGAACGGCGTCGACTGCATCGTCTCACACCACACGTTCGAGGACACGCCCGAGCGGGACATCCTCGACGCCATCTTCCGTCAGTGCGGCGAGTACGGCGACGTCGCGAAGGTGGCGACGTTTCCCGAACGGCACACGGACGTCCTCCGCCTGCTGCGGTCGGTCGCGACCGCGACGAGGAAGGGGACCGACGTGGCGGGGATCGCGATGGGACGGATCGGCAGCCACTCCCGGGCGGTCGCCCCGATATACGGGTCGAAGCTGGGCTACGCGCCGCTCGCCGCCGACGAGAGCAAGTACGCGCCGGGACAGATACCGCTCGAACGGCTCCGGTCGTTGGTGGACGGCCTGACCGAAGAAAGCGAGATTCAGCGCGCGGACGCACCGGACGACCGTTCCGAGCCGCGGCGACCCGCGGAACGCTGACCCGTCGACGGTATCCGCTCCCGGCGAGGGAATTCGCGTCTGTCGTCGATATCCTCCCCAGTCGACCGTATCCGCCCCCGTCGACGGCTGTCGGGGCCGCCAACGTGGCGTTTCGGGATCCTTATGAGCGTACCGTCCCATCGACCACCAATGCGTACGCCAGGTAGCCCGAGCGGGGTCGATCGTCGATGAACGAGGACGAGGACGCCGTCAACGCCTACACGATCCGGCTCGAACTCGTCGACGAGCCAGGCGAGTTGCTCCGGTCGCTCCGCCCGATAAGCCAGAACGGGGGGAACCTGCTGTCGATCTTCCACGAACGGGGGAACGTGACGCCGCGCGGCCACATTCCGGTGGAGGTCGACCTCGAGGCAACGGAGTCGCAGTACGAGGCGATCGTCGAGGACCTGCAGGCCGAGGGGATCAACGTGATCCAGGCCGGGGCGGAGCGCTACAGCGAGTCGCTGGTCTGTGTCCTCTCCGGTCACATTGTCGACACCGACCTCTCCGACACGCTCTCGCGGATCCAGGAGGGATCGAACGCCACTGTGACCGATCTCGCGCTGTCGGCGCCCGAGGGGACGCGGAACACCTCCAGCGCGCGCCTCCGGCTCGCCGTCGAGGAGGGTGAGGTGACCGAGACGCTAGAGCGCGTCCGCGAGATCGCCGCCGAGAAGGACCTCCACCTCATCGAGTCGCTGACGCGGGGGCAGGCGTGAAGCTCGCGGTCGTCGGCGCGGGAGTCGTCGGACGTGCGGTCGCCGAGCTGGCCCCCGAGCGGGGTCACGAGATCGTCGCGCTCGCCGACTCCGGCGGCGCGGTCGTCGCCGACGCGGGGACACCCGTCGACGTCGACGCCGCCTTCGCGCGAAAGTCCGAGACGGGGATCGTCGGCGACGCGGAGCCGGCGGACGCGCTGGCGGCGGAGTACGACGTCCTCGTAGAGGCGACACCGACGACCCTCGGCGACGCCGAGCCGGGGTTCTCACACGTCACGACCGCGCTGGAGCGCGACCGCCACGCGGTCCTCGCGAACAAAGGCCCCGTCGCCGAGCGGTTCGGCGACCTCCGGGAGGCCGCCGAACGAAGCGACGGCGAGGTCCGCTTCGAGGCCACCGTCGGCGGCGCCATGCCGGTCCTCTCGACGATCGCGGACCACGGCCCGGGTCACGTCGACACGGTCCGGGGGGTACTCAACGGGACGGCGAACTTCGTCCTCTCGCGCATGGCCGCGGAGGGACTCGACTACGAGCACGTGCTCGCCGAGGCACAAGAACTCGGCGTCGCGGAGGCGGACCCCTCCTTCGACGTGGACGGGACGGACGCGGGGCTGAAGTGCGTCATCCTCGCGAACGTGCTCTCGTTCGGGACGGCCGACGACCCGGCCGACGCCCGCGAGTTCACCCTCGCCGACGCGACGTCGAGGGGATCCGGAACGTCGCCGGCAGCGCCCTCGACCTCGCCGGCGAGGACGGACTCACCGTCCGGCTGATCGGCGAGGTCGCGGACGGGTCGGTCAGGGTCGCCCCACGGCTCGTGAAGCGCCACTCGTCGCTGGCCGTGTCGAGCACGACCAACGTCGTGCAGATCGAGACGACCGCGGCCGGCACGCTCACCGTTTCGGGTCGCGGTGCCGGGGGGAGCGAGACGGCGAGCGCGGTACTGATGGACCTCAACCGGATCGCGTAGCGGCCGCCCGAGTGCGCAGCTCCGGCGACCGGAGCGCAGCCGAAGCCAGCGACCGGAGCGGCGGCAGTCAACAGAACACGCCGCCAGAGGGACGACCGCACTACAGACGCGCGACAGACGAGAAACGAACGGGTTACGCGACGAGGCCGTCTTCGGCTTCGAGCAGCTCGTGGTAGCGGTTGCGGATGGTGACCTCGCTGATGTCGGCGACCTCGCTCACGGCGGCCTGCGTGGTCTTCTCGTTGGTGAGCAGCGCCGCGGCGTAGACGGCGGCGGCCGCGAGCCCGACCGGCGACTTGCCGGAGTGGACGCCCTTGTCCTTGGCGTTGCGCAGGAGGCTCTTCGCGCGCATCTCCGACTCCTCCGAGAGTTCGAGGTCCGAGGCGAACCGCGGGACGTACTGCTCGGGGTCGGCCGGCTTCACTTCGAGCTTGAGTTCGCGGACGACGTAGCGGTACGTCCGGGCGATCTCCGCCTTCTCGACACGGGAGACGTCGGCGATCTCGTCGAGGCTGCGCGGGACGCCGGCCATCCGTGCGGCGGCGTAGACACACGAGGTCGAGACGCCCTCGATGGAGCGGCCGGGCAGCAGGTCCTCGTCAAGCGCGCGCCGGTAGATGACGGAGGCCGTCTCGCGGACGTTGTCCGGGAGCCCCTGAGCGCTGGCCATGCGGTCGATCTCGCCGAGCGCCTGCTTGAGGTTGCGCTCTTTCGAGTCACGCGTGCGGAACCGCTCGTTCCACTTGCGGAGCCGCTGCATCTTCTGGCGCTGGCGTGCCCCGAGCGACCGCCCGTAGGCGTCCTTGTCGCGCCAGTCGATGTTGGTCGAGAGCCCCTTGTCGTGCATGGTGTTGGTGGTCGGGGCGCCGACGCGGCTCTTCTCGTCCTTCTCGCGGGAGTCGAACGCGCGCCACTCCGGCCCGCGGTCGACCGAGTCTTCGTCGACGACCAGCCCGCAGTCGGCACAGACCGTCTCGCCGTGCTCCTCGTCGGTGATCACGTTGCCGCCGCACTCCGGACACTGCAGCGACTCGTCCGCCTGTTCTGTTTCCTCCTCCGTCTCCGTTCGGGAGCGACCCCCCCGTGTGTGCAGTCGTTCACTCATAGCTATCTGTCTCCCGGTAACTGAACATCGCCCGAGAGCGATCTTAGTGGACAGACGGTGGAACTGAACTTAAAACGACCGGAACGTGTCGCTCCGATCCCGACGAAAGAACACGATCTATCACGCTTTTTTCGGGGATCCGCCCCCGAACCCGACCCGTGGAGCGGCACCGCTCGCGGAGGCGGAACCGTTCGGGGAGGCGGAGCCGTTCGGAGAGGCAGCGTTCCGTCTACGGCGCGCAACTGTCGGGTCGAAGCGGGGACCGAAACGCTTGGGTCCGCCGCGCGCCGATCGGGTGACGATGACCTCCCCTCGCGTCGTCTCGCTGGCGCCGAGCGCGACCGCGACCG
>NZ_WPCE01000207.1 GCF_009742825.1 Halorubrum sp. CBA1125
GCGGCCGCGAGGAGGTGGAAGCCGATCGCGAGCGGCCACGCGCGGATCGACGGCGGGAGCGTCGCGAACGGCCGCGACTGGGCGAGGAAGTACGCCCACACGGGGTACCCGTCGACACCGATTCCGCCCCCGGGCGTCGCCGTAGTCAGGAATCCCCAGAGGCTCACCAGCGTGAGGTCCCCGTCGACGGGGAGGACGGCCATCGGAATCGCGAGCAGCCCGACGACGAGGACCCACTCGGCCGGACTGCTGGTCCGACGGGACCCCCGACTCGTCGAACGGGACCCCTCCAGACGCCGTTCCGCGGACATACCACCCCTTCGACCGGTGGAGGTAAGTATCGTCCGGGAGCGATCGTGGCGATCTGCGAAGCGAGGAACATCGCCGGCGGGAGGCGGACCGTCGCCGTTCCAGTCCCGTGTCGCCGGCAGTGCGCTCCCCGTGCGTCGCTGGGACCCCTCGGATTTTATATCCCCTCGAATCGATGGAGAGGACATGGGAGCCCTCCAATCCCTCCGTCCTGCAGTCGGTGGTATCGTCCGCAACCCGGTCCTCGTGCTCGTCGCGGCGCTGTTCGGGGTGGCACAGATCCCGAACCTCCTCGTGCAGCCCACCGCTCCGATGCTCGCGACGGCGATCTCGCTCGTGACGACCGGAGTGCTCGTCTTCGTGCTCCCCTTCTTCCAGGGCGGAGTGATCGGCATGGCCGACGAGGCGATCGGCGGCAAGACCGGACTCGACACGCTCGTTCGCGAGGGAAAGGCGAACTACATCTCCCTGCTGCTCGGCTACTTCGCCCTGTTGGCACTGAACCTGATCTTCGGGTTCCTCGCCTTCTTCGGCGGATTCATCGTCCTCATCGGCGGCGCGTTCGGCCAGGGCGGCGTCGCGGAAGGCGGCAGCGCCGGTGCCGGTAGCGGCAGTGCGTCGGCGGGGATGGGCGGCTTCGGGTTCGATCCGACGACGCTCGCGATCGTCGCCGTGGTCGCGATCGTGCTGTTGCTCGCGTACCTCCTGGTCACGTTCCTGATCCAGTTTTACGCGCACGCCGTCGTCCTCGACGACGCCGAGCTGGTCGACGGCTTCCGGCGCAGCGTGGGGCTCGTCCGTCGGAACCTCCTCAGCACGCTCGGGTACACCGTGTTGCTCACCGTCGGCGGGGCCGTTCTCGGCCTCCTCGCCGCCGGCGCGTCGATCGCCTCCGGCGCCGGCACGGTACCGATCGAGTCGCTCCCCGAGCCGTCTCTCCCGTTGATGGCTGCCGGGACGGTGGTCTACCTCGTCCTCACCGGGGTTCTCGGCGCGTTCTACGCGACGTACTCGGTCGCGTTCTACCGGTCGATCTCGGCGGCCTGATACCGGGTCGGGCCGCGCCCTCGCCGGTCCCGGAGATCGGATAACCGCTCTGCCCGCCGTGGGAGCCGCCGGACGCGGACATCTTTTTTATCGGGCGCGTCAAGGAGTCACTGACCGTGACAGACGCGCTGTTCGTCGTGAGCGAGGAGGGGTACTGGGCCGAAGAGTGCGTCGAGCCGCTGACGACGCTCGAGTCGGAGGGGGTCGACGTGACGGTCGCGACGCCGTCCGGATCGCCGCCGGTCGTCGACGAGCGGTCGCTCGACCCGGACGCCGCAGGCGGCGAGGCGGCGGCCGAAACGTTCCGCGAAGTCGACGCCGAACACCCGGCGCTGAACGACCCGGAACCGTTGGCGGCGGTCGGCGCCGACGGCTACGACGCGGTCGTGCTTCCGGGCGGTCACGGCACCGTCTGGGACGTGAACCAGGACCGACACGCCCGCCAGCTGCTGCTCGACGCGGTCGGCGGCGACGACGGCGTCGCCCTCGTCGTGTGTCACGCCGTCGGCATCCTGGCGTTCACCCGCGAGGCCGACGGGACGCCGCTGGTCGAGGGCCGGTCCGTCACCGGCTTCCCGAACGACTGGGAGGAGGGGATCGTCGACGACGACGAGGTCCTCCCCGACGGGCGGAAGCTCCCGTACTGGGTGGAAGACGAGGTCGTCCTCGCGGGCGCCGACTGGGACGCCGAACTCGACGCCGACACCAGCGTGACCGTCGACGGCGACCTGATCACCGCCCGGGGACCGGGTTCGTCGGCGGCGGCGGCCGCGACGCTGCTCGACGAGCTGTAGCCGATCTCGCGTCGGTGACGAACCGTGCCCGGAGTAGCGGACCGTGACGGCGTCTGGGGGAATCGGGTTACCGGATCACGAACGCCGGCTCCCCGATCCGCTCGCTCTTGCACTCCGGACACCACGAGGGCTCGTTCATCGGGTCGTCGAAGCCGTCGAAGCCGCAGTCGCGGCACGCCGGCGGTGCGACGAGGAACTCCTCGTCGCCGTCGACCGACCGAGAGACGTGTTCGAGGTGGTCGTACACGACGGGCGTCGGCAGCGACAGCGCCTCCCCGAGGTCGCTCGCGGTCGCCGGTCCCGAACGCAGAGTCGCGGCGATCTGCTGTCGGGTCGTCTCCATAGGGTCGCGTTCGGCGCGGGCATGCAAAACGCCGACGGTGCCGCGAGCCGGCCGCGAAGCGTCAGCGTTTATTCGACGCCCGGCGTCTCTCCGACGATGAGCGTTCCCTGCGTCGCGGTCGCACGCGAGCGCGGCGAGACCGTCCGCGAGCGGCTCGCCGACGCCGGCGTCCTCGACGGCGACCACGAGATCGCCGTCGACGGCGACACGATCTACATCCCCGTCGTCGACGCCGACGGGATACCGCCGGCCTTCGCGGACCGGATCGTCGAGCGCGACGCCGCCGAGCGCGACCGGCCGCAGACCCCGGCGGCGATCCTCGGCTACGAGCCCTCGCTGGAGCGGCTCGGCGACATCGTCATCCTCGACGAGGACGACGGCGAGCGCGCCAGCGAGATCGCGGCCGCGGTGATGGACTCCGACCTCCCCTGCGAGACGGTGCTCAACCGCGCGTCCCCGATAGAGGGCGAACTTCGCGTCCGCCGCTGGGACGTCCTCGCCGGCGACGGCACCGAGACGATCCACCGCGAGTACGGCCACGAGTTCGCGCTCGACGTCGCCGAGGTGTACTTCTCGCCGCGGCTCGCCACCGAGCGCCACCGCGTGGTCGAGCAGGTCGACCCCGGCGAGGCCGTCGTCGACATGTTCGCCGGCGTCGGCCCCTACGCGATCCCGATGGCCGCCCGCGGCGCCGACGTGGTCGCCTGCGACCTGAACGAGACGGCGATCGCGTACCTCCGGGAGAACGCCGAGCGGAACGGCGTCGCCGACCGGGTGACCGCGGTCGCCGGCGACGTGCGCGACCTCGTCGAGAGGGGTGACGGCGGCTACGCCGACACCGCCGACCGACTCGTGATGAACCTCCCGCACTCCGCCGACGAGTTCCTCGACACCGCGGTCGCGCTCGCCGGCGACGACTGCGTCCTCCACTACTACGACATCCAACACGAGGACGACCCGTTCGGTCCCGGGACGCGGGCCATCCGCGCGGCGGCCGGCGACGCCTACGAGGTCGCCGTGGAGACGGAACGAGTCGTCCGGTCGTACGCGCCACACGAGTACAACGTCTGTCTCGACGTACGGCTGACGCCGCGCTGACGGACGCGGGAGACCGTGACGCGTCGCCGAACGCCGACGTCCCAGGTTCGACGCCGTATCTCG
Organism: Halorubrum sp. CBA1125; assembly: GCF_009742825.1. Classification (GTDB taxonomy): domain Archaea; phylum Halobacteriota; class Halobacteria; order Halobacteriales; family Haloferacaceae; genus Halorubrum. The sequence goes on from NZ_WPCE01000207.1 coordinate 3,655, forward strand.
GTGACGCCGCCGTCGCTCACGAGCGTTCTCGACAGCGTGACCGCCCTCGACCCGAGGGGTCGGGTCGGGCGGCGCGGGGCCCGTCACATGACAAGAGACCACGGCACTCGACCCATCGAACCAGAGGCGATTTTGCGCTTGGCACGTCCGGAGACGTGGATCACTCCGCGGCCGTGGACCGCTGATAGAGGTGACCGCCACGCCCGGCCGCCGTGGGGGAGACGACCGGTGGGGCTACCGACGCCCGGCACGGGCTCAGACCGGGCAGGCACCGTCCGGGGATTCGATCCCCGCCGTCGCGGCACGGGAACGGTGTCATCACACTTGATTGGATTTCAGTCACATATATATGTTTTTCCCTTATATACATCAGATGATTCGAGAGCAACTGAAACGTCCAATGTGAATTCAGACGTAGTACGTGTATTTGATCGGAAATGATATGTGCCGTCGAACACGCCCAAGTCGGCGGCGCCGCGGCCAGTCTGCCGTGCTCGCGATCCTCCCCCCATGTCCGTTTCGGAACCCTTATTTCTCCGTTCGGGAATTGTATCGTGAGTGCCGGAGTAGCTCAGCTGGCAGAGCGATTCCTTCGTAAGGAATAGGTCGAGGGTTCAAATCCCTCCTCCGGCTCTCGCTTCACTTCGTTCCGCGAGGGAGTACAAACGACCGTTAGCGACGCTAATACTTGGTTTTTCGCATTCAGGCACCCTTCGGAGGGGGATATTTGATTCGGTCTCGCGGCCCGAATTGCCGCCAACATTTGATTCGGTAACGGGGTCGAGAGCGAGCCGTGGTGCGATTTTCGAAGAGAAACCGAATCGTTACGACTCCAGACCAGACCGACAACTGCCGAATTAGTATTCGGTCCGATCGTTCGATCGCCGTGTCGGCAGAACAGATCATATTATGGAAACAATATTAGGGATACATCCATGTTATCTGTAGCCCTCCGCGGTAATATGCGACCGAATTACGATACCAACGGTCAAGAACTGTACGAATGTCTCAGCTGTGGAGCGCGGACCGATGAGGGCGGTACCTGCGAGTGCGGTGGGGAGCTGCGGCACCTCGGACGGTCGCGAGACCTGTAGGCCGTCGATCTCGGGGACCACGTAGCGACGGCGGCCACCCGTCGTCCGGTCTCCGTCGGTCACCCGTCG
>NZ_WPCE01000156.1 GCF_009742825.1 Halorubrum sp. CBA1125
TGCGAGATCGTTGTGGTCGAGATTACCCCCAAAGCCCCTGCCGCGAGGACTCGCGCGACTCGCTGCGCGCTTCGGTCGCTCACTTTGTTCGCTCCCTCCAGTGCTTGCGTCGTCAGGCTTCGTCCTCGCGGCAGCCCCTTTGAGTCCCACCCCGTAACCGCACAGCTCCGCACCTCACGCCTCCCCAGCCTCGCCGCTCACTTCGTTCGCGGCGTCCCTCGCGCTCGGTCTCGCGCCCTGCGGGCGCTCGCAGGCGCGCCACCGCACCGCGGATCAGTCGTTCTTTAGACTGTATCGACCGATTCTGATTGGAGGAACTGCCGGCTCTGCGAACAGTTCCATGACACGCCGGAGGGGAGTTCACATCCGGACCTCGATCAGGAGGTCCGACTCCGGCGAGTCACCCATCACCGAGCCAATCCGGTCCCACGAGAGGTCCGTCCGGGCCGTCACCGTCTCGGCGGCGATCGCGCCGCAGGCGTTCCCGACCAACAGCGGCACCTGGTAGTCGCGGGGGTCGTGCGAGAACCCCTCGCCGGTGATCTCCGGCTCGCGCAGCGCCGCCGCGAGGAACCCCGCCGCGAACGCGTCGCCGGCGCCGGTCGTGTCCACCGGATCGGCGGCGAATCCCGGATGCGAGACGTCGCCGTGAGGGGTCCGCACCGTCGCGCCCGCGGATCCGAGCGTGATCGCGACCACTTGGTCCTCGGGCTCCCACGGGTCGATGTCGGTCGCGTCCGCGATCGCATCCGCCTCGCGGTCGTTCATGAAGAGCACGTCGGTCGCGTGGAGGGCGGCGTCGAACTCGCGGTCGGCGACCCGACGGCCCGGGTCGAAGCTCCGCGTCGCGCCCGCCTCGCCCGCCGCCGTCGCCAGCGCAGCCGCGGTCTCCGGCCGCTGGCCGGTGAGGTGGAGGTGGTCGGCCGCGGCGAGCGTGTCGCGGTCGAGGTCGGTCGCCGAGAACGACTCGTTGGCGCCGTCGTTCGCGAGCAGCAACACCTCACCGTCGCCGTCGACGATGACGTACTTCACCGAGGTGGGTTCGTCCGCGTCGACGAGCACGTGTCCGGGGTTGACGCCGGCGTTCGCCAGTTCGCGGAGCGCCAGGGCGCCCGACTCGTCGCCGCCGACGCTCCCGTAGACGACCGACTGGCCCCCGAGTTCGACGAGCCCGACCGCGACGTTCGCGGCGCTGCCGCCGCCGGACTGTTCGAGCCGGTCGATCCGGGTCTCGCCGCCCGGCTCGGGCAGGCGGTCGACGTGGATCGTCACGTCCCAGTTGATGTGGCCCGCAGCGACGACTCGCGGGACCCGGTCGGCGCCGTCGGGGTTCAGTTCCGGCTCGAGGTCTCGTGACCCGGCGTTCTCCGGATCGAACTCTTCCCGGCCGGTGTCGGTCAAAGCACCACCTCGGTCGCCTCGGCGACCTCGGAGAGCCGGTAGTCTGGACGTCGGTCGCCCGCGAGATCTGCGGGGGCGTCGTCGCCGTCGGCCGCGAAGTACGCCGTGTCGGCCCCGACGGCGTTTCCCCCCGCGATGTCGGCGTCGACGTTGTCGCCGACCACGAGCGCCTCGCTGGGCCGGAGGTCGAACGCCGACAGCGCCGTCGCGAAGGGGAGCGCGCTCGGCTTCTCCCGGCCCACCTCCTCCGAGGTGACGAGCCGGTCGACGCGGTCGTCGATCCCGAGTCGGGTGAGCTTCGCCAGTTGGACGCGCGTCGTGAGGTTCGTGACGACGGCGACCGCGACGCCCGCCTCCCGGAGCGCGTCGAGCGCGGACTCGACGCCGTCACAGAGCGTCATCTCGTCTCTGTACTCCTCCCAGTACGCGTCTCCGACCGCGAGCGCTGTTTCGGCGTCGTGGACGCCGGCGTGGCGCCGCAGCACCCGCTTGAAATAGATGTGCCGGTCGTGGGAGGCCGCCGTCCCGCGGACCTCGCGTTTCGCTTCTCGACGCGCGGTCGCGTACGCGTCGTCGAACGCCTCGCGGTCCAGTTCGTACCCCGCCTCGCGGAGCACCGCCAGCGCGGCGCGCTTGCCCGCCGCGTTACACGGCGGATAGGGGTACAGGGTGTTGTCGAGGTCGAAGAACACCGCCTCGTAGCTCATGGCCCCTCTCGATGCGGAATCGACTTAAGCGTGATTCGACCGCTACCGCACCCTCACGGTTATGTACGATTCCGCGGCCAGTCCCTCCGTGATCTGAGACTCGACCCGGATCGGGCGAGGCGGGCGTCCGGCGCCCCGACCGGGAGCGGTACCGCCGGCTGTTCGCCCCTCGTGAGTCGCGTCTTCGTATCCGGAGCGTCCGCGGTCAGCGACCGCTCACTGCTCGTTCATCGCCTGGCTGGCGATGTTGCGGCCGCGCGAGTTGAGCACCACCTCCCGGCGTACCCGGACCTCCTCGACCACCTCCAGCTCGACCAGTCGCTCGAACGTCGCCTCGACGTCGTCGGCGTCCATCCCGAGGAACGACGGGATCTCGAACGGAGAGACGCCGGAGTACAGCGCCATCAACACCTCCCGGTCGCGGCTGGAGAGGTCGACGTTCGCGGAGCTGCGTTCCTCGCCCTTGCGGAGCCACGCCTCGACGAACCGCATCCGGCTCGGCTCGCCGGCGACGTGCGTCTCGATACTCGTCCCCTCGTCGTCGGTGTGTGACACCTCTATCACGGGCTTCTTTTCGCCGTCGACGGTCCGCTTGGCGGCGTCGAGCCCGCTGATGTCGTCGAGGTCGAACTCGACGAACGTGCCGCCTTCCAGCGCCGCGCTGAGCCCGTCTGCATCGATCTTCATCCGGGCCTGCTCCCACCCCGTCTCTTGGACGACGCCGCCCTCGACGGCGGGGTGTTTCGCCATTACCGTCCGCTGGTCCAGTAGCGCTCGGTAGACGTCGCGTTCGAACGACTCGTGATCGGACGCCGCGACGAGCAATACCTGGTCGCCGAGATCGAAGCTCACGTAGTTCGAGACTCGAGCGATCGACTGGTTGGCGTCGTGACGACCGCCGAGCCGTTCGAGCTGTGAGAGCGGAACCGTTCGCTTCCCACCGTTGCCCGCGAGGATCAGCCGCCGGTTCGAGAGGAGAACGCGTCCCGGTGTCCAGGAGACGTCCGTCACCTTCCGCCCCTCTCGGACGGCTACGGCGAACTTCGCCTGCATGTCCGCGACCTTGTACTCGCCGCTGCCGTCGGCCATCTATGGACCCCCAGCTCGGAGCTTGGAGACGGCCGAGAACACCCGTCTCCTGACCGCCTGGCTATCGTCGTCGGCGTACTCTTCGAGACGAGTCAGCGTCTCTTGCCCGCCGATCTGCCCGAGCACGAAGACAGCCTTCGCCCGCGCGTCTTCGGGGTGTTCCGTGCCGAGTCGGTCGAGGAGCCGGTCCTCGACGATCGGACCGCTGAGGCTCTTGAGGCTGGTGGCGGCGAACTGGGCCGTCTGCGGATCGTCGTCGGCGAGTGCAGCCGCGAGCGCCTCGACCGCGTCTGTCGACCGCGGCTCGGCGACGCGTCCGAGGATCCACGCCGCGTTCCGCCGCTGGCGGCTCTGCTGGCCTTCCGAGAGAATCTCGACGAGCGGCTCGACCACCGTCTCGTCGTCGACCGCCTTCAACTCGGTGACGACGCGGTCGCGGACCGCGTGGCTCTGTCGGGTCGGCACGTTCGACAGCAGCTCGATGATAGAGTACACCGCGGCGTTCCGGACGGTCGCGCTCTCGTCGCCGAGCGCACGGGCGAGCGGTTCGACCGGTTCCGGGTTGTTCGCCTTGCCGAGCGCGCCGGCGGCGATCCGGCGGAGCGACTCGTCCGGGTCGTCGAGCAGGTCGAGCAACGGTGCGAGCGCCCGGTCGGTGCCGATGTTCCCGAGCGCGTTCGCCGCCGCCCGCCGTACGCGCGGCTCGTCGTCGAACCGCTCCTTCAGGCCGGGCACCGCGCGCGCGTCGGCGAACGTCCCGCAGGCCTGACAGGCCCGGAGCCTGACCCGCGGGTCCTCGTCCGAGAGCGCCTCGACGAGGTGCGGAAGTCCGGTCGTGTCGTCTAACCGACCCAGCGCGTTCGCGGCCGCCATCCGGAACTCCGGGCGGTCGGCCCGCAGCGCCCGCGCGAACTTCCGGGCGGTGACCCACTCCGCATCCGACCGATTCGTTCCGGTGAGCTCGGAGAGCAGCTGTTCGAGCGCCGACTCGCCGAGTTCGTCGAGCGCGTCGACGGCGGCGCCGCGGACCTGTGCGTCGGCGTCGCTCGTCGCGGCTCGGAGGAGGACGTCGACGGTCGCCTGATCGTCGGCGTCGCCGACCTCGCCGAGGAACTCCGCGGCGCGCTTCCGGACTGCGGCGCTGTCGCTGCCGATCGCGTCCCTGAGCCGCTCGACGTTCCCCTCGCGCGAGTGTTGGTACAGCGACATCAGGCCCTCCGAAACACCCGTCGGCGCTTGTCGATCGGTTCGTACCGGTCCGAGCGGTCCGGCGGGACGCTCTCCGTCATCCCGAGGACGAGCACGCCGTCGTCGGCCAGCGACGCCTCCAGCGTGTCGAACAGCGACCCCTTGTGTTCGCGGTCGATGTAGATCAGCAGGTTGCGGCACAGCACCACGTCGAACGGACCGCGCGCGCCGTCCCGGATCAGGTCGTGGGTCTCGAACGCGACGAGCCGCCGCGGGGCCGACCTGACCCGGAACGCGTCGCCGTCTCGCTCGACGCAGCGATCTGGCTCGGAGAGGGGTTCGAGCTCCTCGGCGATGTCCGTCGTGCGCGTGGTGTGGTAGACGCCGTCGCGGGCGTCGTCGAGCGCCGCCCCGCTGATGTCCGACCCGAGCACCTCGACGCGCGACTCGTCGATCTCGGAGTCGTCACACGCCAGCATCGCGACCGAGTAGGGCTCTCTCCCGTCCGCGGAAGGGGCCGACCAGACGCGGACGCGCCGCTGCGTCGCGGTGCGTTCGCGGAGCACGTCGCGGAGGACGCTCCACATCTCCGGGTTGCGGAAGAACTCGGTCACGTTGATCGTGAGCGCGTCCATCAGCGCCTCGCGTTCCGCGTCCTCCTCGCGGAGCAACCGCTCGTACTCCGCGTGCGAGTCGGTGTCTCGGCGGCGCATCCGGGCCGTGATACGCCGGTCGAGGTACGACTCGTTGTAGTAGCCGGGCTCGAACGGAACCGTGTCGTCGATCTGTCGCAGGACGCCCTCGAAGGCGGTCTCGCCGCTCATAGGCTCACCACGTCGAGGACGGCCACGACGTCGCCGTCGCCGAGGACCGCCGTGCCGCTGAGCCCCGGCGTTCCCGACAGCGGTCCGTCGAGCGGCTTCACCACGACTTCCTCCTGATCGAGCACCGCGTCGCAGTGGAGCGCGATCTGCCGCGTCTCCTCGCGGATGCGGACGAGCATCCCCGCGTCGCTCGCGGTGGGACCGCGCCGGTCGACGGCGGTCGCATCGGTCGCACCGGCCGCGGCGGTCGCCACCGTGCCGCCGTCCGCCGCTGCCGACCCCGCATCGTCGGACGCACCGTCCTCGCCGGGGTTGGCGGGTGGTCCGGCGGCGTCGTTCTCCAGCCGTTCGCGCAGCCGGATCACCGGGTACAGGTCGTCCTCGTGGCGAACGACCTCGTCGCCGTGGACCTCCTCGACGCCGTCGGCACGGGCGACCTCGGCGATCGACTTGATCGGGATGCCGTACTCCGTGCCGCCGACGTCGACGAACATCACCTTCACGATGGCGACGGTGACCGGTAATCGGAACCTGACCGTGGTCCCCTCGCCCGGCTCGCTCTCGACCGTCACCGACCCGTCGAGGTCGCGGGCGGTCGTCCGAACCACGTCCATGCCGACGCCGCGACCGGAGACGTCAGTGACCGCCTCGGCGGTGGAGAAGCCGGGGTGGAACACGAGGTCGTACGCCTCGTCGTCCGCCATCGCGTCGACCGCCTCGCGGCTCTTGACGCCCTCCGCGACGGCTTTCTCGCGGAGGCGGTCGGGGTCGAGCCCGGCGCCGTCGTCGTCGACCTCGATGATGACGTGGTCGCGCTCGCGCTCGGCCGTGAGCCGGACGCGACCGGTCGGATCCTTGCCGGCGGCCTTGCGCTCCGCGGGGGACTCGATCCCGTGATCGACCGCGTTCCGCAGCACGTGGACGAGGGGATCGCGTATCTCCGTGAGGATCGTCCGGTCGAGTTCGACGTCGTCGCCCTCGATCTCGAAGTCGATCCGCTTGTCGAGGTCCCGCGAGACGTCGCGAACGAGCCGCGGGAACGAGTCCGACACCTGCGAGAACGGGATCAGCCGCATGTCCATCGCGGTGTCCTGCAGGTTCGACGCGAGCTTGTCGAGCTCGTCGAGCGCGTCCGAGTCGGCGTCGGTGCCCTCCAGCTCGCGGCGGAGCTTGATCCGGCTCGTCACCAGCTGCTCGACGAGCCCGTACAGCTCGTCGACCTGGTCGACGTCGACCCGGATCGACGTGATCTCGTCGCGGTCGGCGGTGGTCGATCCGTCGGGTGCGTCCGGCTCGTCCGTCGGATCGCCCTCGTCGGATGTGTCCGCGTCGTCCGCAGGTTCTCCCGCTTCGGTCGGCTCGCCGACGACGGAGTCGGCGAGCGCCGTCGCCACCGACTCGACCTGCGTGAGCGCGGAGAGCCCCTCCGCGACCACCTCGGGGTCCACCCCCCCGACGAAGGCGTCGAATCTCCCGTCGTACGCGCCGTCCTCCAACATCTCCGGTTCGGGGTCGGTGGCGAAGCCGTCGAACTCCCCGTCGAGCGCCTGCACGACGAGCGTTGCGTCCACGCCGGGCATCGCCGTCTCGCCGATCGTCACGTCCGCGTACACGACGGGGGCGTCGAGGTCGTCGGCGCTCGGCGGGAGATCGGGGACGACGAGGTCGTCGACGGCGACGTCACCGCCGTCTCCCGGGGTGTCTTCCGAAGATTCGTCGTCGACGTTCGCGTCTGCGGTCCCGTCGCGGTCGCGTCGGCGTCGGTG
>NZ_WPCE01000073.1 GCF_009742825.1 Halorubrum sp. CBA1125
GCTGCGGCCGTGGCCTACCGCGGCCGGCGTCCCCGAGACGCGGGCCTCGCCCGCGATCGACATCGCCCACCGGCTAGATCGGCTCGGGGCGACCGTCCTCGCGGTCGATCCGATCCTCGACGACCTGCCGGAGATGCCCGGCGAGCACGTCGCCATCGACGAGCTCGCGTCCCGAGCCATCGACGCCGCGGTCCTCGTCACCGCCCACGACGCGTTCCGGTCCGTCGACTGGACCGCATTCGAGCGGGAGGGCCCCGACGGAACCCGACGCGGCATCCCCGTCGTCGACGGGCGGCAGGCGCTCGACCTCTCCGAGACGGCCCACAGACAGTACACCGTCGGGCGGGGGTGGAGCTGATGTACGAGGGCGCCACCATCGCCGTCGTGATACCCGCCTACAACGAGGCGGGATTCGTGGGCGACGTGATCGAGACGGTCCCCGGGTTCGTCGACCGCGTGTACGTCGTCGACGACTGCTCGACCGACGGCTCGTGGGCGGAGATCCGCGAGACGCTCTCCGGGCTCGAGGGGTCGGAGCGGCCCGGCGGCCCCCTGCGCCCGCTCACCGACGGTTCGGGGCCGGCCTGGCGAGACCGGATCGTCGCCCGGGACGCCCGGACGGGAACGGCGTTGCCCGACCGGCGGATCGTCGCGCTCCGACACCGCGAGAACACCGGGGTCGGCGGCGCGATAAAGACGGGGTACCGCAACGCGATGGCCGACGACGCCGGTGTCGACGTCGTGGCGGTGATGAACGGCGACGGACAGATGGACCCGGGGATCCTCGACCGGATCATCGACCCGGTCGTGCGGGGTGACTCCCACTACGCGAAGGGGAACCGTCTACGACACACGGAGTACAGACGCCAGATGTCCGTGTGGCGGACGTTCGGCAACTTCCTGCTCACCGGCCTCACGCGGATCGCCAGCGGCTACTGGCGGATGATGGACCCTCAGAACGGGTACACGGCGATCTCCCGGCAGGCGCTCGACCGCGTCGATTTCGAGTCGCTCTACGAGGACTACGGGTTCTGTAATCACCTGCTCGTTCGCCTGAATCGGCAGGGAATGCGCATCGCCGACGTCCCCATGCGGGCGGTGTACGGCGACGAGACCAGCCACATCCGGTACGGGACGTTCGTCCCGACGCTCTCGCTTTTGCTGTTGCGGAGCTACCTCGGACGGCTTCTCGACGCGACGGACACGGCTTCGGCGAGCCGACGGCCGCCGCACAGCTCCTCGGGATGGGCGCGCTCGTCGGCGGGATCGGGGTCGGCGCGCTCTTCCCTCTCGTCCCCGCGGCGGCGTCCACGGGCGGCGTTCTCGCGCTGGTCGGGCTCGCCTCGTTCCTTACGGGCATCGTGAGCGAACGACGGCGGAACGCCGACCTGGAGGTCCGGGTCGACGCGGGTGATCCCCCCTGGGAACTCGGCGTCGAGGCGGAGAGGGTCTCGCGACGGACGAGCCGTCGGCGAGGGAGGACTGACTCGTGCGGGTCTGCTCGGTGGTCGGCGCGCGTCCGCAGTTCGTCAAGGCGTTCCCGGTCTCCCGGCGGCTGCGTGCGGACCACGAGGAAGTGCTGATCCACACCGGACAGCACTACGACGAGGCGCTCTCGGGCGTCTTCTTCGAGGAGCTCGACATCCCGGAGCCGGAGTACAATCTCGGGGTCGGCTCCGGGGGACACGCCCCCCAAACGGCCGAGATGATGCGCCTGCTCGACGAGGTGATCGAGGCCGAGTCACCCGACGTCGTGTTGGTGTACGGGGACACGAACTCGACGCTCGCGGCGGCGCTGGTCGCGGCCAAGCGCGAGCCGACGCTGGCACACGTCGAGGCCGGGCTCCGCAGCGAGAAGTGGTCGATGCCGGAGGAGGTAAACCGCGTCCTCACCGACCACTGCTCCGACCTCCTTCTGGCTCCGGCGGAGAACGCCGCGACGACCCTCCGTGAGGACAACATCAGGGGCGACGTCGTCGTGACCGGGGACGTGATGTACGACGCCGTCCTCGCCGTTCGCGACCGGGCGCTCGACGAGTCGACGCCGCTTCCGATCCCGGACCTCCGTCCCGGCGAGTACGTGTTGGCGACGGTCCACCGGGCGTCGAACACCGACGACCCGGACCGGCTGGCCGGGATCCTGGACGGTCTCGCTGCCGTCGACGAGCCGGTCGTCCTGCCGTTGCACCCGCGGACCGACGACGCCCTCCGTCGACACGGGCTGTACGACCACGCCGCGGACGCGATACGGCTCGTCGACCCGGTCGGCTACGTGGACTTCCTCCGACTGCTCTCGAACGCGTCGCGGGTCGCCACCGACTCCGGCGGGGTCCAGAAGGAGGCGTTCTACCTCGATACGCCCTGCGTCACCCTCCGCGAGGAGACCGAGTGGGTGGAGACCGTCGAGGCGGGCTGGAACGTGCTGGTCGGCAGCGACGCCGACCGCATCGCCGCCGCGCTGACCGACCGGTCCGAGCGTCCGCCAAAACCCGAACTCTACGGCGGCGGCGACGCGGCCGCCCGAACCGTCGCGGCGCTGGAGGCGAAGCTGGCCGGCGCGACGCGGGAGGCCAAGTCGGCCGACGCGACGGAAGAGTGATCGGAGGCGGAGCGAGGCCGTGCCGGCGATCCGGATCGCCGATCCCTACCGCTTCGCCGTCCCGCGTTCGCGCTCTCGCGCGCGGAGGTACTGTCCCAGCGCGAAGGCCATCCAGGCCTGACACCAGCGCATCAGCGTGAACCGCTTCGTGTAGAACCGTCGCTTCTGGTAGTGAAAGCGCCCGTCGCCGGCGTACAGCTCCGAGAGCGTCCAGTCGATGATTCGGGACGCGAACGCCGTGTCGCCGGCCGCACTGAACAACACGATCCCTTCCGCGGCGGCGTGGATATCCTTCGGATAGGCGCTCGTCTCGTCCCAGTTGGGTGCCCCGGACGCCTCGAACAGCGTCTCGCGGTAGAACTCGAGGCCGCGTTCCAGCGTGTCGTCGTACCGACTCGACCCCGTTACCTCCCGATAGCGGAGGAACGACTCGAGGATGAACCCGTTGTGGTGGTTGTCCATCGAGAGGTGCGACGCGGACGGTGGATCGGTGTAGGTCCACCCGCCGATCTCGGCCTGTTGGCCCGCGACGTAGTCCAATATCCGCTCCGCCCGTTCCCGGAGCCGTGGACGGGGGCGGCGTTCGTGGAGGTCCAACAACAGCCGGGCACCGATCGCGTTCGCGTTTATCACGACCGTCTCGCCCGGTTCGTCGCTGGCGTGGTAGTCGATCCTGGCGCTGTCGCCGACCTCCCGGTAGTTCAGGTCATCGAACACGAACGGGAGGGCGGCCGCTGCGACGTCCACGTATTCCTCGTCGTCCGAGGCTGCCAGCAACGCCCTGACCGCGTATCCGGTCGAGACGATTCCCGGGTGTCGCGCCGGGAGCCGGTCGTGAAGCCCCTGCGTCGCGTGTTGGTGGCCGCCACAGAAGCCCGCGTAACCGCGGGTTCGGTTCTCGATCAGCCACTCCGCCAGCCGGTCGGCCTCGCGACGGTACCCCTCGTCGCCGAGGTGGTCTGCGGCCGCTCGGTTGGCCATGACGAACAGCGCGGTCCCCTTGAAGTTCTGCCGCTGTTCCACCAGCATGAGTCGGCGGACGTTGACGGGGGCTCGCTTGATCCCCTCCTGTATCGCGATGTTCGTCCACTTGGTCTCGAACGGCAGTGCTCGCCGGATCCGGCTGCTCATCCCGTCGAAGTAGTCCCAGCCGGTGTACTCTCGCTCTCTCGCGTACGCGAGCGTCTCCGCCAATACCCGCGCCACCGAGTCGTCGGTGACGCGGCGGGCGGCGTCGGCGCTCGCCGGCGTCTCGATCGCGGTGGGAGCCTCGTCGACGCGTCCGCGGTCGTCGAGAGCTCCGGGATCCGTCTCGTCGCCGGTCGCACCGTGGCCGGACGCCGTCACGTCGACTCCTCCGTGATGGGGGTCGACCGGTCCGAACTCGACCGCTCCGTGCCCGCTCGCCAGCGTTCGAGCCCGGGGACCGCCGCGGGGTCACCCGCCTCCGCACACGCGACGATGACCTCGGTGAGGTCCACGAGTCCACCCACGTACTCGTTCCGTCGCCGTCGCCACTCCGCCCCGACCGCCTCGTCGCGCAGGACGCCGACGCCCGTGGCGAGGACCTCGTCGAACTCGGCGGTGTTGACGACCAGTCCCTGCCGCTCGAGCTCCCTGAAGTTCCCCATGTCGTCGTCTCCCACGAAGGAGTTCGACCTGATGACGGGCGTTCCCAACAGGGCAGCCTCGGTACAGACCGTCTGCGTGTCGGTGACGACGAGTCGCGCCGCCGACAGCGCGTCGTGGAGCAGCGCGGGGTGGACGTCGAACTCGCGGGCCGAAAGCGAGTCGAGATCCAGCGTCCCTCCCTCGTCCGATACGAAGACCGTGGCGTGTTCGGCGAACGTCTCGATCAGCCGACGCCGCTGATCCGGGGTGAACCCCGACTGTCCGACGTCGTGGTGGGACCCGAACGCGTTGAACCGCAACAGGACGAACTCCTCTTCGGCTTCGAGGCCGAGCTCCTCGCGGATCCCCGGGTTCGGCCGGTAGGCGTCTGGGTGGAGGTACGCCGTCTCACAGAAGCCGTGGAACTGGTAGTGATTCTCCCCGAGGTCCTTCTGGAAGGCGTGCGGCGTGAGGAACGCCGCGGCGAACGGCCGGGAGATAGCGTGGTCGATCGACGTCGGCTCCGAGTCGAGGATCAACACCGCCGGGGTCCCGCTCGCCAGCCCGGCGTGGGCGGCGTAGGCACCGACCCCGAAGATCACGTCCGGACCGAACGACCGGACGGCGGGTACGATACGGGCGTAGTGCCGCGGGAGGTTCCGGAACACCGACCCCTTGGTCGTCCCACAGGACCCGTAGAGGCGGTAGGGGAGTTCGTACCGTTCGAGCAGCGCGAGCGTACAGCCGTAATCTCGACCGAGAACGAGCACCTCGTGTCCGGCCCGCTCGAGCCGGTCGACGGCGTGTTTGTACAGGTGGACGTGGGCGGGCGTGTTCGTGAAGAAGACGAATCGCATGTGGTCGTCTCGGGGGGACGATCTGATTGTAATAGATCGCTTACCGCACAGTCGGCCGAAAGGAAGGGAATACGGTCGTCACCCCGTGTGGTAATCGATGCATAACAAAACCCGCTACCGGATTCGGTGGACCCGTGCTCGTTCAACAGCGCGTCCGGCCCCGACGACCACGGACGACTCGGGGACCTTGGAAACACCGACGGAGTGATCCGGCGTGAGAGCGCCGGTTCGACGGGGAGACGAGCGGATCGTCGAAGCGGCGCTCGCGGTCGGCTACCTGGCGCTCGCGGCGGCGATCGTCGCCGCCTACACCACGCCGGCGACCGGCTACGAGGTGTCGATATACGCGGCGACGCCGACGGCGACGTGGGCCACACTGGCGCTCGCGGGCGTCGTCTCGATCGCCGTCTGTCTGTCCGACGAGCGGTACCTCGCGCCGGCGGTGTTGCTCGGGGCGCTCGGGGCCGCGACGGTCGCCGGACTCCCCCTGATCCGCGGCTACCACTTCTACGGCCGGGCGGACTCGCTGATCCACCTCGGTCTCGTGCGGTCGATCGGCGTCGGCAACGATCCGCTCGAGCTGTTGTATCCGGGGAGCCACCTCATCGCGACGAGCCTCACGAAAGTCGCCGCCGTGGAGGTCACGCGGGCGATGATGCTCGTCACGTGGACGTACACGCTGGTGTTCTTCGCGAGCGTCGCGCTTTGCGTCTGGTTCCTGATCCCGGATCGCCGTGCGCTGGCCGTCGGCGCGTTCTCCGCGTTCCTGCTATTGCCGATAAACAACGTCAGTACGTACCTCCACTTTCACACGTACTCGATCGGGATGCTGTTCGTTCCCTTCGTGATCTACTTGGTGTTCACACACCTGATCGGCGGTGACACGCGCGAGCGGGTCGTCGAGCGGGTCGCCGACGGGAGCGGTGCGGTCGGCGGCGGCACGGTGGGGTTCGACGACTCCGTCGGGTTCGCCGTGGGGGCGAGGAAGCCGGTGCCGACGAGCTACCTCCTGCCGGTGACCTCGGTCGCGCTGGTGTTGGTCCACCCACAGGTCGCGTTGAACGTCGTGTTCCTGCTCGCCGGGATGACGGTTACACAGCACGCGTACCGGCGGCTTCGCCCCGGCCATTCGCTCGCCGAGTACCGCCTGCTCACGTTCCAGACGGTGTTTCTGCTGACGATGTTTGCGATCTGGGTCAGTACCCACGATTGGGCGTTCATCAGTACGGCGGAATCGATGATCGAATCGGTGACCGACTTCGTCGCCGGGGAGGGGAGTACGACGCCACACGTCCAGAGCCAGAGCGACTCCGCGTCGGCGATCGGCGCGAGCATCCAGGAGCTCTTCGTCAAGCTGTTCGGCGTCGGGGCGGTCTATGCGCTGTTGGCGGCGACCGTCGTTCTGGGGCGGATAACCGGATACCTCGGACGGCTGGAGGGACATCGGTCGATGCGGACGACGCCCGATACCGCGAAGGACGTCACCACGTTGTTTGTCGCGGGGATCCTGGTGCTGCTCCCGTTCTTCGCGGCTCACTTCGTTGGGTCCATCTCGACGTACCTGTTCCGGCACGTCGGGTTCCTCATGGTGCTCGCCACGATATTCGGGGCGGTCGGCGTCAGGTATCTGCTGGCCGACGAGTTGCCCGTGAGCGGTCTCGGTAGCCGTTCGGCGGGAACCCGGGTCCGGTCGGTGAGGAGACGGTTCGCCGAGGTCCTCCCCGAGACTCGATCGGTCGTGGCAGTCGTGATCGTCGTGCTGGTACTGTCGCTGTCGCTGGCCACGATCTTCCCGTCGCCGTTCGTCTACCTCTCGGGATCGCACGTTCCCGAGGGCGAAATGGACGGCTACGAACAGGCGTTCGCGAGCCAGTCGGGCGGCGCGCCGGTCTGGTTCGGCGGCGTGCGCCACACGTCCGATCGCTACGAGATCGCGCTGTACGGGGCGGAGTCAGCACCGTGGGATCGGGAGGTGAATCCCGCGCCGCGAAAGAGCACACCGGTCCCGGAGCAAGCGATGCTGGGCGGGCTGCCGGCGTACTACGCGAACCATCCCGAGGAGATCGTCAGACGCGACCACTACTTCGTGGTCGCGGAGGCCGACCGCCAGCGAGAGGTACTCGCGTACGATGAACTGCGGTACTCGGCGGAGAGCTTCGAGGCCGTGGCGGCCCAACCCGACGTCGGGAAGGTCAGGGACAACGGCGAGCTGACCGTCTACTTCGTCGACATCCCGTCCGACACGTTCCCGGAGCCGCCCGACGAGGAGGCGGCGACCGTTCCCGGCGGATAACGGAGAGACGGTCGTCGAGAATCCGCCCGTCGCGGCGGGATCCCGGCGGATCACTCGATCAATCCTTCGGCCTCGATACGGTTCCAGAGCCGCTTTCCCTCCTCTGTGACTCCGTAGATACGCCCCTTCCGCTTTTCTTTCGAAACGAGCAACTCGACGAGCGAGCGCTCACGGAGCGACCGCAGTGCACGAGAGATGTGTGTGATGGGGAGACCGGTACGAGACGCTATCGACGAGGGGGTGGACGGACCGTCGACGAGCTGCTCGAGCACCGCTGTTCGGTATTTGGAGCTGATTATGTACCCGATCTGGTCCCAGTCGTCAGTGGCGTCTTCGTTCCGCTCGTTCTCCATCGGTTCCCCTTCCTGCCGTACGGACATAAGCCGTGGAGATTGTTTATAAAATCGGGATTCGTTTCACGGCGACACGTCTCTCCGGGTCACGCCACCGTGGGTCGGCACGCAGTCGGGCGGTAACATCGTCTTACTGGGACGAGGAACACTCGGATTCGGCGTCCGAGGAACGGGATATGCTCCGCATAACCATATACCGACTCGAGAGAGTACCGACGGAATGAGTGATCGTCACCTCGCACCGGTCGGCTCACACGGCAGTCAGGCGCGGCATTCGGCCAGCACCGGCGCGACTGGATCGGTCGACACCCAGTCTCACCGGGTCGACAAGTACCTCGGGAACGCCCTCTCACACTCCCGTCAGCGATGAACTCGGCGGCCGACGAACTGATGGCGAATCGCGACCTCGTCGCCGTCGGGGTACTGGTCGCGACCGTGGCCGCGGCGACCGCCGCGGGGACGACGAGCGTCGTCCGGCTTCCGCCTGCCTTCTTGCTCCTTCTGGTTCTACCGGGATACGTGACCGCGGCGTTGGCGTACGCCGAGCGCGAACGGGAGTCGTGGACGCTCGCCGCGCTCGTCGAGCGGTTCGCGCTCTCGCTCGGGGGCAGCTTGGCGATACTGCCGCTTCTGGCGATCCTCGTGTACCTCTCGGTAGGGTCGGTGACCACGTGGGGGCTCGTCGCGGTCGTTTCCGGGTACGTTCTCCTCGGCGCGGCGGCCACGGCCGTGCGTCGCGCCCGCCGCTCCGGGGATGTCGGGCGGCGGACCCGATCGGTCGGATCACGAGCGGAGACGTCGACGTCGTCTGGCTGGATATCCGGCCGGCTGACCCCGCTCACAGTCGTCCTCGCAGCGAGTATCGTCATCGCGGTCGCCACGCTGGGCGTGGCGGTGACCGTCCCCGCCCACGGGGAGGCGACGACGGATCTTCACCTGCTGACCGAACAGGACGGTCGGCTCGTCGCGAACGAGTACCCGGACACGCTGACCGAGGGCGGATCGGCGGCCGTCACCGTCGGGGTAACTAACGAGGAGCACAGACCAACCGAGTACACGGTCGTCACGGAGATCCAACGGGTCCAAGTCGACGGCCGGTCCGTCGTCGTCGCGGATAAACGCAGGGTCGGCCGGCATACCTTCGAACTGGCACACGGGGAGAGCTGGCGTGAACGACAGGAGTTTCAGGCGACGATCGCCGGCGAAAACATCCGGTTCGTGACACACCTCTACCGGGGCGATCCACCCGAGAACCCGACGGCAGACTCCGCGTACAGGACCACGTACGTCTGGTTCGACGTACAGCCGTCAGAGGCGGCCGGTGAGTGAGCGATGTGGCCATGGGGTCACCTCGCGGTCGGGTACGTCGCGTTCTCGGCGTTCGTTCGCCTCGGACTGCGGAGTCGACCGAGCGGTCGAGCCGTGGTCGTCCTCGCGGTCGCCACCCAGCTGCCCGACCTCGTCGACAAGCCGCTCGCCTGGCAGTTCGGTGTGTTGAGCAACGGTATCGGCGTCGCCCATTCTCTGCTCGTCGGCGTTCCCGCCGCGCTCGCCCTGGGGGTCGCCCTCGGGTTCAGAGGACATCCGCAACTGGGTGCCGGTGTCGTCATCGGCTACGGGAGCCACGTCCTCGGGGACCTCCTCTTCGCCGCCCTGTTCAGTCGACCGCCGATCCTCCCGGCGTTCCTGTGGCCGGTCTACAGGACGCCCGTGGCGGCCGCTCCGGGACTCGGGGCGAAAACCTGGCAGCTGTTGCTGGACAGTCAGGCCCTCCTCGGCGGCGAGATGGGGCGGACGTACCTCCTGATAGAGGTCCTCTTACTCGGCGGGACCGTGGCGTTGTGGATCCGTGACGGGAAACCCGGCTGGGCCCTCGTGCGGAGGTTCGTCCGCGCGAAGTGACCGTCTCTCCCTCGCAGTCTCCGTCTCTCAGTTTCCGTCCCTGCGTTCGGTCTCGATGTAATGGAACACCGCGAGAACAGCCAGCGATACCCATCCGACGCCGATCAGTACCACTTCGGTCCGGCCCAACGGGACCCCGCCGACCGTGATCAGCCCGTACACCAGAATCCCCAAGAGCGTGAGCAGGAGGTAGTACCGTCCCCAGGGACGCGTGTCGTCGGCTTCCGACGCGTCCGCGTCGAGATACCGGTTGAGGTCGTTGCCCCGATCCGTGAGCCGAATCTCGCCCGTGTCACCGTCGTAATCGACGATGCCGGCCGCCTCGAGTTTCGGAATGTGTGTCTGATACAGGGAGACGTACAGTCGTTTCCGCTGTTTGCCGGTCAAGTTCTCTGGTTCCGTCTCGTTTTCCCACGCCGCGACTTCCGTCGCGAGGTCCTGTAGCTGGATGGTCTCTCCGGTTCTGTTCAGATACTGGAGGATGAATCGTCGTCGTGGATTACTGAGAAGACTGAACAGGGCGTCCTGACTCAATCCGTTTTCCCGGGTTTCTGTCATTTTATGAGTCGGTAGCGATCGGGTAGTAGACTCGATGCTGTGAGTACAACCACATCCCCTGGCCTTTGTTAAGTACTGTATATCTCGGTAACGCCGGCCTTGTCCGTCGGCGAAACCCGTCTGCTCCCGGTAACGACGGATTACATCGGGTGATGACCGGCCCGGGGATCGCCTTTCGGCTCCGTGACGACACTTATGGTCCTCCGTTCGGTCTCTCCCCCGCCACCGACCGCTCGATGAAGCGTTCGACGGGATCGAGGGTCGTCGACAGGAGGTCCGTCGGCTCCAGCCAGGCGTAGTCCAGGATACGCTCAGTCCGGTTGGGTTCGGGCTCCGACCGGAGGGTCGCGTCGAAGATCGCGTAGACGGTCGTCGCGGGCCGGCTCGTGTGGTGGTAGACGTAGCGGCCGACCGTCTCGCCGACGGTCGCACGACACCGTATCTCCTCTTCGATCTCGCGTCGGAGGCAGTCCGAGAAGGACTCCCCGGGCTCGACGCCGCCGCCCGGAAGGGTCCAGAACGTCGAGCCGTCCCCGTGGCGCTCCTTGATGAGGAGGACTCGGTCGTGATCCGTGATGAGGGCCTTGGCTCCGATCCTGAGTTCCCGTCGCTCGGGCTCACCCTCCGACGCGTTCGGAGGGAGCGACGGAGCGCGTCGCTCATCGCGTACCCGCCGGACGGCCCTATCGGAAGGGTGGTTTTGCATACTTCTCATCGACATGACCCGTATTGATTATTATATGGCTCATACCTCCCGACAGGAACCGCCTTCTCGACCCTTCTCCCGTGTGGCGGAGCGGACGGTGCCGGAAGCCGATCGAGAGATCGTGTCCTCAAGTCCGGTCTTCGGTCGTGCCCAGCATCCCCTCTCGTCGTCATCCGACGATACGGCAGTCCGTGATCGATACTGGACGAGAGCGAGCGATCCGCCCAGGCACCCCATCAAGAGATCGATCAGCGTATTCGACGTAGAACGACGCCGTCCAAGGTGCCAGAACGATGTGAAAACGGACTCGGACGCTTCGAACCCAGCTCCGACACTCAAGAGGAGGACTACCATCCACGAGAGGGAGCGTTGTCTCGAAGCGACATCCCGTAGTCCGACCGAGTCTACATAATGTACGTGACAATAGCGAGGATGACGAAGATGATGACGAGCCACTTTGCGATGTTCATACTGAGTCCAGCGACCCCCCGAGCACCGAGCACCGCTGCGACAAGTGCGAGTAGCAAAAAGAGGACTGCAAGCTCGATGAAACCTCCTCCGAACTGCAACGGCACGGCTTGGACTGAGACGGCACTGTCCAGCACGCCGTGTGGAACTACCATAACACACCGACATCTCCCGAGTATTTTAACCCGCAACGTATTGACCCCCATCCTGTTTCTGATTAACCGGGTGACTCCATTCGAGAGACAGTGATTCATCCGGATGATCAGGACGGAG
This sequence comes from Halorubrum sp. CBA1125, assembly GCF_009742825.1. Classification (GTDB taxonomy): domain Archaea; phylum Halobacteriota; class Halobacteria; order Halobacteriales; family Haloferacaceae; genus Halorubrum. The sequence continues at coordinate 11,621 of NZ_WPCE01000073.1, forward strand.
GCTCATCCGGGTGATCAGGACGGAGGCTCGTCCGGAGATTCAGGGCTACTATCCGCTCGCCAGCCGTATTCAGTTCAAGCGTCGTTCCGTTCGTCGGCATCGAACCAGCCGGTGACAGTCTGTTTGAGCGCCCCGGTCGTGCTCCCGAGGTTCAGCAGCTGGTAGCCGTTCGCCGCTTTCGTATTGACGTCGTCCATCCCGAACCCGAGCCCTGCAACGGGGACACCCGCATCGACGGCCTTCGACCGAACCGTCTCGACGGCGTCCTGCACCGTCGGATGTTCGACTTCACCGGGATGGCCGAGCGACACCGAGAGGTCGAGCGGGCCGATGAAGACGAAGCCCAGTTCCGAAACGGCGAGGATGTCGTCCAGGTTCTCGACGGACGATGCGGTCTCGATCGTCACACCGACGAGGGTCTCCCTGTCTTCGGTGGCGACGTACTCGTCAGCAAGACCCCAGCGACGAGCCCGTGGTGATCCCAGTCCCCGATCACCGGGGCCATCGTCGTAGCGAAACCGAGCGGATCGAACCGCGTCTCGGACTTCGTCGGCGGTTTCCACGCGCGGGACGAACACGTTTCTCGCGCCGAGGTCCAGCGCTTTCCGGACGAGCGTCGGATCCGTATCGGGGAGCCGGACGAGTAATTCCACGTCCGTCCGTTCGGCCGCGCGGAGCAGGTCTTCCAACTGACGCCAGTCCCACGGGTCCGGTCCACCGTGTTCGAGATCCAACCAGACGAAATCAACGCCGAGGTCACCGTAGAACTCCACGAGCGTCGGAGAGTACGTGTTGTCGAGGATACCAAGCGCGACATCTCCCTCATCGAGGGTCGCAGCGAGGTCGTTGGCGGGCTGTGAAGCCGTCATGAACGAGTGAACGAGAGATTATTCGTCGGTACGTTTTCGGAGTTTGTCGATCCGGACGTGGACGTCGTCAATCGCCTCTCGCACGTCTTCCCGGGCCTCACCGCCTGCCTCTTTCGACTCGTCAACGACCTCATCGAACTCCTCGCGTACTTTGTCAATCGCTTTATCAACGCGCTTGAACCGATCTTTCTTTTCGTCGCTCATCGCAAGTGGAGCATTCGAGACACTCGAATAAAACACGCTGTATTTTCATAGCACACGTATATGTGATTAACCGAGAGACAGGCAGTACTCGGACGACCGCTGCGTGGGGATCTCCACTCCCACCACGAGTCGGTCATTCGATCGGTACAATCCATCGCCGTCGTCGAGATTCTGTTGTTGGTGAAAAAGGAGTCGTCGAACTCTTCTCACATCGTTTTATTCAGAGCGGAACTGGAGAATCAGCTCTCAGATCGTGTGTGCTAGTCGATATTTCGGGTGGAACTGCTCGATACGAGATTGTCGTCAACGCGGAGAACATCTGTAAAGCCCCAGCGCTC
>NZ_WPCE01000122.1 GCF_009742825.1 Halorubrum sp. CBA1125
CGGCCTCGACGGCGTCGAGCTCGGCCTCCAGCTCCTCGACCCGCTCCGCGCTCTCTTCGGCCTCCTCGCGCTTCTCGGCGGCGACCTCTCGCGTCTCCTCGGCCCGCTCGCGGAGGTCGCTCGCCTCCTCGCGTTTCTCGGCGGCGGCGTCCCGCTTCTGCTCGGCTGTCTCGCGCTTCTCGGCGACGCGCTCCTCGAGGGTCTCGATCCGGTCGTCGATCTCGTCGAGCCGCTCCGCCGCCTCGACCAGCGCGTCGAGGGTCTCGATCCGGTCGTCGAGTTCTGCTTCGCGATCGCGGGCGTCCGCAAGCGCCGATTCGAGCGCTGCGACCCGCTCGCGGTCCTCATCGATCCGCGTCGCGTGCGGGGAACCGTCGACCGGCTGGCCGCACTCGGGGCACTTGCCCGCCGCGAGCAGCTCCTCGGCTTCCGAGACGCGCTCGCGGGCGTTGTCCAGCTCCGTCGACAACTCCGCGATCCGCTCGCGCGTCTCCGCGCGCTCCTCGCGGACCGCCTCCAGCCGGTCGGCCGCCTCGTCGCGGCCGACGTCGGTGTCGGCGAACCGCTCGCGGAGGTCGCTCGCCTCCTCGCGGAGCTCCGCGATCGCGTCGGCCCGCTCGTCGGCGGTCGTCGCCGCCTCGTCGGCCTCCTCGGCGAGCGACTCCGCCTCCCGTTCCGCCTCCGCGGCGCGCTCGTCGAGGTCGTCGGCCTTCGCCGCGAGGTTCGTCGCCTGGTTGCGGAACCCCTCGGCGCTCACCCGTCGGTCGTCGAGGGCCTCACGGATCTCGGCCTCCCGGTCGTCGAGCGCCTCGCGTCGGTCCGCGATCGCTTCTTCCGTCGCCGCGTCGAGCCCGGCGTCGTCGAGCCGGTCGTCGATGGCGGACTCGATTTCCTCGATCCGCTCGCGGGCCTCGCGGATCTTCTCGCGGTGCTCGTCGCGCTCGCGCTCCGCCTCGCTGATCGCGGACTCGATCTCGTCGATTTCCCCCTCGAGGGACTCGAGCTCCGCCCGCTTCTCCTCGTAGGCGGCGAGCGTCTCCTCGGCCTCGTCGCGGGTCGACCTCGCTTGTTCCCGCTGACCCCCGTAGCGCTCGATCTCCGTTTCGACCTCGTTCCGTTCGGCTTTGAGGGCGTTGAGGCGGTCGTGGAGGTCCTTCTCCTCTTTCCGTTCGATCTGTGCCTCCTTGTCCTCCAAGACCGCGCGCCTGGCGTTCAACACGTCCTCGACGCCGAGCCGGGCGTCGCCCGCCCGCTCGCGGTACTCCTCCAGCTTCCCGAGCTGGAGCAGGTCGTCGATCGTGTCCTGTCGCTCGCGCGGCGTGGCGTTGATCAGCTCGTTCACCTCCCCCTGCCGCACGTACGCGCAGTTGACGAACGCCTCGGCGTCCATCCGTAGCAGCTCGGTGACGAACTCCCGGACGGCGCGTGCCCCGTCGCGGGTCACGTCGCTCCCGTCCGTCGCTTCGAGGGTGCACTGGTGGTCGACCCGGTCGTCGTACGCCCGGAGGCACCGCTCGACGTGGTACGAGCCGCCGTCGTGGCTGAACCACAGCTCCACCTCCGTCTCCTCCTCGCCGTTCGTGATCACGTCGTCGAGGGTTCCGTCGAGCGCTTTCGATCCGTACAGCGCGAAGAAACACGCCTCCAGCAGCGAGGATTTCCCGCTGCCGTTGAGTCCGTGGATGACGGTGACGCCCGTCGTCAACCGGAGGTCGGCGTCGCCGTACGGCTTGAAGTTCGAGAGCCGAACACGCTCGAAGTTCACAGGTAGTCCTCCATGGAGACCTGGCCGTCGCCCGGCCGAGTTTGCGGTGCGGTGTCGCCGTCCGCGTCGTCTTCTTCGTCGCGCCCGTCTCCGTTGGTCGCCGCCTCACTGTGAGTTTTCTCGGTCGTCGTCTCGCCGGCGGTTTCTTCGTTAACGGGCACCTCGCCAGCGGTTTCCTCGTCAGCGAGCGCTTCGTCGGCGGTCTCTTCGTCAGCGGGCGCCTCGTCGGTCGTCGTCTCGCTCGAACGCGTCGAGGTCGTCGTTCCGTCGCCTCGCTCGAACGCGTCGAGGTCGTCGAGCCGTTCTTCGATCCGGCGTTTGACCGTCTCCCTGACGTTGCTGTCGGGAACGGAATCGTCGCGGACGGCGTCGTCGACGTCGAGCGCGGCCGACGAGAGCGCCATCTCGTCGAGCCGCTCCCGGACGGCGTCCTCGGGGTCGGCGAAGCTCACCTCGACGTCGGCTTCCGTCTCCACCTCGCGGCGGTCGGTGACGCGGGCGACGAGCGCCCCCTCCTCGGTCGCGAACTCCTCGATCGCGGCCGGCGTGACCGGGTCGCCGTCGCCGGTGACGTCGACGAGGACGACCGCGTCCGCGAGGTCGTGCTGACGGACCCGTTCGCGGACCGCCGCCTCGCCCTCGCCGTCGTGGAGTTCGACGTCGACGAAGACGAACCGGCGCGTGTCGAGCGCGCGCCGGCGGATCTCGACGCGGTCGCCACCCGCGGCGTCGGCGTCGAAGGTCACCAGGTTGTATCCCCGTCCCTCGCGCTCGCTCGCGCTCGCGCGCTCGGTCGAGCCCGGGTACGTTACCCACGTGTCTGCGACCTCGGCGGTGTCGGGCGTGTGGTTGTCGCCGAGCAGCAATGCGTCGAAGTCGACGTCGCTCTCGGCGAGCACCGTTTCGGTGTCCCAGTCGGCGTGGGCGAACGGCTCGAACAGGCCGTGCGCGACGAGCGCGGCGTACTCGGCGTCGTGGTCCGCGAACGCGTAGTCGAGGTCGTCGCGTCGGGAGACGGGGACGTGATCGAGCCCGTAGAAGGCGGTGTCGCCGACGACGGTCGGTTCGTCGCCGAGCCGCGTGGCGAGCCCCAGCCGCTCGAACAGGTCGAGCCACTGGCCGCCCCGGGTCGACTCGTGGTTCCCGACGACCGCGAGGAAGGGAATTCCCGCGTCGTCGAGCCGACGGAGGACGGAGATAGTCCCCATCAGGTCCGCGAGTTCCGGCCGGCGGTCGTGGAAGAGGTCGCCCGCGTGGACGACGGCGTCGACGCCCTCGTCGACCGCGTCGTCGACCACGGCGTCGAAGGCGTCGAGGAAGTCCCGACGTCGGACCGCCGAGTGGTACTGCGCGTACCCGACGTGGGTGTCGCCGGTGTGGATCACCCGTGTCATCTACCCGTCCCTTGATTGGTGTCGGATTTAGGGGTTCCGGGGACGGGACTGGCAGCGTCGACCGCAGCACCGGTCTGCGTCTCGCCGGGTCCGTCGTGCGTCTCCCCTGGACCGTCGGCGCTCGCCGCCTCGCGGAGCCGTCGGTAGTCGTCGAGCGCCTCCCGTCCTCGATCTGCGGCCGTCGCGTCTCCGTTCCGATCGGCGGCCGCTATCGCCTCCTCGAGCCGGTCGAGCCCGACCGCGTCGACGAACCCGGCGGCGCGTCGCACGTCGGCTCGCGCGGCGTCGGCCTCGTCGATGACGCCCGCCGACGGTCGTCTCGCGGTGTCGGTACGCGTTGCCAGCGCGGCCAGCGCGCGCTTGACGGCGGTAGTCGAGACCACGCGTTCGGCTGGGGCGGTATCGGCTATAAGGCGTCGCGTGGACGGGGCCGCCGGCGGGGGGTGCGTGGGGATCGCCGGGTCCCGGCACAGCGTGGCTCGCTCTCACACGGACAGCGTGTACAGCCGCTTGCGCGCGTCGGTGAAGGAAAACCGCGAGTCGACGACCCCCTCGTCTTCCAGCCGGGAGAGCGCGTACCTGACGGTCCGCGGCGGCAACAGGGTCTCCTCTGCGAGCTGGCTCTGCGTCAGCGTGTCGTTGTAGTCGAGCACCTTCGCGACGAGCTTCGCGCTCGGCGGGAGGTCACGGACGGCGCTCCAGCGGTCCGTGGCGTCCTCCGCGCTTGCGATGTCCGCGTCGTCTCCGAGGTCTTCGTCGGCGCTGGCCTCCTCGTCGGTCGTGACGCTCTCTTCCGGAGCGACGGCGTCGGTCGTGCTCATGTGTCCACACGTGGTTCATGCTGGAAGATAATATTTACTATCCTGTCTAATTACTATAGAGCATTTCACCGGCGATCTCCCGGTCGTGAATGTTCCCACCCGAAACCTCTTACCCGCGAGACGACTTATATCGGACAATGAGTGACACCGTCGACGACGTCGACATGCCGTACGACGAGGGGTCGGCGTCGAGACAGGAGAAGATCGAGTCGCTTCAAGAGCGGCTCGACGTGCTCGAGTCCCAGAACGAGGAGATGCGGGACAAGCTCCTCGACGCCAACGCCGAGAACAACAAGTATCAGCAGAAGCTCGAACGACTCACCCACGAGAACAAGAAGCTGAAGCAGTCGCCGCTGTTCGTGGCGACCGTCCAGGAGATCACGCCCGACGGGGCCGTCATCAAACAGCACGGCAACAACCAGGAGGCGCTCACGGAGATCACGGCGGAGATGCGCGACCGGCTCAGCCCGGACGACCGCGTCGCGGTCAACAACTCCCTGTCGATCGTCAAGAAGCTGGAGAAGGAGACCGACGTCCGCGCCCGCGTGATGCAGGTCGACCACTCGCCGGACGTCACCTACGCCGACATCGGGGGGCTCGACGACCAGATGCAGGAGGTCCGCGAGACCGTCGAGATGCCCCTGGAGCACCCCGACATGTTCGACGAGGTCGGTATCCAGCCTCCGAGCGGCGTCCTGCTGTACGGCCCGCCGGGAACGGGCAAGACGATGCTCGCGAAGGCCGTCGCCAACGAGACGGACGCGACGTTCATCAAGATGGCCGGCTCCGAGCTCGTCCACAAGTTCATCGGCGAGGGCGCGAAGCTGGTGCGTGACCTCTTCGAGGTCGCCCGGGACAACCAGCCCGCGGTCCTGTTCATCGACGAGATCGACGCGATCGCCTCGAAGCGAACCGATTCGAAGACGTCGGGCGACGCCGAGGTCCAGCGGACGATGATGCAGCTGCTCTCGGAGATGGACGGGTTCGACGAGCGCGGCGAGGTGCGGATCATCGCCGCGACCAACCGCTTCGACATGCTCGACGAGGCGATCTTACGCCCCGGTCGCTTCGACCGGCTCATCGAGGTGCCGAAGCCGGGCACCGAGGGGCGCGAGATCATCTTCCAGATCCACACCCGGAAGATGAACCTCGCCGACGACGTCGACTTCGTCGAACTGGCCGAGATGACGCCCGACGCCTCCGGCGCCGACGTCAAGGCCATCTGCACCGAGGCCGGGATGTTCGCCATCCGGGACGACCGCACGGAGGTCACCTTCGACGACTTCCTCGAAGCCCACCGGAAGCTCCAGCAGGACAACGACGGCGGCGCAGACGACTCGCTGGCGTTCGCCTGACGGGACAACGGATTTTCTGTTGCCGTTCGGCGCGGGTCGGGTGCGGAGGTCGCGAATGTTCGGGTTCTCGTCGATTCTCCCTCTATCTCGGGTCCCCGGATCCCGCGTCTCGCCGCTACAGCGTCCGCAGTAGTACGAACGGCAGCAGGAAACAGAGGAGGAACACCACGCCGGCGGCGACCGCGTAGCCGATCCCGACGCTCGCGAGCGTCCACCACCGGTCGTCGGTAGCGTTCGGTGCGTCCGTCGCGTCCATACCCAGGGAATTCGCGCCGCGCGGCTTAATTCCGCCGCCGGACCGCGATCACACGTCGCCGGCCATCGCCCGAAAGAGGTCGTCGGCGAGGGCGTCCCTGTCGACCGTCTCCGGCTCCTCCTCGCCGGTCGGGTCGACCGTCGGGGTGATGGTCCCGCCGCCCATCCGCGAGTGTCCCCCGCCGTCGCCGTTGTCGACGTCGGACAGCACCGACTCGATCGCGTTCCCCATGTGGACGCGATCGTCGCGTGACCGCCCGGAGAGGTGGATCGTGTCGTCGCGCTCGCCGATGATGACGACGGCGCTCACCCCTTCGAGCTGGATCAGTTCGTCCGCGGCCTGGGGGATCGCGTCCACGTTGTTCACGCCACCGACGTCGGCCACCGCGAACGATCCCTCGACGCGTCGTCCGGCGATCGCGCGCGCCTTCACCTCCAGCACCTCCGCGTCGACCGCCGGGTTGGCGATGCGGTCGAGCCGATCTTGGTCGACGCCGGGGTACAGGTACGCCGCGGCCGTGAAGTCCTCCTCGCTCGCGCCGACGGTGAGGTGTTTGGTGTCGGAGAGGATCCCGTACAACAGTCCGGTCGCGGTGTCGGTCGGCAGCGTGAACGCGCTCCCCGTTTCGCTGGCGTGTCGGTCCGGCGGGACGGGCACGGCGTCGTTCTCGTGGAAGTACTCGGCGACGAGCGAGGCCGTGGCCCCGTAGTCCGTCCGGACGTCGGTGAACGACTCCCCGGCGCCGTCGCCCGGGTGGTGGTCGACGACTGCCACCGGCAGGACCCCGTCCGCCCCGGCGAACCCCCGCGGCTCGTTGTGATCGACCAACACGACTGACTCGGACGCGAGGTCGCTCACGTGATCGATCGGATCGAGATCCAGGTCCAGAACCGTCCGAAACGCTCGGTTCTCCTGGTGGCGTATCTGTCCCGGGTACTGGACCGTCGCGTCGACGTCTACCTGTTCTGCGAGCGCGGCCACACCGACGGCCGCCGACATCGCGTCCGGGTCCGGGTTCGGGTGCATCAACACTGTCACCTCCTCCTGGTCGGCCAGCAGCCGGCGGAACCTGACGCCGGGCGTGCGACGCGCACGGAACAGGAGGTACGCGCCGGCGACGACGACGAGCGCGACGAGGACTACCGCCGCGGTCAGCTCCGGGTTCTCGCGTGCGAGCGACTCCGCCGCGGAGAGCCGTTCGTCCAGCGCCCGCTGCTCCCACATGCGTTCTGCCCGAGTCGCTCCCTGTACATGAACCTTCGCCGCAGTTCCACGCGGACGGGAGCGGCCGATAGAGCGCCACTACTACCGTCTCAACGTCCGAAACGCCCGTATTGCGTCCCGGTATCCCTCTCGGAACGTCGGGTAGACGAACTCGTAGCCGAGCGCCCGGAGCCGCTCGTTCGAACAGCGTTTGCTCGTCCGGATCCGTCGCTCGGCAGCGGCCGAGAGATCCCCGGCCGCGATCCGCTCAGCCTTCGATCGCTTCTCGGGTCGAGGGACCCCACACGCGTCTGCGAGCCAGTCGGCGAACGCGTGCTTTTCGACCGGCTCGTCGTCGACGACGAGGACGGGTTCGCCGCGTCCTCGGTCGGTCTCTAAGAGGTGACGGATCGCGCCGGCCGCGTCGTCGCGGTGGACCATGTTGAGGAATCCCGCCGTGACGGACCCGTTGAGATACCGTTCGAGACGGTACCGGTTCGGGCCGTACAGCCCGGCAAATCGCGCGACCGTCCCGTCCACACCGAGGGCGCTCGCGGTCTCCAGGGCGACCCGCTCCGCCTCGGCGAGGACGCGCGTCTTGTCCGTGGTGGGGTCGATCGGCGTCCCCTCGTCGACCCACGCGCCGTCGTGGTCGCCGTACACGCCGGTCGAGGAGGTGTAGACGAGCCGGTCCGGAACCGGTGTCCGCGACCCGTACGCCTCGATGACGTTCCGGAGCCCGTCGACGTACACCTCGCGGGCGGCCGCGGCGCCGCGACCGCCGGAACTCGCCGCGAACACGACCGCGTCGGCGTCCGGCAGCGCGTCCAGTGAGTCCGGGTCGGTCGTGTCCGCGCGCACGGCGTCGACGCGCCCGTCGCCGGTCGTCTCGTTCCGCACGGCCTCGATCGCGTCGAGCCCGGCGTCGGACCGCCGAACGCCCGTCACGTCGTGCCCGCGGTCGGCGAGCCGTCTCGCGAGTTCGAGGCCGACGTAGCCGCAGCCAACGACGACGACTCTCATCGCTTGCGTCGCTCGATGACCGCGGCGATCTCCGCGAGCTCTGCGAGCGTCATCGCGGCGCGTCCCTCCAGCGCCTGCTGGACCTCCTGGCCGGTGAGGTCCGCCTCGATCGCCGACGCGATGCTGTCGACGTCGAGCACCGCGGTGGTCATGCCGATCAGCAGATGATCGCGGAGCTCGGCCACGATCGCGTCGGCGTCACGGTCGTCCCTCAGCGCCAGCACCGCGGCTCCGTCGGCCACCGTGAGTCCGTCCGCGTCCCCGTCGAACGCGGCGTCGACGCTCGACGCGTTCAGGTCCGTCTCCTCGCGGATCGTCTCGCGCCCGGTCTCGGCGGCCGCCTCTCGGACCGTCTCCTCGAACGCCGCGCGGAGCGTCGCCGCCGTCACGTCTGTCGCCTCCGCATCTGCCGATTCCGCGTCCGCCGACTTCGCGGCTGTCGCCTGCTCGTCGACGACCTCGTGAAACATACCCGTGCTCGGGCGTCGCGTCTCAAAACGCCTCCGGTCGGATCTCGTCGACACCGAGTTCGCCGCGCGTCCGCTCGCCGGTCCCCTCGCCCGTCCGACTACGCCGCGGGACAGTCGTCTTCCGCCGGCGAGTCGGCGGCCGCGGCTCCCGGACACGGCCACCCACCCGACGTCTCGTCGCGCGTCCCGTCGACGTCGCCGACGCCCGGCGGGCCGGCCGGCACCGCGACCACGACCACCGTCGACGTCTCGAACCGCACCGGCTCCGTCCGTCCGAGCGCGACCGTCTCGTCGCCGACGCCGACCGTCGCGGTCCCCGGCTCCCGGACGTACTCGAACGGGCGATCCGGCGTTCCGGTGTCGGCGCGAAGCGCGAACCGCGGGTACTCCCCGCGGATCTGCACCCGCCAGGCGTTCACCGTCGCCACCCACGTACCCCGGAACGGCGCGACGGGCAGTCCGGCGCCGACGCTCCGTACCGGCTTCGTCGCTGGGCGGTCGAGGCGGTCCAAGCGGTCCCAGTCGTCCACGCGGCCGAGCGCCTCGCGG
>NZ_WPCE01000101.1 GCF_009742825.1 Halorubrum sp. CBA1125
CTCCCGGCGGAAGTTACGCCGGGTGTGATCGCTGCCGTGAGAGGCGTCCAGCAGGGCGAACCGAAGTCGGGTCACAGTAGGACAAGACCCGACGGGGGCAAAAACGGTTGCGGCGGCGCGGTGCGCTGCCGGGACCTCGGAGCCCCCGCGACGCCGCCTCACTCGAGGGCTGACCCGGCGGCGTGCTCGGCGAGCACCCGGCGAGCAGGTCGTTGACGGCGGCCGACGCCTCGACGCCAACGAGGTGTTTCGCCCCGTCGATCGGGTGGAACTCGCCGCGCGGGAGCCCCTCGGCCAGCGTCTCGCCGGCCGACCGCGGACAGGCCGCGTCGGCGTCGCCGTGGACGACGAGCGTCGGCGTCGTCAGCTCGTGGAGCCGATCCGCGACGTCGAACGCCGCGACGGCCGCCCGGTGGGCGGCGAACGTCTCGCGGTCGGCGTCCTCGCCCAGCCGCCACTCGACGATCCGCTCGAGGGCGTCGGGGTGTCGCTCGCGGAACGACTCCGAGAGCAACCCGGTCAGCGACCCCTCCACTGCGGCCGGCTCCGCGGGGTCGGCCCACACGCCCTCGGGGTTGTACGCGTCCCCGGACGGCGGCGTCCCGACGACGGTGAGGCTCGCCGGCCGCGAGGCGGCGAGCCCGTACGCGAGCGCCACCATGCCGCCGAGCCCGTAGCCGACGAGGTGGGCCCGACGGATCCCCTCCGCGGCGCAGACGGCGTCGACGTCGCGGGCCAACTCCGCGACGGTGTAGGGTCCCGGCGGGGCGTCGGAGCACCCGACGCCGCGGGTCTCCGGGGTGATCACCGTGTGCGGGCCCGCGAGCGCCGCGTGCTGCCAGCCGAACTGCCACGCCCCGAGCCCGACGTCGCCGCAGAACACGACCGCCTCGTCCGGGTCGCCGGCGTCGGCCGCGTCGACCTCGTACCGGATCGAGACGCCGGCGTTGTCCGCGCGCGGCATGGCTGGCGACGGGTTCAGGCCTCCTGGACGCTGCGCAACACGTCGGGCGCCGCCGCCAGCGCGTCGTCGAGGGCGTCGACATCGGGGCCGCCACCCTGCGCGAAGTCCGGCGGGCCGCCGCCGCCGCCGCCGACGCGATGGCGAGCTCGGCGACGACCTGCCCGGCGTTGAGATCGATCCCGTCGGGGACGCCGACGACGAAGCTCGCGGAGCCGCCGGCACCGCTGCCGACGACCGCCACCTTCCCGTCCTCGACGTGGGCGTTCGCGGTCGCGCGCAGCTCGTCGCGTCGGCGTCGAGCCGCTGGATCACCGCCGTCGTCCCGCCGACGTCGATCTCCTCGCGTCGGCGCCGCCGGCGGCGCGGGCGGCCGCGAGCTCCTCTTTGAGCGACTCGATCTCCTTGCCGCGCGCCTTCCACTCCTCGAAGAACCGCTCGGCCGTCTCCGGCACGTCGAGCGGGTCCACGTCGAGCACCTCGGCGGCGTCCGAGAGCGCGTCCTCCGTGCGCTGTGTCGCCTCGATCGCGGCGGCGCCCGCGGCGAAGACGATCCGCTCGACGCCGTCCTGGACCGGCTCCGTCTTCAGCACCTTCACGGCGCCGATCTCGCCGGTCCGGTTCACGTGGGTGCCGGCGCACGCCTGCACGTCGCGTCGCCGACGTGGATGAGCCGGACGTTCGTCCCCGGCGGGACGCCGCCCTGATAGAGGTCGAAGCCGTGCTCCGCCTCGGCCTCGTTGCGGTCGGGCCACTCCTGGCGGACCGAGACGTCGTTCCGGACCAGCTCGTTGGCGACGCGCTCGATCGCTTTGACCTGCTCGCGGGTGATCCGCTCGTAGTGGCGCACGTCGAGCCGCGAGGAGTCGAGCCCCTTCTGGGCGCCCGCCTGCCGGACGTGCTCGCCGAGCACCTCGCGGGCGGCGTGGCCGATCAGGTGCGTGGCGGTGTGGTGGACCCGCAGTCGCTCGCGCCGCTCGCCGTCGACCTGCCCGCGGACGAACTCGCCCTTTCCGGGGTCGGCGTCGGCGCGGTGGAGGACGACGCCGTCGACCTCCTGGACGTCGCCCACGTCGACCGTGGTCTCGCCGACCGTGAGCTGTCCCCTGTCCGCCGGCTGTCCCCCGCCCTCGGGGTAGAACATGGTCTGGTCCAACACGACGTCGTACCCCTCGTCGGCCTCGAAGACGTCGAGGACGACCGCCTCGAACTCCGTGCGTCCCTGGTCGTCGTAGAACAGCTTCTCGGTCTCCGGGAGGTCGGCGAGCCGCTCGTCGCGCTCGTCGGCCGCGTCGTCGCCGTCTCCCTCCTCGTGGCGGTCGGCGACGAGCGCGTAGAAGTCGTCCGGGACGTCGACGGTCGCCCCCCGGTCCGCGGCGATCTCCGCGACCATGTCGGGCTGGATCCCGTGGGAGTCGTACAGTTCGAGCAGCTCCTCGGTCGGGATCGGCTCGTCGGTGCCGGCGTACTCGTCGGCGAGGGCCTCGACCTTGCGGGAGCCGCGTTCCAGCGTCTTGCGGTACTTCCGCTCCTCGGTGCGGACGATCTCGCGGAGCGTGTCGCGGTTCTCGTAGCCGAGCCGCTCGGCCTGCATGTCGACCAGCTCGTCGAGCGGGGCGTCGACGCCGACCTCGTCGACGAGCCGCTTCGTCCGCCGGAGCACCATCCGCGCGAGGTAGCCGGTGCCCACGTTCGAGGGAACGATCCCGTCGCCGAACATGTACGCGAGCGTCCGGGAGTGGTCGGCGATCGCGTAGATCGCCTCCAGCGGTTCAACGAGTTCGCGCAGGCGGTCGACCTCGACGTCGAGCCGGTCGGCGATCTCGCCGCGGGCGTCCTCCACGTCGTCGACGTCGTCGATGTCGAGCCGGCCGGCGAGCTTCGCGGCGCGGTGGACGATCGCCTGCTCTTCCTCGGTGTGCTCGATGCCGGCGTTCTGCTTCAGGAAGTCGATCGCGTCCGGGTAGACGGCCTCGTAGACGGTCGCAGTCCCCTGGCTCATCCACGTCCACCGCTCTAACCCGTACCCGGTGTCGACGATGTACGTGTCCATGAACGAGTACGTGTTCCCGTCTTTCATCTCGTACTCGCCGTCGGGGTCCCGCTCCATGCACATGAAGACGAGCGTCGCCAGCTCCGCGCCCTTGTAGATGACCTCGATCGCGGGGCCGGCGTTGCCGCCGCCGACCCAGGGGTCCTCGATGTAGGTGATCTCCTCCAGATCCGCCCCGAGGCTCTCGAACAGCTCGTCGCAGTACTCGACGGTCTCGTCTTTCCAGTACACCTCGCCGTGGTAGGCGTACTCGCCCTCGTCGACCTCCTCGCGCGTGTTGAACGCGTGGTGGGCCATCATCTCGAACGCCATCGTGTGTCGGCCCGTCTTTCCCACGTTGTCGATGTCCTGCATCCGGATGCAGGGCTGTGAGATGGCGAGCGGGTTCGCCGGCGGCGGCGTCTGCCCGGAGGTGACGAGCGGCTGGAAGTCGTATATCGACGCCTGCGTCAGGAGCACGTCGTCGCGCCAGCGGTTCGCCGCGACCGGGTACGGGTCGATCCGCTCGTGGCCGCGCTCCTCGAAGAAGGAGAGGAACGCCTCCCGCATCTCCGAGAGCGAGTGCGGCTCCGGAAACCCCGGGTCGTCGATGAAGCTGTAGTCCTCACACGGCGGCTCGCCACAGAGCTCTCGCTCGTGGTCGCGGGTCCAGAAGTGCGCGCCACAGGAGGGACACTCCTTGCGCTCGAACCCCTCTTCCTCGAAGTAGTCGAGACGGTACTCCGCTTCGAGATCGCTCATTACAGCAACGTGTCCCGTGTTCCTCCAAAAGGGTTCCGGGGTGGGTTCCGGCCCTAGAACCGTCCAGGGTCGGCAGACCGCGTCCGCAGTCGACGGGCGGTGCGATCGGCACGCCACGGCGACGGCGGTCGGGGGCGCAAGCCGGTCCGAAACGGCCTTACCCCGGCGCCGCTGTGCCGGTATGGTCGAGAACGTCGTCTACCCCGCCTACTTCGACGCCGCGCTGTCGCGCTCAGAGGGACGGCGCGTCCCGATGGACCTCGCGGTCGAAGAACCGACCGTCGACGAGATCGCGAAGGCGGTCCAGCAGGTCGGCTACGACGCGGCGATCGAACGCGACGCGACGTATTCCCGCGAGTTCGAGCCACGGGGGGGCGGTCGTCGTGCGGGGCACCGAGGACACGGCGAAAAACGATCTCGTGCAGGCGATCGCCGCCTACATCGGCGTCATTCGGGAGTGACGATGCGGCGCGTCGGTACCGTCGTCCGCACGGCCGGCGGGCTCGCGATCGCCCGCGCCGACCCCGGCGAGGAACCACCCCAGATCGGGGCGACTGTCGTCGACGAATCCCTCGACACCGTCGGCCGCGTCGTGGACGTCTTCGGACCGGTCGACCGTCCGTACGTCGCGGTCACGCCGAGCGACGACGCCGGGATCGCGACGCTCGTCGGCGGGAAGTTGTACGCGCGCTGACGGAGCGATTCACTCCACCGCCTCACGACGGTCACCCCACGGTCGGCTCGCCGTCGTCCGCCACGATGTCGAAGTCCTCGACGGTCTTCGTCGTGCGGGCGATCCGCTCGGCGACGAGCAGCTTCTCCGTCCGGCCGAGCCGATCCCAGTCGAGTTCGGCCGGCGGAGACGCCTCGAACTGCTCGAACTGCTCGAATACCGTCCCGTTGACGAACCGCTCGAAGGAGCCGCAGTTCGGACAGGTCACGGAGAGGTGAGCGGTGTCGAACGTCCGGGTGACGGTGTGATCGAGACAGGACAGACAGCGGTAGGTTCGCGATCTGGTCACGGTCCCTCTCGGTGCCGGACGCGCTAATACCTGTGGCTCCTCTGTGGGCCCGACGGGTCGATCGGGTGCCGCACCGACCGGGCGAGGACGGGAACGGACGACGTTTTACCCGGGGACGCCGAACCGGGGACCATGGAATCGCTCGAAGCCGAACTCGCGCGAGCCCGCGAACTCGACGTCGGCGACCTCGCCGACGCGATCGAGTCCGTCGGCTTCGAGTGTACCCGCTGTGGCGGCTGCTGTACGGGGTACGCCCCCGACGAACCGGGCGGCGCCCCGGCCGGAGCGGACGGCGACGGAGACGCCGACCGCAACCGCCACGACGCCGGCGACGGGAGTCACGACGTCGACGACGACTGCCACGACGCGGGAGCGGCGAGCGGGAACGGTGACCGCGAGCCCCACACGGCGACCGTCTTCCCGGACGAGGTGCGCGCGGTCGCCGAGGCCGCCGAGGAGCGGTTCGGCGAGGCGTACGACTGGCGCGACGTGGCCCGACCGATGCCGTTCGGGCTCGACAAGGGCGAGGACGGCGAACCGGTCGGCGAGACGTTCGAGTGGGCGCTCGCGACCGACGACTGCGGCGACTGCGTCTTCTACGCGGAGACCGACGGACAGGGGGCGTGTACGGTCCACGACGCGCGACCGCTCATCTGTCAGACGTACCCGTTCAGCGTCGCGCTCGACGGGACGAGCCAGCCGATGGGCGAGGCGGTCGAAACGGAGGGGATCGTCCGGGTCCACGAGTGCGAGGGCGTCGGCCGTGACATCGACCGGGAGGACGCCGAGGCGCTGGCGGCGGCGCTGAAAGAGCGGGCGGTCCGCGAGCTGGAGGAGGCGATCGGCGTCAGAGAGGGGTACGATCCGACCGCGGCCGAGCGCGCCGACGGCGACGTCGTCGTCTTCGACTCGGAGGGGGCGAAGAACGCGGACGGCACGCCGGTCGACGGTGGTCGTTGAACCGACTCGACCCGATCCGGAATCGGCCGGAGATAGCCTCACACGGCGTCGAGCGCCGCGTCGACGTCGGCGACGATCGCCTCGCGCGCGTCCTCGTCGGGAACCGTGAGCGGCGGCCGAACGGCCGGGTCGGGGATGAACCCGCGATGGGCGGCGGCGACCTTCGTCGCGGACGCGAAGCCGTGGTCGGCACACCGGGCGAAAAGCGGCGCGATCCCCCGTCGGTGAAGCGTCAGCGCGCGGTCGTCGTCGCCCGCGCGGATCGCCTCGGCGAGCGCGAGGAACACCTCGGGGAGTGCCTGTGAGAGCGCGTTGACCCCGCCGTCGATGCCGAGGCTGAAACTCGGATAGAGGTGGGCGTCGATACCCTGGAAGACGGTGAAGGAGTCGGGGGTGACCCGGAGGGTCGTGTCGAGCGCGTTGAGGTCGTCGTCCGTGTGCTTCAGCCCGACGATCGACTCGTGTTCGGCCGCGTCGGCGATGACACCGGGATCGATTGACTCGCCGACGGTCGTCGGGATGTCGTAGAGGAATATCGGGAGGGGGGCGTCGTCGGCGACGGCCTCCAGGAACGCCCACTGGCCGTCCGGGGCGGTCGAGGTGTGGTAGTACGGGAGCGTGACGAGCCCCGCGTCGGCGCCGACCTCCTCGGCGAACGCGAGCCGCTCGCGCGTGTCGGGGACGGTCGTGTCCGCCGCGCCCGCGATCACGGGAACGCGCCCGTCGGCCGCGTCGACGACCGTCTCGACGACGGTCCGGTACTCCGCGTCGGTGAGGCTGGCGAACTCGCCGGTCGTCCCGCAGGGGACCACCCCGTCGAGGCCGGCGTCGACGAGCGCCGCGACGTGGCTCGCGAGCGCGTCGGCGTCGACGTCGCCGTCGGCGTCGAACGGCGTCACGATCGGCGGCGAGACGGCGGCGTCAGGAAACTCCAGGCCGGTCATACGCGTCGTTCGGAGGGCCGCGAGAAAGCCCTTGGTCCCGTGGCGGCGGTTGCCGGAAGCGGGAGCGGCGGGGATCGACAGCGACGGGGATCGACAGCGGGAGCGGCGGAGACCGACAGTGGGGAATCGGTGGGAGGGAAGTGATTGGAACGGTCAGTGAACAGAGAAACGGTCAGTGAATATCAGAGACGCGGTAGAGCCGCAGTCAGCCGATCTCGACCGCGTCGCCCTCGGAGGGGCTCACGTCGTCTCGCCCCTGGTACCGGTCTCGGAGTCCGAGGGCGAGCGCGCCGACCCCGAGCAGCAGGACCAGCAGGTCGACGAGCCCGCCGATCCACGGGATCAGTCCGATCGCGGCGACGCCCACGACGCCGATCAGGAGCGCGGCCCACCGGTTCGGCCTGTCGAGCCGGTCGAGGACCCACGACCCGAGGGCGTACCGACCGTACACGGAGCCGACCCAGAGCGCGACGACGTAAGCCGCGATCCCGACGAGCGCGAGCGGGATTCCGACGATCGTGATCGCCACGAGGACGAGGAGTATCGGCGTCGCGATCAGCGCGAGGAGTCCGACACCGCCGCTGACGACGGGTCCCTCGCCGACGCGCTCGGCGACGCCGCGCGAGAACCGAGGGAACGCGAGCAGGAGGACGCCGCCCAGCGCGAGGTTGACGGCGACGCCGTACGCGGACCCGATCCACGAGGGCACGAGGTCGCTGCCGAACGCGACCCCCGTCTCGCCGCTGAGGCTGGTGTCCTCCACCACGCCGCCGGCGACGGTCGCGTCCGGGCTCTCGGTGAACGAGTCGGCGTCGTACCGGAACTCGCCGCCGACGTCCGCGTTCGGTCCGAGAACGACCGAGTCGGCGGCCGCGCGGACGTCCCCGCCGACCGCGCCGTCGACGCGGACCGAGCCCGCACCGACGTCGAGCGAGCCGTCGATTCGCCCCGTCTCCGTCAGTTCGAAGGCGCCGGCACCGACCTCGGCGTTCCCGCCGATCGCGCCGTCGACGAAGACGGTCCCGGCGGCGACCTGGACGTCCCCATCGACCCGACCCGATTCGGCGATCTGGATCGACCCGGCCGCGCCGGAGATGTCGCCGGCGACGGTTCCGCGGACGACGATCGTCCCGGCCGCGGCGTCGATGCCGTCGACCGTCTCCCCCTCGTCGACGACGATCGCGCCGGAGGCGCCCTGGATCGACTGGGCCGTCGCGAGTCCCGTCGCGAGCGGCGAGAGGAGGGCAACGACAGCGAGGACGACGGAGATACGACGACGAACGGTGGTTCCCGAGGAGTTCATACGTCGAGGATCGGTGTCGAAGTACATATGTTTATTTGTCAACCAAAATTCGGACATCCGGGGCTGCGACGGGGGATCTGAGCCCGTGTCGGCGGTACAACTATACTGGTTCGTCTCCACGTTTCGCTGGAGTCTACTATGGAGATCTCAGAGAAGCTCCTCTGTCTGTTCAGCACCGACGTTCGCGAGGAGGACGGCGAGTACGTCGTGGAGGTTCCGCGACGCGAGGTGGAGACCGGCTCGCTGGAGCCGGGCGAGACGTACCGCGTGGCGCTCATCGCCCGGTCCGAATCCGACGGGGTCGCGGCGACGGACGACGGGGACGTCTCGACCTCGCGCGTCGACGACGGCCCGCAGCCCCCCGTCGAGCCCGGCGAGATGCGGTACGTCGAGATCGAAGACCTCGGGAAGCAGGGCGACGGTATCGCCCGCGTCGAGCGGGGGTACGTGATCATCGTCCCCGACACGGAGGTCGGTGAGCGGGTGAAAATCGAGGTGACCGAAGTGAAGTCGAACTTCGCGGTCGGCGAGGTCGTCGACGAGGACGTCTGATCAGGCGCTGCCGTCCGTCTCCGTCTCGGCGTCGGGAACGCGAGCGTCCCAGTACGAGACCGACGCCACGTAATCGCCGGGGACCGTCGCCCCGACGAGACGGTCGAGAGCGCGGAACGGCTTCGCGACCGGACCGGGAAGCTCGCGGTAGAACCCGTACGGCAACACGAAGTCGTGCTCCTCGCCGGCGAGCGTCATCCCGGCCTCGGCGAGCATGGCGGCGACCTGTCGCTCGGAGTAGAGCCGGGACCCCATGGGAAGCAGCCACGTGTACAGCGTCCGCAGGCTGCGGCTGTTGAAGGTGTCGAAGAACACCTGGTCGGCGCTGACCCGACACAGCTCCCGCACGAACGGCACCGGGTCGTCCATCAGGTGGAAAAAGCGCATCGCGACGACCGAGTCGAAGTGGCCGTCCGGAAACGGGAGCCGCGAGGCGTCGCCGCGGACGAACTCGACCGAGTCGTCGAGGTCGACATCGGCGGCCTTCGCGCGCCCCTGTTCGAGCATTTCCCTGGAGATGTCGATCCCGACGATGTCCGCGCCACGGCTCGCGAGCATCGTCGTGAACCGGCCGGTACCGCAGGCGACCTCGAGCACACGCTGGCCGTCGTCGATGGGGCCGATCGCCGAGAGTACCGCCTCTTTCTCGCGCCGGTCGATGAGTTTTCCGCCGCCCGAGAACCGCACGTCCTCGTACGCCTCGGCGACCTCGTCGGCCTGATACCAGTCCTGTCCCTTCACGATGTGCGTACTGTACGCCCGACCGACAAAACCGTACTGGATGCGGACGCTCAGCCGAACTGGAGGCGGACGATCGAGGGGCCGACCTGCCGTCGCCGCGACGACGACCACCGTGTTGGCGACGCGCGTGTCTCTCCGTGCCACGGAGAGAGATATTAAGACATTATATTGTCCCAATTGGATTCCCCTATATGTAGCCAACCTTTACCAGTAGTCCGAGTGTGAACACGCTATATGAGTACCAGTCCAGCGGAGACCGCCGACCAGGAACGCCTCTCTGAGAGCGAGTATCGCGACCGCCTGCGCGAGTTGCCACCCAGCGCCAAGCTGGTCGCGAAAGTACTGGAAGGCGACGCGCCGCTCTCGCAGGGCGGCCTCGCCGAGGAGTCGCTGCTCCCCGACCGGACCGTCAGGTACGCCCTGAATCGGCTCGAAGAGGAGGGGCTGGTGGACTCCCGCTACAGCTTCAAGGACGCCCGCAAGCAGGTCTACTACCTGACCGTCTGAGCGGCAGACGCTCCGTCCGACCCCCCGACGGTCGCGTCGCCGCACGGAGTCATTTATTAATCCCTGGCACCGATAGCGGCGTGTATGGACCTCTCGGTGGTCGTTCCGACCCTCAACGGCCGGGACAGGCTGGCCGCCTGCCTGGACGCGTTGGCGAGCCACGCCCCCGACGCCGAGGTGGTCGTCGCCAACGGCCCCTCCGCCGACGGCACCACCGGGATGGTGCGCGACCGCGACGACGTCGACGTGCTGGTCGAGATCTCCGACAGAACCGTCAACGTCGCCCGCAACGCGGGGATCGAGGTCGCCTCCGGGGACGCGGTCGCGCTCGTCGACTACGACAACCGGATCGGCGCGTCGTGGTTCGAGGGGGTGAAAGCCGGGCTCGCCGACGCCGACGTCGTCACCGGACCGGTCGAGCTGGCCGTTGACGACGTCGGTGAGGACCCCGCGACCGGCGACGCTGCGCCCGACGATATCGGAACCGACGATATCGAGACCGACGACCCCTCCGATACCGAAGCCGCCGACGTCGGCCCCGAGCGTGGCCGGATAGCGGGACGCGACGTGACGTACTTCGAAGGGGGGAACGTCGCGTTCCGGCGGGAAGCGCTCCGGGACCTCGACGGCTTCGACGAGTACCTCCGTGAGGGCGGAGCCCGCGACGCCGCCCACAGGCTCGCGCGCGTCGACAGGGAGGTGGCGTGGCGGGCGGACGTGACGGTCACGAAAGCCCGTCCGGCGCCGGCGGCGGCCGACGGCGGCCGGAGCGCCCGGGAGTGGGGCTGGAAGTACCGCGGCCTCGCGTACCGGCTCGTGAAAAACTACGGGGTCCGTCCGACCGTCGCCGCCCGCATCGGGTCGCACGCGCTCGGGGACGCCGTCGGCGCCGCCGTCGACGTCGTCCGCGGCGAGTCGACGCCCTCCCGCTGGGTCGCCACCGGCCGCGACGTCGTCTTGGGGCTCACCGGCGGTAGCTCGGACGGCCTCGTGGCCCGCGCCCGCGACCGGAGCCCGGCCCGGAACCGAACGGCCTCTCGAAGCGCGCCGACCGC
>NZ_WPCE01000200.1 GCF_009742825.1 Halorubrum sp. CBA1125
CGGCTGGGGCTTTGTGAGTGCTCCGCCAGCAACGAATCCCGTCTCGAACGCTCCAGTTCGCTCAACTATCCCTCTATCGTACTACTAGCAGACCGACTCTACCAGCTGATTCTCCAGTTCCGCTCTGAAATAAAACGGCGTGAGAAGAGTTCTATGATACCCTCTAGTATATAGAGAGAGAAGACAGGAATCGATTGTTAAGCTCCGTACTCGGCTTCAAGTTAGTGGTCGAGAATCGCAAATCGCCCGAGAGCGTTCCGTTACGTGGCGTTCGCAGCTTTCTCGGTCACGTTCATATACACCAATCCCGAGAGGCAGCCGACTGGAATGGAGATCCACCACGTGAAAATAAAAGCGAGCGTGACAATACCGACCGACACCTCTGCGGCTTCCATAAGCGTAGCACCACGCAGCGAAAATACAGCTCCGGCGGTGAGTACTCCCCCGACGAGAACAAGCGACACGAGATAGGTTGCAATTGCTCCGATTCCACCGAGAATAATTCCGGTGATCGAAGAGGACGATGGCGCCAAACGCCAGCCGACGACACCGAGGAAAAATGCCGAAGGCACGACGATCGGGAGCGCGAGAGCGGGAAACAGGAAACTCACTATCCAATCGCCGCTCGCCGTTCGCACGGCGTCCACACTCAGCACGATGGCGAAAAGGGCGGTGACGAAAACCGCTGCCGAAGCAGCCGCGTATCCCGCGCCAATGTCAGGCCGATCAGCTCTGGGGAGACGACCGGGGCCGTATCGTTTGCAGGCTTTTCGAAGCGTCAGCCAAGAGGAGGGCAGCATACTCGGACTTCGGAGCAAAAGCGAATAGCCTTTGGGGTCAATTCTCCGATCAGTACGCACTCTTCCAGCGAACAACGGTTTCGTACCGTATCGTGTCTAACACATGGAATTTCAACAAAGCTAGTTGTTGATAAATCGCCACTAGCCCGGTGAGCATCTGCAGCGCCTCGGGTCGTTCGTTGATAAATAGCCGACGGCGAGGTCGCGATGAACACCTCCAAAGTCCCACCCCGCCCTCATCTGCAGCCTCACGCCTCCCCAGCCTCGTCGCCGGACTACGTCCGGCTCGTGGCGCGTCGCGCCACGCTGTCACCGGCGCGACGCGCCGCACAATTAGATGTAGAGATAGCCCAATCGTCGCCGTCGCATTCGCGGGGTTCCGCGTCACGTCGCCGACGACGGCCCCGTCCGCCGAGATCGACGCGAACCGCGACGGACCGGGGCGCTTTTTAAGACGACGCTCGAATTCGAGCCTGTGCTATCGGTCGAGCTCCACGCGCACTCTGCGCTGTCGTACGACGGGCGCGACCCGGTCGACCTCCTGTTGGAGCAGGCGGCCGGCGTCGGCCTCGACGCGCTCGCCGTCACGGACCACGACGAGATCGACGCCAGCATCGAGGCGGCCGAGCTGGCCCCCGAGTACGGGCTCGTCGGCATCGTCGGGATGGAGGTGACCTGCGCGGCCGGCCACGTGCTCGCGTTCGGCATCGACGAGCGCGTCGAGAGCGGGCTCCCCTTCGACGAGACGCTCGACCGCATCAGAGACCAGGGCGGGATCGCGGTGGTTCCACACCCCTTCCAGAAGTCCCGTCACGGCGTCGCCGCCCACGTCAGCGAGGACCAGCTCGCGAGCGCGGACGCCATCGAGGTGTACAACTCCCGGCTGTTCACCGGCCGGGCGAACCGACAGGCGGAGACGTTCGCGGTCCGCAACGGACTCCCGATGACCGCCGGCAGCGACGCCCACATCTCGGAGATGGTCGGGCAGGCCGTGACCGAGGTCGACGCCGACGAACGCTCGGCCGACGCGATCCTCGAGAGCGTCGCCGACGGCCGGACCAGCGTCGTCGGGAAGCGAACCCCGTGGCATGTCTCGCTCCGCCAGTTCGGCGGCGGAGCGAAGCGTCGCGCACTCCGCGCGCTCGACGCGCTTCGCTGACGCGATGGCTCTCGACGACGACCTGCGCGGCGCGTCCCCCGATCGGGTTCGGAAGGCCCTCCGCGACGAGGATCCGCTGGTCGGCAGCGACCCGGCTCTCGGCGGTGCCGGGTTCGCAGGGGTGCTGACCGCGCCGCCGGGACGCGACGGTCCAGTGCTCGTCCGGGACATCCTCGGCCGCGAGCCGCTGTTCGTCGAGCGAGCGGCGATCGACGCGTCGAATTCTATCGATCCCACGCGCCCGGACGCGTGGGCCCGCGACCCGACCGACCTCGACGACCCCGTCTCCCTGCCGGCGGGGAGCGTCGCGTCGGGCACCGGCGTCGAGCGCATCTGGTCGCTCCCCGAGGATGGACCGATCGATCCGGCGGCCGGGCAGGCCGCCGTCGACGACGCGCTCGACGCGACGCTCGCCGACCTCGTGACGGACGCGGGCGAGCCGGCCGACGACGACCTCGCGGTGGCCTTCTCCGGCGGCGTCGATTCCGGGGTCGTCGCCGCCGCGGTCCCGGACGCGCCGTGTTACGTCGCCGGCTTCGAGGGGTGTCACGACGTTGCGGCCGCGCGCGTGGCGGCCGAGGCGATGGACCGCGACCTGCGGGTCGTCGAGATCGATCACGGAGACCTCGTACGCGCCGCGCGCGAGGTGGCGGCGGCGACCGGCCGGCGGAACCCCATGGACGTCGCCATCGCGGTCCCGCTGTATCTGGTCGGCGAGGCGGCCGCGGCCGACGGGTACGACCGGCTCGCCGTCGGGCAGGGCGCCGACGAGCTGTTCGGCGGCTACAGCAAGGTCGTCGAGCCGGCCGACGACGCCCGCGTCGACGCCGACACGGTGCGCGGTGCCCGGACCGAAACCGTCGAGACGCTCCCGGACCAGCTCGAACGCGACGTGGTCGCGCTCCGGGCCGCCGGCGTCGACCCGGTCACGCCGCTGTTGGACGATCGGGTCGTCGCCGCCGCGCTCGCGCTCCCGGGCGAACGGCTCGTCGAGGGCGACGAGCGGAAGGTCGCGCTCCGCCGTGCGGCCGCGGGTCGCGTCCCGGAGTCGGTGCGGACGGCCGACAAGAAGGCGGTCCAGTACGGGACGTACGTCTCCCGCGAGCTCGACCGGCTCGCGCGGCGCGCGGGGTTCAAACGCCGCATGGACGACCACGTCGGACGGTACCTCGACGCGCTGCTGGCCGGTGATCTCGACGAGACGGCGGCCGACCTCGCGTAGCGGAAACCAGGGGAGCGCGCGACGACGGCCGGGAAAAACGGCCCGTGAGGGCCGAAACTGACCAAGCCGCCGTGTGGAGTACCAGTCCAGCGGCTGACGCCCGAACGGTCGGGCGTCGACTGAGGAGAGACGGTGACCGATATAAAATATCCGGAGTAGTGACAAATATGGCAACGCCGACCGGGGTTCGAGTGACGTTCGACCAGCGAACGGCGGAATTCAGTTGGAACCGTCCGATCGGGTTGGGCGAGCGCCGGCGGAACTCCACGCGCATCCGATCGCCGGTCCGAGAGATTCGGCGACGACCACGCGAACGGACGGTCCAGACGGCGGCGTCGGTCAGCTGGGGGGATCACCTGACGGGACTAGTCTCACCTGACGAGGTACGGGTCGCTGCCGGCGACGAACCGCCCGAGGTCGCTCTCGCGGCGGAAGTCGGTCGAACGGAGCTCGCGCAGCGACGCCACGAGCCGGTCGGCGTCGCCGTCCGTCCACGCCGCGGGGTCTTTGATCGGGACGACGAGCCAGCCGGATCCCAGGATCTCCTCGGCGTGGAGCGCCTCCATGTCGACCTCGGTCTTCCACGCGCGGGCGGTGTACTGTCGGAGGACGTGGTCCGTGGCGCGCGCGCCGACGGGCAAGAGCACGTGGGCGGCGATCGCCCGGAGCTCGGCGTCGAAGAACCGCTCCATGTCGGCGTACGCGTCCGCGGTCGGGGTGCCGTCCGCCGCGCACATGTGGAGGTACGAGAAGAACGTCCGGTCGGTTCGGATCGGGTCGAACGCGTCGGCGTCGCCCTCGGTCGCGGGACCGCGACGGTGGCCGTGGGTACCGGAGTCGGCACCGGCACCACCGTCGGCGGCCGCGCCGACCGCGGCCGTCCCGTCGGGCGCCGCGTCGTCGTGGAGTCCGTCGATCAGTCCGGCCGCGGACAGCGCCGCGAAGAAGGCGGACGACCACGGCTCGCCGGTGAACGGAACGCCCGTCGCGAGCCCGCCGTGGACGCCGGGATGGTCGCCGACGACGTGAAAGTCCGCGTTGGCGTCGCCGTAGCCGGGGACGAACGACGCGCAGTCGGGGCGCATCCCGAAGGGGTTGCGCGTCCGGTCCGTGACGTTCTGCACGGGCCCCGGTACGCGACGGATCGGTTAAATCCCGTTCGGTCCGCGACGCGATCTGACGAGCCACGTTCGCCGGTTTGCGACCCGAGGTGAAGCGCACGAGTCACGCTAGATTGGCATAACTTATGGAAACGATCCACGTTCGACCCGCCGTCGATATCCCGATCGTGTCAACCTTCGCAGAATAGTTCACGAACGATAATTATCGTTGTAGAATCGCACGACAGCGAGCGGATCGGTCGAACTCGGTCGACGCAAAGTATTTATACACTCATCCGTTCTGGTCGGCCGAAGAATCATGTTCGACCGCATCCGCACGGCGGCCCTGTTCGGGCTGCACCAAGCGACCGTCGCCGTCGGGATCTCGCTTTTCCCGATGGCGGTGTTCGCCCGCAAGCGTCTCGGGATCAACGTCCCCGTCGGCCGGCTCGTCGAGACCACCGGCGAAGTCTACGAGCGCGCCGAGAAGTAGACCGCGTCCTTCTCTCGGACCAGTCATCCCGTCGTATCGCCCTCAGATAGCCGCTGTTTCCCGCTAGAGTCAGTCCTCACGAGAGTCAGACACCCATTCGCGAGCGACCGGTACTGCGTCCGCAAGCACCCAGCCCGGCGTCCTCTCGGCCCCGCGACCTCACACCTCCCCAGCCTCG
>NZ_WPCE01000203.1 GCF_009742825.1 Halorubrum sp. CBA1125
CGCCGGCACGGACCAGCGCCAGCAGGTCGGGCAGGCCGGCCGATCGGTCCGCGTCGAGGCGCTCGGCCCCTGGATCGCGAGCCTCCACGCGGTGGAACGGGACATGCTCCGCTCGAACCGTCCGAACCTCGACTGGGACGACGAGCACGGCGACCGCCTGACGGAGTACGTCGTCATCGGCACGGGTATCGACGAGGAGGCCATCGTCGACCGCTTAGACGACGCGCTCGTCACCGACGCGGAGTGGGAGGCGTTCCGAAGCGGCGAGGGCACGGTCGACGACCACCCCTTCCCGACCGAGCAGGGCGACACGGTCGCGCTCCGGGAGCCTTGAGGACGAGCTTCGGCTCAGCAAAAAACGAAACCGACCCCGCGTCGAGGCTCCCCCCGTTCAGCAGGCGCAGCCCGTTCCGCTCGCGCGCTCGAACCGCATCGCGTCGCCGCAGTCCGGGCAGACCGGCGTCCCCTCCTCGTCGCGGTCGAGCCCTTCGTCGTCGACCTCGACGTCGCGGACGCGCACGCCACAGTCGTCACACCAGTACGACCCCTCGGAGCCGTCGTCGCCGGCGTTCCCGGGCGCACGCTGCGTCGATCCCTCCAGCACGTCCGTGACCGTGTCGAAGATCCCCATACGTCGAGGTACGGGCTCCGCCGCCTTACGTTCCCGGTGCTGTGTGAACGCGACGCACACCCGCGTCGCGGTTCGACGTGGCGTCTACTCGACGTGGCGGCGGATCCACGTAGCGGCGACGCGAGCAGCGGCGGATCGAACGGCGCGGCGATTACAGCAGCGGCACGGTCAACGCCGCGAACACGACGCCGAGCCCGAGCACCGCGTACAGCAGCCGCTCGACGCGAGGTCCGGGCGGGAGCGGTCCGGCGTCGACCGCGGGCGCCGACCGGACGAGCTGGTGGTGCGCGAGGGCCGTCGCACACGCGAACGCGAGCGTCGACAGCGCCAGCGACGCCGTCAGCGAGAGCCCGTACGAGAGCCCGTAGATCGGGCCGAACGAGAGCGTGAGCATGAACGCGAGCCCGACGGTGACCGCGAACGGAACCGGGTCGATCCGATCGCCGTGTCTGTTGTGAACGCGCATCTCGATCGCCGTGCGTTCCGGGAGGAGCCGCACGGACAAGAGCTAAGTGGCGGTCACCCGGCCATTTGCGTATGAGCGAGGGGTCGAAGGGGATCCGCGAGGGCGTCGAGGGATCGAAGGGCGACCCGCGAGTGATCCTGTTGTTGAACGCGGTCCTGTCCGCGTGGTTCGCGGGGACCGTCCTCTGGGGGCTCGACCTGCTCGGTGCCGCCGCGTTCACGCTGCGGAACGCGGCGACGTTCGCGCTGATCGTCTTCGCGCTGACGTACGTCGCCGTGTTGCGCTGACCTGGTCCGCGGCCTCGACTCGGTCCGCGGCCTCGACTCGGTCCCCGTCGCCACCCCGTTGCGGCCGGCGGGACGCTTTTCGCCGTCGAACCGCCGATTTCCGCCATCTTTTAAGCCGAACGCGACCGCTCTCCCGGTAATGACGATCGAAGACCGCGACGACGCGTACCTCATCACGCACGCGCTGGCGACGGACACCCTCTCGCGGCTCCGCGACGTCGAGACCGAACAGGTCGCCTTCCGGAAGGGGCTGGTGAAGCTCGGCCGGATCTGCGGCTACGAGATCATCGACGGCGCGATGGAGACGGAGTACGTCCCCGTGGAGACGCCGCTCGCGGAGACCACCGGCGAGCGCGTGAAGGGGCTCGACGACGTGGTCATCATCAACGTCCTCCGCGCCGCCACGCCGTTCGTCGAGGGCCTCCTGAAGGCGTTCCCCCGCGCGAAGCAGGGCGTCATCTCCGCCGGCCGCGACGAGGAGGCCGGGATGACCGCCGACGGGGAGTTCCCGATCACCATCGACTACGTGAAGCTCCCCGAGATCGGCGCGGACGACACCGTGATCGTCGCCGACCCGATGCTCGCGACCGGCTCGACGATGTGTGCCGTCCTCGATCACGTCCTCGACGAGGCCGACGACTTCGAGGACCTGTTCGTGCTCTCGGCGGTATCCGCGCCGGACGGCCTCGTCCGCGTGGGCGAGGCGGTCCCCGAGGCCGACCTGCTCACGGTCGCCATCGACGACCGCCTCGACGACGACGGCTTCATCGTCCCCGGGCTCGGCGACGCCGGCGACCGCGCGTTCCGGACGACGTGAGCCGATCCGCGGTTCTCTCGACCCACCTTTAAGAGCCGTCCCCACGACCGAGGGGTATGAGCGACGCGCCGACGACCGAGCCCTGCGACGGCTGCGGCGAGCCGACGACAGACGCGCTCGCGCGGACCGTCCGGCTGAGCGTCGACCGGGCGAACATCGACACCCAGCGGCTCTGTCCCGAGTGTTTCGCCGACTGGATCGAGCGGTACCAAGACCGGATGGGCTCCGGCCGCGACGACGCGGACGGGAGCTCCGAGATCATCGTCGACTGAGCGGCACGCGCGACGCGGACGCCATTTCGGTCTGCTCGGCACCGTCGTCCGGGAGTGCCCGGTACGTCCGTCCTGCCCCGCCCGGGACCGCCCGTCTTAAGCCCCGGCGGCACGCACGGAAACCCAAATGGATCTCGCCATCGACGCCGCTGCGCCGGCGGTCCCCGACTGCGCCGACGACGGCACGTGGCTCGCCTGTATCGAGTGCGACGAGACGTTCGCCCCGTTCGAGGCGGTCCGGTACACCTGCGACGCGTGTGACGGGCTGTTGGAAGTCCGGTACGCCGACCCGCCGACGTTCGACGACTTCGGCGCGGACGCCCCCTCCGAGGGGCCCGACCGCGGCGTCTGGCGCTACCGCGAGGCGCTCCCGTTCGACCGCGGCGTGACCCTTCCCGAGGGCGACACTCCGCTCCACCGCGTCCCGCGGATCGAGTCGTCGGTCGGCGTCGAGGCGCTCCGGATCAAACACGAGGGGATGAACCCCACCGGCTCGTTCAAGGACCGCGGGATGACCGTCGGCGTTCGGGTCGCGAAGGAGCTCGGCGTCGGCGCGCTCGCCTGCGCCTCGACCGGCAACACCTCGGCCGCGCTCGCGGCCTACGGGGGGCGCGGCGACATGGAGACGCTCGTCCTCCTCCTGCGGGAAAGGTCGCGGCCGGGAAGGTCGCACAGGCCAGCCTCCACGGCGCGCGCATCCTCGAAGTGGACGGCAACTTCGACGCCTGCCTCGACATCGTCCAGGAGCTGGCCGCCCGCGGCGAGGCGTACCTGCTCAACTCGCTGAACCCCTTCCGCCTGGAGGGCCAGAAGACGATCGGCTTCGAGATCCTGGAGGCGTTCCGCGACGACTACGGCGGCTTCCCCGACCGGATCGTCCTCCCCGTCGGCAACGCGGGCAACACCGCGGCCCTGTACAAGGCGTTCCGCGAGCTCGTCCAGTCGGGCGCGCTCGCCGTCGACGAGGTCCCGAAGCTCACCGGCGTGCAGGCCGAGGGCGCCGCGCCCATGGTCGAGGCGATCGAGGCGGGCAACGACGAGATCCGCCGGTGGGAGGAGGTCGAGACGCGCGCGACCGCCATCCGTATCGGCAACCCGGTCAACGCGCCGAAGGCGATCCCCGGCATCCGCAACACCGGCGGCACCGCCGTCGCCGTGAGCGACGCGGCGATCACCGACGCGCAGCGCCAGCTCGCCGAGGAGGGCGTCGGCGTCGAACCCGCCTCTGCGGCGAGCCTCGCCGGCCTGAAGAAGCTCCGCCGCGAGGGCGTCGTCGACGACGACGAGCGCGTCGTCTGTCTCACGACCGGCCACCTCCTGAAGGACCCCGACGCGGCCTACGAGGCCGGCAGCGACCCCGAGCCCGTCCCGAACGACGTCGACGCGGTCGCGGCGCATCTGGAGGAGTGACAGCCGCCTCGCGTCGGTGACAGCCGCCTCGCGTCGAGCGGTTCGACGCGCGGATCGCCCCGTTTTTTCGTCCCCGGCGGTGACCGTTGTTGGCCCGGTCGACGAACGCGTCGCGTAGCGGGTGACTCGGCGTGGAACGCGACGGCGAAAATCCGATCGGTCGCTCGTCCGGTTCGATCCGGGGGCGGCGTCCCGTTTACAGGCGGCCGACGTTCTCGACGGCCACGGACTCGACGCCGTCGACCTCGGCGAACGCCTCCTCGACGGCCTCGGTGCCGCCCGCGCCGTCGGGGACGATGACGGTGGGCAGGAGGGCGACGAGCCCGAACGCGACGTCGTCACGCTCGAATCCGCGGATCTTCGCACCTTGCGGGAGCGACTCCTCGAGCCGCTCCTGGAGGTCGTCGAGGTCGACCTCCGGGTCGTTGGGCATGACCTTGATCTTGGCGGCGACGTCTCCCATCGTCAGGGCCCCCGGAACCCGCAGTCGGGACACTCGTAGAGGTTGCTCTGCTTCCGGCACTTCGCGCACCGGTAGATCGTGGTCCCACAGTCCGGACAGGCGAACCG
Source organism: Halorubrum sp. CBA1125 (assembly GCF_009742825.1). Lineage (GTDB taxonomy): Archaea > Halobacteriota > Halobacteria > Halobacteriales > Haloferacaceae > Halorubrum. Next base: position 4,454 of record NZ_WPCE01000203.1, read on the forward strand.
CGCGGCGTTCATGCCGGACACCTGGATGCCGCAGGTGACACACTGCTGGGTCCCCCGCGTCTCACTCTCGCTCATACCGTACTCCACCACCGCGCGACTTTTAACCGTTGTTCTTTCCCTCCGCGACGGCTCCTCGGCGAGAGCGGCTCTCCGCCGGGGTGAGAGGCGATACCGCGCCACTCACCCGAGGATCAGCGGCCCGATCAGCACGCCCATCAGGTGCACGCGCCTCGCGCCGACCCGCGGCGGGACGAGTCCGAGCAGACCGGCGGCGACGAACACCGCGACGCCGACCCCGCCGGCGAACAGGAACGAGACGAACGCCAAAAGCACCAGCACGCCGAGCGAGACCCGCGTGTAGTCGGCGGTCCCGACGACCCGGAGGTACGCGTCGCCGACCGCGAGCAACAGCGCGAACCC
>NZ_WPCE01000131.1 GCF_009742825.1 Halorubrum sp. CBA1125
GCTAGTGGTACGATAGAGGGATAGTTGAGCGAACTCGGGACGTTCGAGATGGGTCGGTGGCCACCGGGGAAGAACACTCACCAAAGCCCCAGCCGTGAGGACTCGCGCGGCTCGCTGTGGTCCTCGACCGTTCACTTCATTCACGGTCTGCGGTCCTTACGTCGCCGGGCTTCGCCCTCACGGCTGCCCCTTTGGGTCCCGACCCGAACGGCACCGCACAGCACCTCACGCCGTCCCCAGCCTCGCGGTTCGCGCTCTCCGAGCGCTCACCGCCTCCCTCGCGCGTGCTGTCTCGCGCCCGCCGGGCGCTCGCAGGCACGCGCCACCGCACATCGATTATAACCAGTCGTCGCCAAGAAACAGTCGTCGCCGCTCACCGATTAGTCGTCCCGAAACGTCAGTCCGTCCCTGAGTTCTCGCGCACGCGAGAGCAGCGCGTCGCGGTCGGTCTGATCTGCGTCGCCGTCTGCCCCGCCGTCGGTCACCGTCAGGTGCCCCGTCTTCCGCAGCGGATACACGTCGTCTTTGCCGTACCAGTGGAGGTCGCGTCGGGGGCGGCGAGAACGCCGTCGACGCCGCGGAGGATCGCCGGCTGCGTCTCCTCCACGTCGCCGAGGACGTTCGCGGTCACCGCGGGCGCGACGAGGTCGGTCGGGCCGAGCGGCCAGCCGAGCACGGCGCGGACGTGGTTCTCGAACTGCGAGGTGCGCGCGCCCTCGATCGTCCAGTGACCGGAGTTGTGCGAGCGCGGCGCGATCTCGTTGACGAGCACCTCGCCCTCGCGGGTCTCGAACAGCTCGATCCCGTAGACGCCCCGGCCGTCCAGTAAGTCGAGCACGTCACGGGCGACCCGCTCCGCCTCCGCGGCGACCGCGTCGTCGGTCCGCGCGGGCGAGACGCTCTCGCGGAGGATCTCCTCGCGGTGGACCGTCTCGGTCACGGGGTACGTCCGGGTCTCGCCGTCGGCGCCCTTCAGCCCCATCACGGCGAGTTCGCGCTCGAAGTCGAGGAACCGCTCGGCCATCGCGTCGCCCCCGACCGCGTCGAGCGCGGCGGCGGCGTCCGCGGGGTCGTCGACCGGGAGATTTCCCCGGCCGTCGTACCCCCCCTCGCGGGCCTTCAGCATGACGCCGCCGAACTCCTCGACGAGGCGTTCGAGCCCGTCGGCGGTGGCGACCGCCGCGAACTCGGGCACGGGGATCCCCGCGTCCGCGAGCGCCTCCTTCTGGACCAGCTTGTCCTGGATCGTCCGGAGGGTGTCGGGGTCGGGGTGGACCGGCACGTCGTGCTCGTCGCTCGCCGCGGCCAGCAGGTCCGGGTCCGCCAGCTCGATCTCGAAGGTGAGCGCGTCGACGCGGCTCGCCAGCTCGCGGACGCCGTCGGGGTCGTCGAAGTCGGCGACGATCTGGTCGACCGCGACGGGGCTCGCCGGACAGTCGGGCGTGGGGTCCAACACCACGAGGTCGACGCCGAGCGGCGCGACCGCCTCGCCCATCATCCGACCCAGCTGGCCGCCGCCGACGACGCCGAGCGTCGGTCCCGGAAGGGTGATCGACATACACGGCCGCGTACCGGACGTTGGTGGATAAATATTCCCACATCGGACGGCAGAATAGCCACGATCGTGGGGGAACTTCAAAGGGAGGCGTCCGTCGGCGACGCCTGCCCGTTACGGATCGACCGCGGCGAGGTCGCTCTCGAGCTCCGCGACGAACGCGTTGTACGCCTCGACGAATCCCCGGAACCGATCGGCGTACGCGCGGACGTCCGCCGCCGAGGGCGCCTCGTACTGCGAGAGCAGGTAACAGCCGCCGGAGCCGCCGACCCGGAGGTACGAGACCGTCCCCTCGTCCCACTTCAGCTCCCAGCGGTCGCCGTCGACCCGGGCCGTGAACGTCCCGTAGTCGTCGCCCTCGTAGCGGTGGATCTCGCCGGCCATGACCGAACAGGCCTCGCGGATCGCGTCCAGCACCCGGTCGCGCTCCGCGACGACGCCGTCCGTCGGAACCGGCTCGGGAAAGTCGGCCGACACGTCGTCGAGGACGCCCGACAGCGACGCGACGTGGTCGTTCCACGCGGCGACGAGGTTCGCGTAGTCGTCGAGCGCGCCCGCGAGTCGCTCGGGGTCCGGCGGTCGCTTCGTCGAGACCACGTACACGTCACGGCCCGACGACGGCGAGAACAACAGGAACTCCAGCGCGCCGGCCTCGTGTTTCACGGTCCACTCGCCGCCGGCGGTCGACAGCTCGATCCGACCGTAGTCGCTCCCCTGGAGGCGCGCGAGCTGCGAGGCGATCCGGTCGGCGTGGTCGCGAACCGCGGCGACGACCTCGTCGCGGCGCTCGGTGATCGCGTCCGTGTCGCGCACGTCGAAGTCGAACCCGAGGTCGGCGTGGGTGGTCACGGCCGGACTGGGTGCCGCGAGGAGTTAACGGGTTCGGGTCCGCGACGGGAACGTGGTCGGTTCGGGTCCGCCCCGCGACGGGCCACGCGATGGGTCCGGATCCGCCGTCGACCGGCGCGCGTGATCACTCGATCGACGCCCGGATCTCCCGGACCCGCGCCGGCTCCTCGATCCCCGACCGCAACACGATCGCGAACACCTCGTCGCCGTCCGGAACCGGCGCGTCGCCGCTCAAGATCGCGCCGGAGCCGGTCTCTTCGGCGAGCCACCGGCGGCCGTCGGCGATGGCCTCGCGGTTGAGCCACGCCGGCGGCCCGCCGACCACGAGCAGCGTGCGGTCGGCCCGCCCGTCCGGCACCTCGACGGTCCCCTTGCCGCGGGCCGCCTTCCGGATCGTCGTCTCGATCGCCGACACGGCCGCGCTCGCGTCGACCGACGCCGGCTCGTCGGATCCGAACAGGCCGAACCCGAACCGCGACTCCGCCTTCGGCGGCTCCACCGCCTGAGTCGCGTACCCGATCGCGGCGATCTCCCCGTCGCCGCCGACCGCGCGCGCGATGTCGCTCGCGTCGAGGACCTGCTGTGGCGTCGACTCGGCGTCCGCGGCTTCGCCCGCGCCGAACAGCGCCGCGACCCGGTCGGCGAACACGCCGTTCAGCCGGTCGCGGGCGTCGATCAGCGTCTCTCCGGGGCGGACCCACGCTGCGTTGTCGAACGGGAACAGGGCGGCACAGCGGTCCGACAGCGCGTCGAGCGTCCGGGCCGCGTTCTTCTCGGCGAGCGGGCGGTGCGAGAGTGCGGGCTGTCCGTCTGACGCCTCCGTCCCCCGACCGGCTCCGCGGCCGGACGGCTCCGAATCCGACTCGGTTTCGGCCGGCGTCGGAAGCACGCCGAGCGCGTACACCGGCGGCTCGTAGAGCCGCGACAGCTCCTCGGCGAGCGCCGGCGCGACCCCGGCGCCCGCCCCGCCCCCGAGGCCGACGACGAGCAGGAACGCCTCCGCCAGTGAGGGGTTCTCGTCGTCCATCTCCCGTCCGAGCTCGCTGGCGTGGGCGTCGCCGAGCCGCCGGCCGGCGTGGAGGTCGCCGTCGAGGCCGTCGCCGCCGGCCGCGTCGCCGAACCGGTACCGGCGTGACTCCTCGAGCGCCCGGAGCGACCCGAGGGCGTCCGCGTCGGTGTCGAACGCGTTACACCCTTGCAGGAACGGCTCGTCCCCGTGGTCGGCGACGAGGCGGTCGACGATCCGGCCCCCGGCACCGCCGAGGCCGATGACGTGTACACGCATACGTGCCCCCGGTCGTCGAGCGGGGGTTTATCTCTTCGGCTCGGCCGCACGCTCCGTGGCCGCGACGGGCCACGGCGTCGCTTAGCACCCCTAGAACTCGTCGAGCCGACGCTGGTCCGGCGGGACTCCCGATTCGTGCGCGTCCGGGTCGACACCGAGCAGTCGGGGGAGCGCCGTGTCCGCGAACGTGAGCGCCAACACGAGCACGATCGGCGCGAGGAACAGCCCGTGGAACCCGAACACGACGGGACCGAGGATGTACGCGAGCATGAGCAGGCCGACGTGCGTGGTCTTCCCGCTGAAGTACGGCCGGAGGACGATGTCGGGGATCGTGTCGACCACGACGACGACCACCGCGAGGAAGCCGACGACGTACACGAGAAGCGAGAGCTCATCGGCGAGCAACGGCGGCACCGCGGTGACCGCCGCCAGCGGCAGGTACACGATCTTCATCCCGATGACGGGGATCAGGCTCGCGACGCCGGTGAGCGCCCCCGCGAGCGCCGGGTACGGCACCTCCGCCCCCGCCGGGGCGACCAGGTTGTAGCCAGAGTAGGTCGCGACCGCGATGACGGAGATCGCGATGACGTTGAGGAGGTTGCCGTACAGCACCGCCTCCAGTTCGGCGTCCGCGGCCTCGAGGTACTCCCTGACGACCGCGTCGTCGTCGAACTGCAACAGCCAGTCGTGGAACCGCGACCCGTCGAGAAGCAGGTAGTAGGTGACGATGACGGTGATGAGCAGGTTGAGCGCGAGCCCGGAGACGGTGCTCGCCAGCAGGGACGCCTGATCGGAGGCGAACTCGATCAGGGGGTCGAACTCTCCCGACCGGTACGCCGTCACGATCTCGTCGAACGTCAGGTTCGAGAGATCCGCGAGCGAGGCGATCCACGAGTTCTCCGAGCCGATCGTCTCGGTGACCGGGTACTGTCGGACGAACCGGCGTGCCTCCAACAGCAGCAACACCAGGGTGTAGCTCAGGAGACCGATCAGCGGAACCGCGATCAGGGCCAGGGAGGTCACGGCCCGGACGCGGACGGGGAGGTGAAAGCGTCGGAGCGCGCGGTGGAACCGCCGCGTCGAGTAGTAGAGGAAGACGGCGACCGTGAGCGGGGCGGCGAACCGGTACGCGATGTACCCGGTGACGGACGCGACGGCGAGACCGAAGAGGGCGACGACGAACCGCTTCTCGTCCATGCGACCTCCGTCTCGGCGACCCGACATAAACTATTGGGCACGAACGGACCGAGACGGGCGCACACAGCGTCAGTCGCGGTCGGTGTCTGTCAACGCTCTCGACGTCGGTCAGCGTCGGTGTCAGTCGCCGTCCGCGGTCCCCGTTCGCTCGCTCGGCGCCGTCTCGTCGTCGGGTCTCCCCGTCTCGTCGTCGATTCCCTCCGCCTCGTCGTCGACCGCCTCTGCGGCGATCTCGGTCGTTCGCGACGCGCCTCTCGCGGAACCGGCGGTCCGAGCGGGCCTCCCGTGCTCGAACCGCGCGGCCTGTTCGCGGTGGAGCGACAGGATCATGTCCGCGAGCACGCCGAAGATGAGCAGCTGGATCCCGAGGATCGTGGCGCCGACTGCGCCGACGGCGATGATATTGTGGCCGACCCCGTATACGACCCAGCGGTAGAGGACGTACATCGCCATGACCAGCCCGGCCGCCGTCGACAGCGCGCCCACGCTCCCGAAGTAGAACAGCGGGTTGTTGGTCTTCGCCTTCCGGTACAGCTCGAGGAGGATCACGCCGCCGTCGCGGATCGGGTGGAGGTTGGTCGCCGAGCCGCCGGGACGCTCCCGGTAGGTGATCGGGACCACTGCGACGTCGAGCCGGTTCTTGACGCACTCGACGGCCATCTCGGTCTCGATCCCGAACCCGTCGGCGGTGAGGTGGAGCCGCAGGAAGGACTCGCGGGTGAACGCGCGGTACCCGGAGAGGATGTCCCGGTACGACTCCCCGTGTATCAGTCGGAACGCCAGGTTGAACAGTCGATTGCCGACCCGGTTCAACCGCGTCATCGCGCCCGGGCGCATGTCAGCGAACCGGTTCCCGATGACGTGGTCGGCTCGCCCCTCGAAGAGGGGTTCGAGCATCGCGTCGGCGTCGGCGGGGTCGTAGGTCGCGTCGCGTCGGCCATGAGTACGTACGGGGCGTCGATGTGGTCGCGGACCGCCTCCCTGACCGCCTGCCCCTTCCCGCGTCCGGACTGCTCGACGACGCGCGCGCCCGCCTCGCGGGCCGCCGCCTGCGTGCCGTCGGTCGACCCGCCGTCGGCGACGAGGACGTCGTCGAGGCCGACGTCGCGGAACGCCTCGACGACGCTCGCGACGGTCTCGACCTCGTCCATCGTCGGCAGCAGGACGCAGACGTCGTCGTACTCGTCCATGACCGGGACATGTCAAGGCAGTCGCTAAACTCTGTCCCTCCGTCGGTGGGCGGGATCCGTCTCGCCGCGAGTCGGTACCGCTCGCCCCGCGGTACCGTCTGCCCCGATAGCTGCGGGCACCCATACGCTCATGTACCCCACGACGGATCGTGGGATCATGCCACGCCCAGCCGACGACCAGATCGAAGAACTGCTCACGGCTGCCCGGACCGCGACGGGCGACGAACTGCGCAGCCTCACCTACTTCACCGAGGACGACGTCGAACAGCTGTATCTCCGTAGCGACCTCAGCCGGACTGCCGACCTCGTCGGATTCGCCGAAAACGAGCGGCACGGGTTCCACTCGCAGTCGATGTACGCCAACACGCAGCTCGGTGACTACCAGTTCACCGTCCGCGTGTTCGAAAACGGCTACCTCACCCGGGTGATCGCCAACGGACACGGCGTGTGGGTCACGACCGACTCGATACAGATCGATCGATTCGAAGAGCTCGCGAGCGCGCTCGCCGTGATCCTCCGATCGTTCGACCCAGTTACTCCCGGATCGCCCGAGTCAGAGTAATTCTCGACCCTCGGGTCCGATCTCGACCGTTCCCGCCATCTTCTCCTGTTTCCCTCCTGTTCTTCCCCTGTCTCGTGGCGAGTTACGCGCGTGGGCGCGCGAATCGGTCTCGAAATCGGTCGATCCGAGACGGCCACAATACCTTGTATATTTGATCGAGCGTATAATGAGCATAGGAACAAGGTTAAGGTCTATCCCGCGATACGGTCACGCATGGAAACGCGGAAGGTCCAACGGCTGGGGCCGTCGACGCTGGCGATGACCCTTCCCGCCGAGTGGGCGAAAGAACACGGCGTCAACAAGGGCGACGAGGTGTCGCTCCGCATGGGCGGCAAGGGGACGCTCACGGTGCTACCGGAGTCGGTGAGCACGGAGGAATCGGAGGCGGTGATCAACGCGGACGGGCTCGACGCGCAGTCGCTGGAGCGGGCGATCGTCGCGCAGTACGTGCTCGGCCGTCGCGTGATCCACGTCCAGAGCGAGGGCACCCTCGACAGCGAGCACATCAACGCGGTGTACAAAGCCGAGACGCAGCTGATGGGGCTCGGCGTCATCGAGGAGACGCCGTCGGACATCTCGATCCGGTGTTCCGTCGACCCGGAGGACTTCACGCTCGACAACCTGCTCGAACGGTTGGAGAACACGGGGTCGACGATGCGCGGCGAGGGCGTGAAGGCGCTCGCGCACGGCAACCCCGACCTCGCACAGCGTGCGCTCAACCGCGAGCGGCAGGCGAACAAGATATTCGTGCTCCTGCTCCGGCTCATCTTCACGGCGTACCAGAACCCCAACCTCGCTCGCGCGGTGGGGTTAGAAGAGGGGTTCCCGCTGATCGGCTATCGCTCGGTCGCGAAGAACCTCGAACTCACCGCCGACAACGCCGAGGACATCGCCGAAATCGTGATGGAAGCGGAGGGTCACAGCCTCGAGGTCGACGGGTCGACGATGCGACAGATCCGCGAGTTCACCGATCAGGTGGACGAGCTGACCGCGCTCGCGGTGCGGGCTGTCGTCGAGCGCGACTACGACCTCACGGTCGAGTGTCGCGAGCTGTTCGCCCGCCTCGAGGACCGCGAACAGGAGATCCTCGCCGAGCTGCCGGGCGACCTCGACAACGACACGCTGTTGATGACCCGGGAGGTGCTCGTCAGCCTCCAGCACACCGCGGAGTACGCGATGCGGAACGCCGAGATCGCCGCCAACCTCGCGCTCAACGAGGCCTCCGAGCACGTGGAGATCACGTGAGCAGTTCCGCGTCGAGACCGCTCGGGACGGACGCCGCGGAGCGTCGCGAGATACGGCGGTGTTGCGTCCGGACGGCGGTGCCCGCGGGCTTCGCATGAACTAAGTAGCGCCCCGCGAAGCCAGAGGTATGAGCGAGAGATCCATCGAGTCGGACAAAGCGATCGGCGTGGCGCTCGCGTTGGGCGCCGTCGCGCTCGTCGGCACGCTCGCGATGCTCGGGGCCCCGTCGCAGTTCGGTCGGGC
>NZ_WPCE01000307.1 GCF_009742825.1 Halorubrum sp. CBA1125
CGATCCGGATGGCGGCGAAACACTACGTCGGCGCCGCCAGCCGGAAGTCCGGGTACTACGCCCGGACCGGCGTCGAACGCGGCGCGACGACGGCGGCGCGGACGGCCGCTGACGCCGCGTCGACCGCCCGCGTCGCCGCGCTACAGGGCGTTCACCGCGCCGGACGCGTCCTCTCGTGGCTGGTCTGACCTCGATTCGAGGACCGCCTCAGTGCTCTCCGCCGGTGCCTCGACGGTCGGAGTCGAGGTCGATGTCGAGGTCGTCGAGGACCGCCTCGGCCTCCGCGCGTTTCTCCTGGTGGTCTTCGAGGAACTCCCGCATGAGTTCCGCGGCCTGCTCCTTGCAGCCGCCGCAGAGCCGCTCGCCGTTGACGCACTCGGAGTAGACCTCCTTCGCGAGCCCGTCGTCGTCGCCCGCGAGCAGGTACGCGTACAGCTCGTAGACGGGACACTCGTCGGCCTCGCCGCCGAGTTCGCGCTGTTCTTCCGCCGTGTCGCGCCCGCCGGTCGTCGCCGCCTTCACCTTGTCGTAGCCGTCCTCGGGGTCGTCGAGCAGCGAGATGTGGCTCGCCGGGATCGACGAGGACATCTTCCCGCCGGTGAGCCCGGTCATGAACCGGTGGTAGATCGAGGAGGGCTGGCGGAAGCCGAAGCCGTCGTGGGCGATCTCGACCTCCCGCGCCAGCGACTCGGCCTCCTCTCGCGTCAGGTCGAACGCGTCGACGTGGCCCTCGAAGACGCGCTTCTCGCCGTCGACCGCCTCGATCAGCGCCTCGAACGCCTCGTCGGTGGCGTTGCGGTCGAAGAAGCGGACGCGGGGTCGGAGCGGCTCCTTGCCGCCGGCCCGCAGCTTGTCGAGCGCGGTCGGCTTGGCGTCGACGAGGTCGGAAGCGGGGTCAGAAGCGGGGTCGTCGACGTCGGCGTCGGGTTCCGGCGGCTCGTACTCCGCGAGCCACGCGGCCGCGTCCTCACAGCGTACGTCGGTCTCGGGGTCGTCGGCGTCGGCGGCGAGCGCGTCGTAGGCGGCGCGGACGAGCCGTCGCTCGGCGTCGTCGAGCTCGAAGCTCGCGAACGCCTCGGTCACCTTGAAGTAGCGCACGCGGGTCGCCAGATCGCGGGTCAATCGGACGTGGGGGTCCTGGTCGGGACCGACGGGGATCACCGTGGGCTTCGGCTCGTCGACGAGCTGCGGGTAGAGGATGTCGGCGGTCTGGGTGACCACGCTCTGCATGTGCGAGACGTTGGTCTCGCCGTCGAAGCCGTAGATCGCCTCGAACTCCGAGAAGTTGGCCTTCGACCCCAGCTCGAAGGCGAGGTCCTGGACCGCCCGGTTGTCGGACTGCCGGTAGAGCTCGCCGTCCTCGGGGTCGAACCCGAGCGCGAGCAGCGACAGGAGGTAGCTCCGCGCGTGCTCGTCGATCTCGTCCCAGGACATGCCGCGCGCCGAGTGCGCCTCCAGGTCGGCGATCAGCCCGAAGGCGTCACCGCCCTGCTCTTGATGCCAGATGATCTCGTCGAACACGAGCTTGTGGCCGATGTGCGGGTCGCCGGTGGGCATGAACCCCGACAGCGCCGCGAACGGCTCGTCGTTCGCCATCGCCTCGGCGACCGCGTCGTACTCGCGGTGGCCGAAGATGACCCCGCGGCGCATCAGGTAGTGCGGATCGGGGACGTCGTCGGCGACGTCGTCGAACGCCTCGATGCCGAACTCCGCGAACAGGTCGGCGTAGTCGCCGACCGACGCCGACCCCCACGGGTCGAGCGCGACGTCCTCGGCCGGCTCGTCCGCGCGCTCGGTCCCGCCGTCGGGCCGGGCCGCCGCCTCGGCAGCGGCCGCCTCCTCGGGGGTGTCCTCGTCCATACCTCCCCTCCCGTCGGTCAACGCAAAAACCGTTCGCTTGCGCGACCGGCGGCCGGGGGTCGCCAGCACCCGTCGACGTCCGCCAGGACCCACCGACGCCCGCCAGCGCGTGGGCTGTTCGCGGGCGTCACTCCTCTTCGACGTGTCGAACCTCGCTCGCCACCCCGCGGGTCGACGAGACCATCTCGGGGCCGGACATCTCCGCGCGCCCCACCGCGAACGCCTTCGGCCCCTCGATCACGACCTCGTCGCCGACGCGGAT
>NZ_WPCE01000183.1 GCF_009742825.1 Halorubrum sp. CBA1125
GCTAGTGGTACGATAGAGGGATAGTTGAGCGAACTCGGGACGTTCGAGATGGGTCGGTGGCCACCGGGGAAGAACACTCACCAAAGCCCCAGCCGTGAGGACTCGCGCGGCTCGCTGTGGTCCTCGACCGTTCACTTCATTCACGGTCTGCGGTCCTTACGTCGCCGGGCTTCGCCCTCACGGCTGCCCCTTTGGGTCCCGACCCGAACGGCACCGCACAGCACCTCACGCCGTCCCCAGCCTCGCGGTTCGCGCTCTCCGAGCGCTCACCGCCTCCCTCGCGCTCGGATTCGCGGCCTCCCGGCCGCTCACCGGAGCGCGCCACCGCGGATCGATCACTCCTTGACCTGTATCGATCGATTCAGATCGGAGTACCCGGCGGTTTGAACGGTTCTCTGACACCCTGCGTGAGATGTCAACACACCGGTTCGCTCGTCAACCACCGCGGTCGAGACGTCTGCGCCGGTGGGTGACCGCGACGGTTCGTTGCGCGACAGCGCCAACGGGAGACGAGAGCAGAGGGACTGGAAGGGAAACGCGGGGGTCGCAAGGGAACGGCGACGAAAGCGGTGAGGCGAGACGAGGCAAAAACGAACGAGTCGAGAGGGCCGCGGCGACGTCAGCTCGCGGCGTCGGCGTCGCCCTCGTCGTTGAGCGCGTCCCGGAGTTCGCGGCTCGCCGGGACGATCACCCAGAACGTGAGCGCGCCGACGATCATGAGCCAGAAGGAAGCCTCGCCGGCGAGGACGCCGATCTCACCGTAGGCCGTGTTGACGCCTTCGGGCGGGTTGACGAGCTGGACGATCTCGTAGTACGACGGGGTCCGGTACCAGCCGCCGAAGGTGAACCATCCGAGCGCTCCGATGGAGAACAGGGCGAATCCCTTGATGAACTCGTCTGCCATTGGCTTACGATTCGTCGGAGTCGTCTTGAGACTTTCCCATCCCGCGTCCGCGGAAGCGCGTTCCCAACACGTACACCGCCGTTCCCGCGACGATGAACGACACTCCGACGACCCCGAGCGCCGCACCGAGCACGTCCGCCGACGGGGTGAGCCCGACGGTCCCGAGGAGGTAGACGATCACGGTTCGAACGAGGCTCAGCTGTAGCGTCGCGGCGTCGAGGAACGTGAAGCCGATCAGGAACGCGAGCGCGGCCGCCAGCGTCGAGAACACCGTGACCGCCTTGTACAGCCGGAACGGGACGACGACCTCGCGGCCGCCGGGACCGTCGCGGGGCCCGGTCGGTTCGTTTCGCGGGTCGTCCGCGTCGTCCGTCGCGACGGGGTCGCCAGTCTCGTCGAACGCCTGGGCGTCGTCGGTGTCGGTGGGTGGTGCCATGAGAACGAACGAGAACGGGAAACGGCGTGCCGGTCGTGCGGCGCCTTACCTCGGCGGCCGCAGCATGTAGTACCGCCGGTTGAGGTCGTACATGTACCCCTCGCGCATCGTCTTCAACACCGCGTAGGCGATGATTCCGCCGGCGAGCGGCAGCGTGAACGTGAGCGTGAACAGCAGGTCCAGACTGATCGGGAAGAAGTTCTGGATGGCGAGCGCGGCCAGCGTGAACGAGAGGATCACGCCGGTGACGCCGACCGCGGCCCAGAAGGGCTGTTCGACCGGCCGTCTGGCGCTCCCCTTGTTGAGGAACGGCACGAGCCCGATCGCGGCGAAGATGACGCCGTGCGCGAGGATCCCCAGGAACTCGTTCCCGAGGAGGATGTTCCCGCCCAGCACGGCCAGCTCGGGGTTTATCGGATTGAGCTTCAGCAGGCCGAACGACCAGTAGAGGTACCAGTCGGGGAGGATGACCGCCGGCGTCGAGCGGGGTCTGCCGGGGCGCCGAAGTGGACCGGCATCACCGCCGAGACGAGGACGATGATCCCCACGAAGAAGCTCGAGATGGCGAGGTTCCGGATCGTCTCGTGGGGCCACGCCGGGAAGCCGAGCACGTCGCGCTCGACGTACGTCGACTCGGCGCGGAGGGTCTCGTCCTCCCGCCGGGAGCGCTCGAAGTACTGGTAGGTGAGCTGTGCGAGCCCCTGCGAGCGTTCCTTCCGCTCGGACCAGGTCGGCGTCTCGTCGTCCGGCGGGACCGTGGCGGGCGGGCCGCCGTCGGTGCGCGCTTCGTCGTCGGTACCGCCGTCCGTCATCGGAGTGGTGTCGTCGGTCATTGGCTTAGTGCGGCTCCGCGATGCCCTGCACCCAGACGATGCCGACGTGGAGCGCGATGAGCGCGGTCACCACGAACGGCAACACGAACACGTGCAGGATGTACATTCTCACGAGCGTCGCCTGTCCGAGGGTGAACCCCCCGAACATGAGCTGTGCGGCCCACTCGCCGACGATGGGCGTCGCGAGGGCCATCTCGACGCCGATCTGTGCCGCCCAGAAGGACAGCTGCTTCCACGGGAGGAGGTAACCGGAGTACCCGAACAGCACCGTCAGCGCGAGGAGGAGGACCCCGAGCACCCAGTTGACCTCGCGCGGCTCCTTGTACGCCCCGGTGAAGTACACGCGGAGCATGTGGAGGAACACCGCCGCCGTCATGAACTGGGCGGCCCACTTGTGGATCGACCGGAGCATGAAGCCGAACTGGACGTCCGTCATGATCATCACCAGCGAGTCGTACGCCGCCGTCGGGTCGCCTTGCGCCGCCGCGCCGGCGGTGGACGGCGAGTAGTAGAATCCCAACAGTGCGCCGGTGATCGCGGCGACCAGGTACGCGACGATCGAGAGCGAGCCCAGCGAGTACAGGGGGTACCAGTACCAGAACTTGTTGTCGAGGTCGTACTGTTCGGTGTGGCTCTTCGGCATCTGGAGGTTCGCACGGTAGTACATCGTCTCCAGCAGCTCGAGGTAGTCGACGATGCGGAGCCGCTTGTCCAGCCAGATGAGCGTGGTGAGGAACGCGGTCTCGATGGCCGTCAGATCCTGCTTTTTGAGCCACGCGTTGTGGTCCATCTCGTCCTGTTTTTTGAGACTCATTGGTGGATCACTTCTTGTAGTAGGGGTACACCGCTCGCTTGAGCGTCTCCATCGCGCTACCGGAGTCGATCGTCACGCCGTCTTTCTCCTCTTCGCGGACGTAGAGGTCCTCCCACTTGCGGCGGCGCTTCTTCACGATCATCACGTCCGGGAGGAACTCCTTGCGGTACAAGAGCAGGATGAACGCGAGGTCGATGAAGATCATCGCCAGCAGCGCGCCCACGAACATGTTGCCCGACTCCGTGGACGCCCACGCGAACATCAGTCCGTAGACGAAAAGGGAGACGAACACGACCTCGATGATCGTGAGCAACACGATCGCGATGGCGGCGGCGGTGCTCTCTCTCGCGGGTTCGTACCGGTGGATGTCGCCGTACGACGAGCCGCCGGAGCTCATTGGGTACCTCCGTGTCCCGTGTGCGCGGACACGCCGTACTTCAGCAGGTAGAAGGTGAACACGAACGTGAGTCCGACGCCGAACATCGCGGCGAGCCCGATCCAGTGCGGGTGCAACACCACGCCGACGTGTGCGATGTCCTCTGGCCACCCTGTTGCGCCGCCGGTGGAGACGGTGGCGACGTCGCCGCCGACGGCGAGGCCGCCGTGCATGCCGACGGCGGTGTGGGGGTCACAGTGGTAGTGGGTGATGCCGGCGTCCTCTTCGGTCACCTCGTACTCGTAGGTGGCGCCTTCTTCGCCGACGGGGTCGCCGCTGTCGAGGCTGGCCGGGCCCTCGACGGTCACCACGTTGTGGTCGCCGCCGCTTCCCGTCCACTCCCAGGTGATCGTCGTGCCCGTGTCCACCCACACGAGGGTCGGGTCGAACGCGAGCCCCTGGTCGCCGGCGCCGACCGCGATCGTCACCTCGTCCTGTCCCCGGGCGTCTTGGTAGGTCCCCAGGTTCCCGCCCGAGGCCCCGCTCGGCCAGTCCGGCTCTACCTCCTGTGCGGCGGCCGTTCCGGCCGCCCCGGCCGAGGCCGCGGCCGCGGCGGTGGCACCCCCGGCCGTGCGCACGAATTCCCGCCTTTTCATACACGCTCACTCAGAACGGGGTCCGCTTAAACCCACCGACTGAACCCGTCGACTCGGACGGTGATACACCGGCTGTATCACCCGATATCGGCCGTTTACTCCTCTGGCTCGTCCTCGTCGACGGTCCCTCCATCGACCGGGACGAAGTCCGGACGCTCCTTCGCCTCGCGGAGCGCCCTGAGGCGGTCGCGGTACTCCGCCGCACGGAACCGGTCCGAGAGCCGCGCGTTCGCGACCATCACGAAGAGGAACAGCCCGATGAGCAAGAAGAGGATCCCGATCGCGGGCGCGACGACGGTGCTCAGGTCGGTGACGAACGAGGCGACGAGCAGCGCCGCCCCGGCGAGCACCTGCACGGCGGCTATCACCTGCATCATCAGGTTGCCGAACTCGCCGGACCCCTCCGGCACCGCGTCGGGGTGCGGGAGCGACCAGTCGCTCGGGGGCTCCGGCACGTCGTACGACTCCATCGACGCGAGGGCGACGACCGGCTCGACGTCTCTGAGGATCGTCCCCCGTCCGGCCACCTCGCCCGTCGGCCGGACGATCGCGTACCCCTCGTCGGAGTACACGAGCACGCGCTCCTCGCCGTCGGTCCGCACGCGCTCGAGGACCCCGAACACCTCGCGACGGGCGATCCGCGACTTCAGCTCCGCCTCGGCGCGGTCGAGCAGCCGATCGCCGGTGATCCACGTGTCGGGATCGAACGCGGCGTCCCACTCCTCGGCGCTCATCCGGGCCATGTCGGAGGGTCCGAAGTCGTCGAAGTCGTACTCGGCCTCGACGCGCTCGCGGAGCTCGTCGAGGTCATCGGGGGGCGAGTCGCCGTCCGACTCGTCCTCGGGAGCCGGGTCCCCGTCCGATCCCTCCTCGGGGGACGCGTCGCCGTCCGACTCGCTCGGCGCTCGCGCCGACCGTGACTCCGGCTCCGGTCCGGTCGAGGTGTCCTCCATCGCCCGGCCGTACGGACTCCGGACGCTAACTGTTTTCGTCTGCCGGCGGCCGGCCGGATCGAGGAGCTTTACGCGGGGGCGGCCCAACCGTCCGCCATGGTAGACGAGTCGGTCGTCGCGACGCTGGCGGGGCTGTCCGTGACGACCAGCCTGCCGTTTCTCCTCTACGGTGCCTGGATCATGATCGACGCCGACACGGTGACGTGGAACGTGTTGATATATCACTTGAAGTACATCGTCGTCGGGCTGACGCTCACGACGGTCCCGGTCGTCGGGTGGATGCTGCCACGGATCCTCGGGCAGCTCTCCGGCGGCGCCGTGATACACGCGTTCTTCGGCGTGCAGGCGTACGCGCTGCTGGCGTTCGCGCTCACCGGTATCGTCCGCATCTACCAGGCCAAACGCGGCGCCGACGCCTACGAGGACCCCGACGTCGACATCGACGAGATCCACGAGGACATGGGCCACTGGCGGAGCCGGCTCCGCGTCGGCGTCGCCGGGTTCATGGTCCTGTGGTTCTGCGCGTGGCTGAGCGGCCTGTACCGGTTCTACACGCTTCACGTGATCCCCGCGCTCTCGGCGTGAGCGAGACGGCCCGCAAACCGACAGGTTCAATCCCGTTTTGCCCGTAGTATCGGTATCGTGGCCGTCACTTTCGATCTGTTCGGCACGCTCGTCGACGTCGAGTATCCG
>NZ_WPCE01000121.1 GCF_009742825.1 Halorubrum sp. CBA1125
CCTCCCCAGCCTCGTCGCTGGCGGCGACCGCCGCCAGCGACTCCCTCGCACGCGCTCCTCGCGCCCGAGGGGCGCTCGGAGGCGCGCGCCACCGCAACACGGTTTATAACCACGAACCTCTGTCGCCGTTTCCGTCGGACGTAGACGCTTCTCGCACGTCCCGTGAGTCGGGAACGACGTAGTCACCGGTGCTCGTCGATCCAGCGGCACCACTCGTGGAAGTCCTCGGCGCCGCACTGTTCGGCGATCGACTGGAGCGTTCCAGTGGGGATTTCGTTCGCGGACGCCATCGGGATCGTGACGACGCGAACCTCGTCTGTATCGGGTGACTCGTAACGCATCTTCAGGTGACTTCCGACACGGCCGACACGTCTGTACCCGAAATCGTGAAGCACGGACGCGATCTCTCGTCCGGAGAAGTTCGTCCGGACCATTCACCGCATGAACTCGGGAAGCTCCTCGTCGCCGGGTTCCGCGTCTTCGAGCCCCCACTCCTCGAGGTCGTCTTCGGTCACGGGCTCGCCGTCGCCCTCGTGGAGGTCGAGGGCTTCCGCGAGCATCCGAAGCGCTTCGGCCTTCGTGTCGCCGAAGGACGCGACCCCGGTTTCGAGGTCTCTGGCGGTGATCGAGCCGTCGTCCTCGTGGATGAATTCGACTCCCTCCTCCGAGGGGTCGCGTGTCGCGCTCGCCATACCCTCCCTTCGAGAACGGGCCGAATAAGCGTTCTGTCGCTGCGCCTCGGTCCGCCGCCGGACGAAAACGTTTCCCGCCCGCCCCGCGAGTCGTCGCGTATGCGCATCGCCGTCCCCAACAAGGGCCGCCTACACGATCCGACGCTCTCGCTCCTGGAACGCGCCGGGCTCCACGTCGAGGAGACCGCCGACCGCCAGCTGTACGCCGACACGGTCGATCCCGACGTGACGGTCCTGTACGCGCGCGCCGCGGACATCCCCGAGTACGTCCGCGACGGCGCGGCCGACCTCGGCGTCACGGGGCTCGACCAGGCCGCGGAGTCCGGCGGGGTCGTCGCAGACCCGGCGGCCGCGACCGACGACGACCTCGTCGACCTGCTGGATCTGGCGTACGGCTCCTGCCGATTGGTGCTCGCCGCGCCCGAGGACGGCGACGTGACCGCGGTCGAGGACCTCGCCGGCGGGACGATCGCCACCGAGTTCCCCGCGGTCACCCGCGACTACCTCGACCGGGTCGCGTCGACGCCGACGTCGTCACCGTGACGGGCGCGACCGAGCTGACTCCCCACGTCGACATGGCCGACGCCATCGTCGACATCACCTCCACGGGGACGACGCTGAAGGTGAACCGCCTCGCCGTGATCGACGACGTGCTCGACTCGTCGGTGCGGCTGTTCGCCCGCCCCGACGTCGTCGACGACCCGAAGGTCGAGCAGGTGCTGACCGCCTTCGAGTCGGTGCTCGCGGCCGACGGCCGCCGCTACCTGATGATGAACGCGCCGAAGGATCGGCTCGACCAGGTGAAAGACGTGATCCCCGGGCTCGGCGGCCCGACCGTGATGGACGTCGAGCCCGACGGCGACGGCAACGGGATGGTCGCGGTCCACGCCGTGGTGGACGAGCGCGACGTGTTCGCGACGATCGGGGAGCTGAAAGCCGTCGGCGCGAGCGGGATCCTCGTCACGGAGATCGAACGGCTGGTGGAGTGACGCTCGCGGCGCGACCGCGAGTGACGTTCGCTACGCGACGGCGGCGAGGATCCGTGGAGAGCCCGTCGACCGTCACAGCCGCTCGCGGAGCGTCTCGGCGGTCGCCTCGCCGACCCCGTCGACGTCGGTGAGGTCCTCGAGGGAGGCCTCGCGGACGCTCTCGACCGACCCGAACCGCCGGAGCAGCCGTCGACGGGTCTGGGGGCCGACGCCGGGGACGTCGTCGAGCACCGTCGCGACCTCGTCGCGGACGGTCTGGTGGTACGACACCGCGAAGCGGTGCGCCTCGTCGCGGACCCGCTGGAGCAGGTGGAGCGCGGGGGCGTCGGCGGGCCAGCGCGCCGTGCCGTTCGGGGTGACGACCAGCTCCTCCGACTTCGCGAGCGCGACGACGGGAACGTCCCAGCCGGTCTCCGCGAGCGCGTCGCGCGCGGCCCCGAGCTGTCCCTCGCCGCCGTCGATGAGCAGGAGGTCCGGGTCCGGCCGGTCGTCCGAGCCGTCGAGCGCGCGCTCGGCGCGCCACCGCACCAGCTCGCGCATGTTGGCGTAGTCGTCGTTGCGGTCGGTGAGTTTCTTCCGGCGGTAGCCCGCCGTCTCGGCGCTGCCGTCGACGAAGCAGACGTCGGATCCCACCACCGCCGTGCCCTGCGCGTGGCTCACGTCGAACCCCTCGATCCGCGCGGGCGGGGCGATCCCGAGCCGGTCGCCGAGCGCCGCGACCGGGTCCTCGTGACCGCCCCGACGCCGGGCGTCTTCAGCGCCAGCTCGACGAGCTTCGCCTCCCGACCGGCGCCGGGCACCCGCACCGAAACGCCCTCCGCCTCCAGCCAGTCCACGACGTCCGGGTCCGAGGGGCGCTCGGCCAGGAGGACGGCGTCCGGGAACTCGCGCTCGGCGTAGTACTGTGTGAGGAACGCCGACAGCACCGCCGCGGGGGTGTTGATCTCGGCGTCGCCGCCCGCTCCGCCGTCGCGCCCGTCGTCGTCTCGCGTCGCCTCGGCCTCGGCTTCCGCCACCGCGGCCGCGTCCAGCCGGTGGCGGCTCCGGTCGACCAGCTGGCCGCGCTCGCTGTGGAGCCGGGCCACGCGGGCGGCGTCGCCCTCGACGGCGGCCGCGAGCACGTCGACGGTCCGGTCGTCGCCGCGGTCGCTCACCGCCTCGCCGCCCTCGCCGTGGAACGCCTCGACCGCCGCCAGCCGGTCCCGGAGGTTCGCGGCGCGCTCGAACTCGGCGTTCTCCGCGGCGGCCTCCATCCGGCGTCGCAGCGGATCGGCGAGCGCGCCGGTCTCGCCCTCGAAGAACCGCCGGGCGGCGGCGGCGTCCTCGGCGTAGCTCTCGGGATCTATCTCGCCGGTGCACGGCGCCGAGCAGATCCCCATCTCGTAGTCGAGACAGGGGCGGTCGCGGTTCGCGTACTTGTGGTCCGAACAGCCGCGGAGCCCGTACACGTCCCGCACCGCCTTCACGACCGTCTCGACCCGGCCCTTGTTCGTGAACGGCCCGTACGCGACCGCGCCCTCTTCGGGGTCGCGGGTCACCTCGATCCGCGGAACCGGGTGGTCGGACAAGGCGACCAGCGGGTACGACTTGTCGTCTTTCAGCCGGACGTTGTACCGCGGCTGGAGCCGCTTTATCAGGTTCGCCTCCAGGAGCAGCGCCTGCGTCTCGGTGTCGGTGACGGCGAACTCGATCCGGTCCGCGCGCTCGACCATCCCGCGGATCCGCCCCGAGCGCGGGTCCGCGTACGATCGCACGCGCTCCCGGAGGTCGACCGCCTTGCCGACGTACAGCGTCGTCTCGCCGGCCCGGAACTGGTACACGCCGGGGTCCGTCGGGAGGTCGGCGGCCCGCTCTCGCACGGCGTCGGCGTCCATGTCGGTCGGATCCAGATACCCGCCCGACGCGTTTGAACGCTGCGGGCCCGCCGCGGTCGATCCCGCGAGCGTTCGTCGTTCCCGGACGCCCGACCGCCGGCGCGATCGCGCGACCTCGCGTCGGCCGCGAGACGGGCGACGAGGCCGCCGCCGGCGTCGCCGAGGTCGCGCGGACGACCGACGACCAGGCCGCGACGGTCGAAGAGCTCACCTCGTCGCTGGAGGCGGTCCGGGAGCGCTCCGACCGCACCGAGGCCGCGACCGAGCGGATCGTGGCGGCGACGGACGGCCAAGAGGTCGCCGTCGACGAGCTGATCGAGCGGGTCGAGCGGCTGGACGCGCGGTAGACCGACCCGAGGCGGTCGACCGGGCGGGCCAAATCGGGCCTCGACGCGCGGCACGCCGATCGAGCGCGCCGAACGTTTAACCTCGGCGAGCCCCCAGAATTCACCATGTCCGCCAGGCCGCCCGGCCCCATCGGTGACCCCCTCTTCGGCAACGGCCGGCAGTACGCCGACGATCCCTTCTCGTTCATGCGCGCGTGCGCCGACAGCTACGGCGACGTGGTGCGCTTCGATCTGGGCCCCCGCGAGACGTACCTGCTCGCGAACCCCGCCGACGTCGAGCGCGTCCTCGTCGCGACGCCGACCGGTACCGCAAGCCGCGGTTCGGCGACGGCGCCATGGACCGGCTGCTCGGCCAGGGGCTCCTCATGAGCGAGGGCGACACCTGGCGGCGCCAGCGCGACCTCGCGAGCCCCGCGTTCCACAACCGCCGGATCGGAGCGCTCGCGGGGACGATGGTCGAGCACACGGCGTCGCACCTCGCCGACTGGGAGACCGGGGAGACCGTCGACGTCCAGCTGGAGCTGGCCCGGCTCACGGTCCGGATCATCGTCTCGGCGATGTTCGGCGCCGACGTGACCGACGAGGAGGTCCGGACGGTCCAGGCGGAACTGGAGCCGCTCGGCGCCCGGTTCGAGCCCGACCCGCGGCGATTCCTGATCCCGGACTGGGTCCCGACCCGCGAGAACCGCGAGTTCGACGCCGCGGTCGCCACCCTCGAATCGGTGATCGACGACGTCGTCGACCGCCGGCTCGGGACCGAGCGCGACCCCGCAGCCGACCCCGCGGGCCCCGAGGATGTCGCGGTTCCCGGCCCCGCGGGCGACTCCGAGGGCGACCTGCCGATGGACTTACTCTCCGTCCTGCTCCGCGCCCCGCGACCGCGGCGAGCAGACCGACGAGAACCTCCGCGACGAGCTGGTCACGATGCTGCTCGCCGGCCACGACACGACCGCGCTCGCGTTGACGTACACCTTCTACCCTCCTCTCGAGACACCCCGACGTCCGCGAGCGAGTGGAGGGAGAGGCCGAGGCCGCGACCGCCGACGGCCCCCCGACCGCGGCCGACGCCCGCGAGATGGCGTACACGGACCGCGTCCTCAACGAGGCCATGCGGCTGTACCCCCCCGTCTACACCCTGTTCCGCGAGCCGAAGCTCGACGTGAAGCTGGGTGGCTATCGGATCCCCGAGGGCGCCGCGCTCATGCTCCCGCAGTGGGTGATCCACCGGTCGCCGCGGTGGTACGACGACCCCGAGGCGTTCGACCCGGACCGGTGGACGCCCGAGCGCCGGAGCCGGCGGCCGCGGTTCGCCTACTTCCCGTTCGGCGGCGGCCCGCGTCACTGCATCGGAAAGGCGTTCTCGCTTTTGGAGGCCAAGCTAATCCTCGCGTCGGTCTGTGCCGAGTACGAACTCGACTACGAGGGGCCCGACCTCTCCCTGCGCGGGTCGCTGACGATGCACCCGAACCACCCCGTCCCGATGCGGGTCCGCGAGCGGTGAGCGAGGCGGTGACCGAGATGACGGAAGAGACGCCGGAGGGGACCGCGGGGACCGGGCCCCGCTCCGAGGGGACCGGGTCCTCCTGTCGTCGCTGCGGCGAGCCCCTCGTTCGCGGCGCCATCGCGGCCGAACGGCGCGCCTGCTGTCTCAACGCGACCCCGATCGCCGGGGTCTGTCCGACCCACGGGCCGGTGGGACCCCACCACGCCGTCGACGACCCGAGCGAGGCGGACGAGGGATAGTCGCCGCCGACCGGGTCGGCGATCGGCCCTGAGAGCCAGCGCGTCGACCGGACAGGTCGGTCAACGCGAGACGTGGCACTCAAGAGACCCCCTCTCGTAGGCGAGCGCAGTGAGTCAGGACGTCATCGCGGTCCTCTTCGGCAACCCGTTCGCCGTGATGAATACGGTCGGACTGGTCGCGTTCGCCCTCGTCGGGTCGTCGAAGGCGATCCGCGAGGAGTTCGACGTCTTCGGGATCGTCATCGTCGGGCTGGCGATGGCGTTCGCCGGCGGCGTCACCCGCGACCTCCTCGTCGCGCGCGTTCCGTTGGCGCTCCAGTCCCCGATCGAGATCGGTCTGGGGCTCCTCGGCGTTAGCTTAGCGGTCGCGCTGAGCGTCGTGTCGTCGTCTCCGGACACCCATCCCGTCACGCTCGTCGCGGACGCCATCGGCCTCGCTGCCTTCGCGACGACCGGTGCTATCGTCGCGACTGCGACGGGGGTGTCAGCATTCGGGGTCGTCGCGATCGCGACGATCAACGCCGTCGGCGGCGGGGCAGTCGCTGATATCCTGCTGGATCGAGCCCCGTTCATCCTCTTCGAGGATTTCTACGCGAGCTGTGCCGTCATCGGCGGGAGTGCGTACTGGGTCGTGGGAGCGTTGGGTGCGACCGAGAGTACGGCTGCCGTCGCGTGTGCGGCAGTGACCGTCGTGACCCGGTTAGCCGCGGTGACGTACGGCTGGAACCTCCCGACAGTGCAGAACGTCGGGCGACTGAGCGACTAGTCCAATTCCAGTAAACCACGGGAAGCCTCGTACCACTCCGAGGCGGTTCACAGTTCGACCGTCTCCACGACCTCGCGGAACTCGGGATCGTACAGGTCGAGCGCGTGGACCCGCCACCGGATCGGCTCGAACTCGCGCTCGACGAGCCGGTCGATCGCCTCGCCGCTCGCGTCCGGGTCCCCGCCCCGCGCCAGCGTCACGTGCGGGACGTAGCCGTCGCCTTCGATCCCCTCGATCGCGCCGTAGGCGGCACACAACCGCCGGTGGAGGCGGACGAGCACGTCGCTCTCGACGGCGAGGTAGACCACCGGGCCGGACCCGGAGGCGGGCGACTCGAACGCGTCGAGCCCGGTCACCGCGACCTCGAACGGATCGGTCCCGGCGAGCAGCGGGCGGAGGGCCTCGCGGAGCGCCGCGAGCGCGTCGGGCTTGGGCGGCCGGGGCGGGTCCGCGGACGGACCGCCGACGCCGTCGGCGACGTGGTCGGCGACGCGATCGGACACGTCGTCGACGCCGAACCGCTTGCAGACGAGGGTGTGCCGCTCCCGGACGCGGTCGAATCCCTCCAGTTTCGGGTGGAGATCGCCGGCGAGATCCGTCACGGCGGGTGGCAGCGGGACGTTGAGGCTGAACACGCCTCAGATCCGATCGGCCAGCCAGAGGACGATCAGGACGACGATCGCGAGTCCGATCAACGACGGCAGGGCGTCCAGCAGCGCGAACGTCAGGTTCAGTATGGTCCCGAATATCTCCACGAGAAGCCATACGATCACGAGCGCGAGGATCACCTTCAGGAGGTCGTCGACGGCGACGTCTGCGCGGTCCATGTCCGGACGGACGCGCCCGCTCCGGAAAATCCCATCGCCGGTCGCGGAGTGAGGCGGCCGACTCCGCGAGCCGTCTCGCCCCGGATCACGCCGTTAAAAACCCCTCCCCGTCGAACGGAACCCATGAGCCTGGTCGCGTTCGACTTCGACGGCACGCTCTCCGACTCCGAGATGACGGTCCTGTTGGCCGAGCGAGCGGGCGTCGCCGACGAGGTCGCCGAGATCACGGAACGGGCGATGAACGACGAACTCAGCTACGCCGAGAGCCTCTATCGGCGCGCGGAGCTGCTCGGCGGGCTCGACGAGGAGGCGGTCGCCGCCGCGTTCGACGAGGTGGCCCTCCGGCCGGGTGCGGGGCGGCTGATCGAGCGCCTGCAGGCCGACGGCCACCACGTGGCGGTGCTCACCGGCGGGTTCGAGCGCGGCGTCGACCGCGCGCTCGCGAAGGCGGGCGTCGAGGCCGACACGATCGTCGCCAACCGCCTGCCGATGGCCGAGGGCGCACTCACCGGGGAGGTCGAGGGACCGCTCATCGAGGGGACGAAAGACGACGCGCTCGAATCGCTGGCGGCCGACCTCGACGTGCCGATGGAGGCGACCGTCGCGGTCGGCGACGGGGCGAACGACCTGCCGATGCTGGAGGTCGCCGGGCTGGCGATCGGCTTCGTCCCCAAGCCCGCCGTCCGGACGGCGTGTGACGCGGTCGTCGCCTCGATGGCCCGGCTCGGGAAGGCGCTGGAGGGGTACGGCGTGCTGTCGGAGCGACCGCCGGAGAGGGACGCGAGCGAGTGAAGCCGCTACTCCGGCCATCCCGGGGTTCCGGGGGCGCCGGCGTCGTCTTCGAGCGTGCGAACGAGTCGATCCCGCGCCGCCGGGTCCGCGTCGACGGCGACTCGCGACCGTCCCCGCTCGCGCCCGCGTCAGCGGCCCGCCGCTCCCACTCGCGGATCGCGGTTCCGGCCCACGAGTCGGCCGCGACGGCCCGCTCGCGGGTCGCGGCCATCCGGTCGCGGTCGACCGACAGCGACCCGGGCCGCGAGCCGACGGCGGCGCCGACGAAGCGGGCGCGGTCGTCGGGAGTCGACTCGCCGGCCCGGAGACGGTCGACGACGCCCGCGAGGCCGTCGGGGTCGGGGTACGCGAACACGGTTGACCCGAGCGCCTGCGGGCCGAACGCCGGCGGCGGGAGCGATGCCGGCGGCTCGTCGTCGAGGAGGCGTTCGCCCCCGCCGGCGGCCTCCACGCGCTCGCACTCGGTCTCGACGTCGAGTTCGAGGTTGTGTCCGGGGTACGTCGAGCAGGTGCGGGGGTAACGATCTGAGTCGTGGATCCGGCACTGGAGCGTGGTCGGGTCGAGGAAGACGCAGGCGTCGAGCCAGCGAAGGTCGTCGGTACCGATCGGCGCGACCGGCTTCGGGGGCTTGCGGAGCCCGACAACGAAGACCGGCCGGCCGCCGGCAGCCGCGAGGGCGACGCCGTCGACCGTCACGCGGTCGTCGCGGTCGGCCGGCTCGAACAGCCGAGGGACGAGGACGTCGCCGAGCCCGTCGTCGACGAAGCGGGCGACCTCGTCGCGGGTGAGCGGCACGAGATCGTAGGCGTCGTCGAGCGGCG
>NZ_WPCE01000152.1 GCF_009742825.1 Halorubrum sp. CBA1125
CAGAACCGGTCCGCGCGCCCGGCCGCGGTCCACGGGTCCGTCGGCGCGCCGGTCGGCACCCTGACCGACCGTCCCTGAAGCCGATCGACGCGACCCACGAACGACCAGCGTTCGCCGTCCCACCCGCCGTCGCCGTCCTCGGCTGCGGCCGCGGCCGCCAGCTCGCCGTCGCGGAGGTGCGCCGCGACCGCGGCGGCGATGGCGGCGGCCTCCTCGTCGTCGGCGTCGTCGGGAATCGTCAGCCCCGCGGGCAGGGCGTCCGGTGCGGGCGTGTCGGCCGCCATCAGATCGGGATGTTGCCGTGCTTCTTGTCGGGCTGGTCCGAGCGCTTCCCCTGGAGCATCTGCAGGTCGTCGACGAGCCGCGCGCGCGTCTCCGCGGGCTCGATGACGTCGTCGACGAACCCGCGGTCGGCGGCGGTGTAGGGGTTCGCGAACTCCTCGCGGTACTCGTCGATGAGTTCCTGGCGGCGCGCGTCGGGGTCGTCGGCCGCGGCCAGCTCCTCGCGGTAGAGGACGTTGACGGCACCCTTCGGCCCCATCACGGCGATCTCGGCGGTCGGCCACGCGTAGTTGACGTCGCCGCCGATGTGTTTCGAGGACATCACGCAGTAGGCCCCGCCGTACGCCTTCCGGGTGATGACCGTCAGGAGGGGGACGGTCGCCTCCGAGAACGCGTACAGCAGCTTCGCGCCGTGGCGGATGATCCCGCCGTGCTCCTGGTCGGTGCCGGGCATGAATCCCGGAACGTCCTCGAACGTGAGGATCGGGACGTTGAACGCGTCACAGAAGCGGACGAACCGCGCGCCCTTCTGGCTCGCCTCGATGTCGAGCGTGCCGGCGTTCACGCGGGGGTTGTTGGCGACGACGCCGATCGAGTGGCCGTCGAGGCGGGCGAAGCGACGACGACGTTCTTCGCGAAGTTCTCGTGCACCTCGAAGAAGGAGCCCTCGTCGACGACGCTGCCGATCACGTCTTTCATGTCGTACGGCTTGCGCGGCGCGTCGGGGACGATCTCGGCCAGCTCGTCGTCGGCGCGCTCGGGGTCGTCCCACGGCTCGACGCGCGGCGGGTCCTCCACGTTGTTGGCGGGGAGGTACGAGAGCAGCCGCGCGATGTCGTCGAGCGCCTCCTCCTCGCTCTCCTCCGCGAAGTGCGCGACGCCGGACGTCGACGAGTGGGTGACCGCGCCGCCGAGCTCCTCGAAGCTCACCTCCTCGCCGGTGACCGTCTCGATGACGTCCGGCCCGGTGATGAACATGTGAGAGGTGTCTTTCACCATGAACGTGAAGTCCGTGATGGCGGGAGAGTACACCGCGCCGCCGGCACACGGCCCCATGATCGCCGATATCTGCGGGATCACGCCGGAGGCTCGGTGTTTCGCCGGAAGATCTCGGCGAAGCCGCCCAGCGACGCGACCCCCTCCTGGATCCGGGCGCCGGCGGAGTCGTTCAGGCCGACGACCGGCGCGCCGACGTCCATCGCCTTGTCCATCACCTTGCAGATCTTCTCGG
Source organism: Halorubrum sp. CBA1125 (assembly GCF_009742825.1). GTDB lineage: Archaea > Halobacteriota > Halobacteria > Halobacteriales > Haloferacaceae > Halorubrum. Next base: position 1,514 of record NZ_WPCE01000152.1, read on the forward strand.
CGAACACCTCGCCGAGCGACCCGCCGAAGACGGTGAAATCGTGTGCGAAGACGAACGTCTTGCGCCCGTTCACCTCGCCGTACCCCGTGACGACGCCGTCGCCCGGGAGCTGCTGTTCTTCCATCCCGAACGTGTGGTTCCGGTGCGTGCGGAACCGGTCGAACTCGTGGAACGTCCCGTCGTCGAGGAAGTAGTCGATCCGCTCGCGGGCGGTCATCTTCCCCTTCTCGTGTTGGGACTCGATCCGGTCTTCGCCGCCGCCCAGCGCCGCCCGCTCGCGGCGCTCGCGGAGGTCCTCGATGCGTTCGTCCATCGTCACGCCGGACCACCTTGCGTCATTACCTCGTCGGTTGGTCAGCGACATCAAAAGGATTCCCCTATCCGACGTTATCCTCTTCGACGTACGTCGAATTCGCGGGTCGACCGCGGTGAGAACGGCTCGACAGCCCCTGACTCGGGTTCACACGCGGACGTCCGCTTCGACGCTTTTAAACCTCGGATACACCACTTTCCGGTGAGACAGGCTTAGCCTGTTTCACTGACCCGTAGGAGCGACCTGCGTACTACGGAGGTGAAAATGGCAGACACAATACAAGAGGCCGTGACCCTCGCACTCGACGAGGCCCCCGAGCGGAACTTCCGCGAGACGGTGGACCTCGCCATCAACCTGCGAGACCTCGACCTCAACGATCCGTCGAACCGCATCGACGAGTCCGTCGTGCTGCCGGCTGGAACGGGGCAGGAGACACAGATCGTCGTCTTCGCGGAGGGCGAAACCGCCGTCCGCGCAGGGGAAGTCGCTGACGAAGTGCTCGACAGCGACGACCTCGAAGACCTCGGAGACGACGACGACCGCGCAAAGGACCTGGCCGACGAGACCGACTTCTTCGTCGCCGAGGCCAGCCTGATGCAGGACATCGGTCGGTACCTCGGTACCGTCCTCGGTCCGCGCGGGAAGATGCCTACCCCACTGCAGCCGGACGACGACGTCGTCGACACCGTCAACCGGATGAAGAACACGGTGCAGCTCCGGTCGCGCGACCGGCGCACGTTCCACACCCGTGTCGGCGCCGAAGACATGGACGCCGAGGAGATCTCGGACAACATCGACGTCATCATCCGCCGGCTCGAGGCCGACCTCGAGAAGGGCCCGCTCAACATCGACGGGATCTACGTGAAGACCACGATGGGTCCCGCCAAGGAGGTGCCCGTATGAGCACCGTGCGCAAGACCGAGACGATCCCGCAGTGGAAACGCGAGGAGGTCGACGAGCTCGTCGAGTTCATCGAGTCGTTCAACTCCGTCGGGATCGTCGGCGTCGCCGGCATTCCGAGCCGCCAGCTCCAGGCCATGCGCCGCGAGCTGCACGGCTCCGCGGACGTCCGGATGAGCCGCAACACGCTCACGGTCCGCGCGCTGGAGGAGGTCGACGAGGGCGTCGAGGAGCTGACCCAATACGTCGAGGGGCAAGTCGCGCTCATCGGCACCAACGACAACCCCTTCGGGCTCTACAAGCAACTCGAGGCCTCGAAGACTCCCGCCCCCATCAACGCGGGCGAGGTCGCCCCCAACGACATCGTCATCCCCGAGGGCGACACCGGCGTCGACCCGGGGCCGTTCGTCGGCGAGCTCCAGACCGTCGGCGCCGCCGCGCGCATCCAGGACGGCACGATCATGGTCACCGAGGACTCCACGGTCCTCGAGGAGGGCGACGTCGTCGACGACGACCTCGCGAACGTCCTGACCGAGCTCGGCATCGAGCCGAAGGAGGTCGGGCTCGACCTCAAGGGCGTCTACTCCGAGGGCGTCCTGTTCGAGCCGGACGAGCTGGCGATCGACGTCGAGGAGTACGAGGCGGACGTCCAGGCCGCCGCGGCCGCCGCGCGCAACCTCTCGGTCAACGCCGCGTACCCGACGGCCGCCACCGCCGGCACCCTCATCGCGAAGGCGTCCGGTCAGGCGAAGTCCGTCGGGCTGTTCGCGGAGATCGAGAGCCCGGACGTCGTGCCCGACCTGATCGGGAAGGCCGACGCCCAGCTCCGCGCGCTCGCCGCCCAGATCGACGACGAGGAGGCGCTCCCCGAGGAGCTGCAGGGCGTCGAAGCCGCCCCCGCTCCCCAGACGGACGACGACGAGGAGGAACAGGCGGAGGAAGACACAGAGGACACGGACGACGCTGAGGCGACCGACGACGACGCCGACGACGGCGACGACGGCGGCGAAGGTCTCGGCGCGATGTTCGGCTAACACACGAGGACACACCAATGGAATACGTTTACGCTGCGCTCATCCTGAACGAGACTGGCGAAGAGATCAACGAGGACAACATCACCGGCGTGCTGGAAGCCGCCGGCGTCGACGTCGAGGAATCCCGCGTCAAGGCGCTCGTCGCCGCGCTGGAGGACGTCGACATCGAAGAGGCCATCGAGACGGCCGCCGCGGCGCCCGCCGCGGGCGCGGCCGCCGGCGGCTCGGCCGACGAGGCCGAGGGGGACGCCGAGGAAGACGAAGCGGAGGCCGAGGAGGCCGAAGCCGAGGAGGCCGACGACGAGGACGAAGACGAGGGCGACGGCGGCGAGGGCCTCGGCGAGCTGTTCGGCTGAACGGACGCCGAACGCGCCCCTTCCCGCGGTCGACCGCGTCGACTTCGACTATCCACTTTATCGCGCGTCGATAGTTCGCTCACGGTAGCGTCCGGATCGACTGCCGGTGTTCGGACTGCCACTCCACATCCGGGAGTGATAACGTCGGCGTCCCGCGGCGGGTACAGGTACTCCTGCGCTAGGACATCAGCCACTTGGCTCAGCCCAGCCACCCGGCTCGGTGACCGACCGCGCTACGTCCGGCTCGTGAGCCGCGAGGCGGGGAACGCGTACCGCTCGCACTCGTCGAGGCCGCGGTCCGGCCGGATCGACTCGACGTACACGGCCTCGACCACGGGCTCGTGGGCCCCGTAGTCGGCGTTCGAGTCGTACGCGGCGACGGTCCGGCCCTCGTCGGTGCGGTAGGCGTCGGCCCGCTCGGTCGTGACCGCGACGACGACGAGACGGTCGCCGGTCTCGCGGTCGCGGACCCACGCGCCCGGCTCGAACCCGTGCCGCTCGCAGAGCAGCGAGCCCTCGGCGTCGCGGGGGACGAACGCCTCGCCGCCGCAGACCGCGCAGACGCCGACGCGCTGGTCCGGCGCGGGGATCGCTCCCGCGGACACCTCCATCGCGACGCGGCGGAGGTGCTTGCACCGGGCGCCGCGGATCGCGTGGTCCGGACAGGTGCAGGAACCCTCGTCGAGGGCGACGACGTAGGTGCCGCCCTCCGTCTCGACGACGTAGCGGCCGTCGCGCATCGGACGGACGGTCATCGGCTCCGTGACGGCGCGCGTGGACCGTCCGTCGTCGGTCGTGCGATCGCTTCCGACCTCGGGGTCGACGCCAGACTCGAGATCGACACCAGACCCGAGGTCGGACTCCTCGTCGGCGTCGTCGCGGCGGTCGGACCCTTCGTCGAGCGACCGGTCGACGACGACCGGCGCGTCGTCACGGACGCGGGCCGGCGGGGGCAGGGTGGGCTTGTGCGTCATGGTGGGGCGAGGGAACCCTCGCTTAAACTGAACGTAGGCGCCCTGAACGGTTAAATTTCTCGTCCAGTGGCGCGTTCGGTGCTGCGACGCCTCGACCTGCCGGCCTCACGTCCCGGCGACGTTGCGCGCGTCGGCGACGCTGACGCGTAACTCAGTCGGACCGCGTACCCGGTCGGTCGTCCGTCGATTCGTAGTACGCCTCGGCGGGCGACCGGGCGCCGGTATACAGCCGCACGTCCGGGAACAGCAGCAGGACGCCGAGCACCGTCCAGGCGCTTCCCACGGCCAGGGCCCACCCCCAGCCGGCGAAGACGCCGAACGCGAACTGCAGCGCCCACATCGCGGCGCCGACGAGGAGCACGGTGATCCCGAACCCCGCGCTCGCCTCGACCGCGCCGGGCTGCTGTTGGCTCGTGTGCGTCCGCCGACTCTGGCTCATGGGCGACCGTCGATTCCCTTGCTACATAAGCGCTCTCCGCGAGTTATCACTCGAAAGAATCAGGGGTATAACGGAGGTGACGCGGTCGCCGGACCCGATTGCAGGGACGGTGGACCGCACTCAGGCGTCGGTTTCGAGCGTCTCGGACGGATCGACGGCCGTCGCGAGGTCCTCGCTGTGGTTGGTGGCGATACCGACGCCGAGGACGACGCCGTAGGCGGCGATCGCGAGCCATCCGTACCCGACCACGTCGAGTCCCGCGGCGCTCATCCCGCCGAGCACCCATCCGAACGACACCGCGGCCCACGCGGCCAACGCGCCGACGTAGAGGTTCAGCGGCGTGCCCGTGAGGCCGCTCTTCTCGAACTGTTCGACCCGATCCGTGGTCGCGTCGGCCTCGACGACTTCGGACGTGCGGGAGACCATTCCCACGGCGACGACCGTCCCCACCGCGGCGACGGCGAACCACGCGTATCCGACGACCGGAACGGCGACGTCGATGACGTCGAGCGCCCACAGCGCCGTGAACCCGGCGATGATGACCGCTATCGCACAGTACCCGCGGAAACACTGTGTTATCAGCTGTCTCATGTTTTGAATATTATATTAGTAATGTGTGATAAATCCACCGGTAGGACCGGCATATATTCGTAACGTGTGATTAAATGCACCTCGACGGTTCCCGCGACGGCACCTCGATGGTATCTCACGTCATCCCGACGGCATCTCACGACATCCCGACGGTACCCTCTCGTACCTCCGGCGACGCGCCCGCCCGTGTAGTTTTATCTGCCTGTGGTGCGCTCTGAGAGCGTACATGAAGATCGTCGACGGCGACAGCGTCGAGTGCGACCGGTGTGAGTCGGTGTTGCCGCTCGCGAACGTCTCGCTGCTGGAGAAGGAGACGAACCGCGACTACGAACGGGTGCTGTGTGCGGACTGTCTCGGTGCCGTCGGCGTCCCGCAGGGATACACCCTGCGACGGGACATCACCCACCTGGCGAACTAGCGCGTCGGCCGTCCGTCGACGTACGTGACCCCGTCGAGCGCGCGCTCGACCGCCTCGCGGTACGCGTCGCCGTCGTCGTAGCCCAGCCGCGGGGCCCAGACATCCCGGTACGACGGGTGCAGGAGGGGGAGCACGACGCGCTCGGCGCCGGCCATCGGAACCGCGACGGGGTCTAGCACGGCGTCGAGGAACCCGTTCGCGACGTCCTCCAGCGACCGGTCCGTGAGCGCGAGCGTCGAGACCGTCGCGTGCCGTCCCGTCGGACAGACGACCGCCGGATCGACGGTCTCGACCTCCGCCCTGAGGTGGTCACGGCACCGTCGCCGCTCGGCCGCGGTCGGCTCGCGGTTGGTCTCGCGGTCGGCCGTCTCGTCTCGCGGGTAGCACTTCACCGCGTTCGTGAAGTACGCGCGGTCGGCGTAGCCACAGTCGGCGACCAGCCGACGGATCCGGCGGCCCGAGTGCCGCGAGGTGTACGCCCGACCGGTGCGGTTGCCGCCGCGCCACCGCTCGGCGTCCGGGTCGCCCGCGGCCGGCGCCTCGCCGA
>NZ_WPCE01000012.1 GCF_009742825.1 Halorubrum sp. CBA1125
TTGCGGGAGAAACACGGAGTGACCCCGCTCCTTCCAGCATTCCACAAACACGCTCGTTGTACGTTGTCTCTGCCTCACAGAATAGTGGTGCAGCGAAGTAAATTCGCATATCTAACTTATGAACCATATATGATAATATAATTACTGGTAGAAGCAAGGGTCGGAACGGATATCAGCCGGCAATGTAACGTACTGTGGGCGGGGAGGGGATCCAAGTCCTCAAACATATCGTCTCTTATCTGATTCATTTGTCACTGACGTAGCTGACGTGTAGTTTTTTACCCCCTCAATGGGTGAGGGGTTCGCCGTACTGGCGAGTTCCCGAAACATGGTACGAACGATGGCAACCAGAGACATCTACGAAACTGGCTTCGACGAAGACGTCCGAACGGAATCGAGCGCGAACCAATGTCCCGAGTGCGACGGCCGGGTCAGGACGAACGCGGTCGCCGCGCCTCCCCGCGATGGACCGCGTCACGACGAAGATGATGGAGAAAAAATCGCCGACAACGACACGGCTACCATCGAGGAACTCATCGAAACCAGCCTTGATATGGGCGTGGAGTTCTAGGTCTGCCAGATGACGATCGACCTGATGGACTACGACGAGGACGACTTCTACGACGGCGTCACCACCGGCGTCGGCGCGGCTACCGCCCTCCAGGACATGGCCGACGCTGACATCCAGCTACTCGTCTGATCTCCGATGAACGAACGCAAAGACCCAATTACCCGCATCGTCGACGCCGTCGCCAATACTGAGGACGTCGAGTCGATCGAACTCGAGCCGCCGATAGCCGAGGTCGTCGATCCGAATGCGCTCGAAACGTTGATCGAGGATTCGACAGCGTCTGAACTTGAGGTTCAGTTCGCGTATCGTGTGAACGACATCGTCGTCGACGATTCTGGCCGCGTACAGGTCGACTGAAGCGGACTATATCTCTCACTTCTTGACATCTTCCCGCGCCTGAAGACGCAGGAGGATGTCAATACCGGGAGAAAGGTGTCCCCAAGAACGTCGAACTCGTGACGAGTGGCGTCCACGATCTCCCACTCGATACTGGCAATCTCGGCGCAGCCTTCTCGACGATGACCTACCACGAGTTCGCGAGCGAACCGGCGCTGAACGAAAGCAGTCGCGTGCTCACGTCCCGGGGGACGTTCGTTATCGTCGACTGAACAGCTTCCGGAAGTGGGAACCACGGCCCACCCGTCGACGAGCGGTTTTCTCCCACTGAGACGGCGAGCGCGCTCGGTCAACACGGATTCACAGTCGAATTCGAAGCGGCACGACCAGAAACACTTCTAGTGACGGTAACCGCCAAATAATCACGATCTATCAATATCACTCATTACTAAGCCATTCGATAAGATTCGTCCAGAACGGCTGGTAGTGCTCCCATTCGAGAAACGCGGGCGAGCCCCAGTGGGGTGCACAGTCGGTCGTGAACGCTGCCGATCGCCCGTCGCCGTGATCTCCCACAACCAGGAGGGGATCGTCCTCGAATGAGACGATCTCCGTCGCGTCGTCGTCCGCCGTGACCCGGTTGTACCCGAGCATCGCTGGCCACTCCTCGGGCATTCCCTCGACGATGGGATGGGTCTCGTCACGGGTTGCCACGGCACCGTCCGATCGTTCGACGCGGTCGTCGAACGGCTCCAGTGTCACCGGTAGCGCCCGTTCGACGGGCGATTTGCGGTAGCCCGCCTTCCCGTTGAACCCCTGGAACGAGAGGTAGCCGCCGACCATCAGGAGACCGCCACCGGCCTTCACGTAATCGTTCAGAAGTTGGAGACGATTGGGAACCTGTTCGAAATCTTCGAATGTCGTCGGCGGCATCGCCAGCGTGTTGTAGCCGATGTCACTCAGGACGACGACGTCGTACGCGGTCATCTCCTCTGCCGTCGACGGGAACTCCGTCGCCGCCACGTGACAGGGCTGGTACGTCGTGTCGATGCCGCCCTCCTCGAGGGCGTCCTCGAGGGGATCGATCGCCTCGTGATATGACGACCGGGAGTAGAAATCGAACCCCTTCATATCGAAGCTAATCGATTGCCACGACTCTCCGACCAGGAGTGCGCTAGTTTGGCTCACATCAACGTCTCTCTACCGTAACGATATTATTCTTTCGACGGATCGGGCGGTGGCCCGGACGTCTCCACGAGGATGCGGTCGGACCTATCTCACTGCGAAAAAGCGATCGGCATGGGCCCGCGAAGGATGTCAACCTTAGAGTACGGTAATTTTACGGTAACTGGATTCGAGAGGAGTTCTATGCCGCCAAGAGGCTACACAACAGGAAGGGTTTCGGACGAAACAGCGGCTAAACTTACTGAGATCGTGGTTAAACATGATCTCGAAAGTATAGCTGAGGCGATCGACTACGCAGCAGATGTGGCTCGGGGCCCAGAAACGTTCTCAGAAGCAGAATTAGTGCATCTTCTCCACCGAACACTCACAGACAGAAGAGAGTTACAGTAAGAATATGGTAATCTGGCGTGTTAACTTTTGACACTCTTGTTGTTCAATACCATCTAACTCCGCTTTGGTGTCTCTTATCTCCCATCGACGAAACGAAGAGCGATGCGAGCACGCTCGGCATGCTGCTTGGATTGGTCCATTCGCACTCTCCGATAGAATAAAGACGGCTCTGGGAGACGTTCTCAACGTATGCCCGGAACAGGCGACATCGACGTCTACGATTCACGCCGGTCGACAGTGTACGCGCGGGAGGGAATCGTCGCGACGAGCCAGCCGCTTGCTGCCGAATCAGGCATACAGGCGCTCCGTGCCGGCGGGAACGCCTTCGACGCCGCCGTCACGACCGCAGCGGTACTGAACGTCGTCGAACCGTTCAGTACTGGTATCGGCGGTGACGTGTTCGCACTCTACCGAACTGCGGATGGCGACGTCGGAGCGCTCCGTGCCATGGGCAGCGGACCGATCGACGCTTCCCTGGACAAACTCCGTGGTGCTGTCGACGGAGACGATCGGGGTGACACACCTGAGCTGCCCGAACGTGGTCCGCTCACTGTTACGCCTCCGGGCGCTGCACGCGGGTGGGAGCGGACTGTCGACGACCTCGGTGAACGAAGCTTCGCTGCGGCGCTCGCCCCTGCCATCGAATACGCGAGAGAAGGGTTCCCCGTCACAGAGGTCATCGCGAGCCAGTGGAGCGATTGGGCTGATGCGTTACACAACGACCACGCCAGGGAGCTGTACCTCCCCGATGGTGATGCCCCTGACCCCGGAGAGATCGTCCGATTGCCGGCGCTCGCGGACACATTCGAACGCGTCCAGGCGAACGGCGCCGACGCAATGTACGAAGGTGACATCGGCGAACGAATCGTCGAAACCGTCCGTTCCCGTGGCGGATTTCTCTCGATGGAGGATTTGGCGTCTGTCGAGGCCGAATATGTCGACCCGATTTCGACCACCTACGCTGGTGCCGAGGTGTTTGAGCTCCCCGCTCCGAATCAGGGCCCGATTGCGCTGGAGGCGCTCAACGTGGCCAGCGAGGTCGGGGCTGGCTCGTACCCTGACGGTTCGGTCGAAGGGACGCATCGATACGTTGAGGCATTCAAAAGGGCGTTTCACGACGGCCACCAGTACGTCACGGACCCCACGTACGAATCGCTCCCGCCCCTGACCCAGCGAGAGTGGGCCGCGAAGCGGGCCGCAACGATCGGAGACGAGGCCTCCGATACCGTTTCGCCCCGGGTTCCGGGAAGTGACCGTGCCGAAGATGCCGACACTGTACTGCTCACCGTCGCGGACGATGAGGGCAACGTGGTCTCATTCATCAACTCGATCTTCACGGCCTTTGGGAGCGGTCTTGCAGCAGACGGGACGGGCGTTCTCCTCCAAAGCCGCGGGGCATCGTTCTCACTGGATCCTGACCACCCCAACCGTTTTCAATCCGGGAAACTGCCATTTCACACGCTTGTGCCGGCAGTGGCGAAGTTCGGTCAGGACGACTGGGCCGCCTTTGGCGTAATGGGCGGGTATATGCAGCCTCAGGGTCACCTCCAGGTACTCTCGGCGCTCCTCGACCACGACGCGTCGCTCCAGGAAGCGCTCGATCGCCCGCGGTGGCGATACCGGTCCGACGGCCATCTCGCTGTCGAAGCTCGGTTCGACGACCATCTGACAGCCAAGCTCGTTCGCAGAGGTCACGAAGTCGCTGTCGAAGCCTCGTTTGAGTTTGGCGGTGGCCAGATCGTTCGGGCTCGTGACGGTGTGCTCTCCGGCGCAACCGACCCGCGGAAAGATGGGTCAGTCGTCGGGTTCTGACTCGGTCAACGACTACGACGAACTGCGGTTCACCCCACCCAGGTGTGCTTTTCCGTAGTGAACGACCGTTCCCCTGTCCACCCGGAATTGAAACGGTTCTCGATCCGTTCTCGAAGGGTGACCGTTTCGTCTGTGATCCGTTGGAGTCGCTCTTCTTGGTGGCTATTCGGAAGTAGCACGCCTACGCTGCCGTGGCATTCCCCGTCGTCATCCACGATCGGGATGGCCACGCACTTCGTTGGCAACTCTGCCGTGATCGGGCCACTCGAATACCCGTCCATCTCGATCTCTGACCGTATCTGTTCTATATCATACTGTCCCGTTTCAGCATTGGTCTCGATCTCGTGGGGACTGGCGACACGCACCACGAGCCCAACGAGCGAACTACCGCTTGGCATGGTGGTTCCAACGGTGAGATCGGATGACTCCGGGATGTTGTGTGTGTCAATGATAGTACATTCGGTAGTAGATTGTTGAACGAGTACAACGCTAACGTCCAACTGATTCGCGAAATCACTGCAGATGTTGGTTGCAAACTGATACAATGGCGCGTTGGATCGAGCCTGGAACCCCACGGCCAGTAGCTTTGGCGTGAGTTGATAGTTTTCGTTGATTTTCTGTACATATCCCAATTCGCGGAGCGTACTCAGGTGGTTATGTACGATGCCCTTGTTCATGTCTAGTTCCGTTGCGAGTTCGGAGACGCCAGTTTGGCCACCGTCGCCGAGATGTTCTAGTATTGCAAACGTCCGCACGCTCGTTTCCACCCGGCGGTTCGCTTCGTAGACCATGCCATGACGTCACTCACCCCGGGGATAAGTACTGGGGATTAATTCAGATCCAGATCGTTCTATAGAATAGAATTCATGTCTGGTCCCGACGCGGGCCGGTATACCTGATTGGTATAGATATTATTTAAATAAATCTCATGAATTATATTAGTGTCTTCGGACGGACCCGTGCACGAGTCAGACAGATCGGCACCTACCGAGAGGAATTTGAGAGAATAGAACACCACGTGGCTACTGTCAGATCAGGTCGGCTTCTTCGGATTTAGTGAGGATCTGTTTGGCTATCCGATACATCTCTCGGTCGATGACTTTCCCATCGATCGCTGCAAGGGTCTCTGAGTCTGTTTGCTCGTACTCCGTAACGATTCGCTGTGCACGCCTGACTTTCTCTATGTCGGGTGTGAAGACATCGTTGGCAGTGGCCACCTGTTCGGGATTGATCACGACTTTACCATCGTACCCAAGCGCGCGCTCCAAACGACACGTCTGGGCGAACGCCTCGGAGTTATCGGGATCGGTGAATGGCCCACCGATAGCGAGTAACCCGGCACTTGCAGCTGCGTGTGAGATCTTCGATAACGGATAGTGCCAGTAATGACCCGGATAGTCGCTTGCCCCGTGAGTGGCCCCTATTGAGGCCGCGTAGTCTGCCGGTCCAAATATAATAGCGGTGAGCCGATCACTTGCATGGGCGATGTCTTCAACAGCGTTCATACCGTTTGCCGTCTCAATTTGTGCGTTGAGACCTATCGACCCGATGTCGAGTCCGGCCTTGGTTTCGACACTCGTGAGAAGCGTGTCTACTGTTTGTACTTCGGCGGCACTGCCAGCTTTTGGAATAATGAGCGAGTCTATGTTATCGCCCACAGCGGTGACAACATCGATAATATCGTTGTACCACCATCGCGTATCGGTTCCGTTGATCCTGTAACTGAGGACCAATTCGTCCCAGTCATGCTCATCCACGATCTCAATTAGGTCCGACCTGGCTGATTCCTTCTCGCCGGGCCCAAGCGAATCCTCGAGATCGAGAAATATTTCGTCGGTATTACTACTCATCGCCTCCTTGACGAGCTGTCGTTCGTTCCCGGGAATTCCCAGCAGGGAACGGCGTAGCGTTGTATTGTTCAACATAGGGCGATAGAGTTGAGGGAGATATTTATAGGCTGCCGATTATTCCAGTCCGTGACCGTGGTGAACTGGGTATGCCAGTAGCGATTTCCGTCGATTCAGTTCTTGTCTATCGTTACCGAGTCGATCCAGTGGCAGATATCAGTCTCCTTCCGCTACTCCCAGGTTCACTAATTTACAAACGTAGGAATGTCAATCATGGGATTACAGCACGTGAATCGACATCCGAATTAGACGCGTCTCTCTGCCATAGAGAGATCGCGTTACGTTAGAGAGTGAAACGCTCGATTTCAGCGTGTCTCTGCCTCAAATCGAGCGCCCCAGCGAACGTTCCGCGTGAATCGACTTGTCGTTTGTGGAGTGAAATTGAACGCCGCGCTGGGCAATTGAAGAAGGGACCAGTTGTCCTTTGTCTGGTATGTCTCACTGAGAGGTAAGTAAATTTATTGGGATCTGTAGTTTTGCTATACATGAAGCCGACGACTGCGTTATCTGGGTAGAAAGCGAAGAGACGGATCGGTGTGACATCCGAAATCTGTCTCTTCACGCATGCTACGGTGGCTAGAGGCTAAATCAGTTGTCGCTAATCCGGACGAACCTGCCGACTCCAGCGGGGGAGGCGGGTTCGTCGAGTGAGCGATACTCACCGTGCATGCACTACGCATCGAGCTGGGAAAATCCTACCGCATCGCCGTGGATTTACTCCAAAACGAAGTATTACCTGTTTGTTACGAATCTTCGATGTCGGGTCGGTGATCTGTGCCAGCATAGGGTGGTGAGGGCCGTCGGTGGATCCGTACAAATGGTTATATAATCTGTCTCGCTGCTGTGTTGAATCACTGTAATGCGTAGGAATCCACTGTTTAACGAAGCATATCTTGGTATAGACAACACACATCAATGCGAACTTGCGGAATTCATGGACCCATGACCGCGCTCGGCTTCGCCGTGCGAGCGCTTCACAACTATGTTCTCAGCTGTGCCCACTGTTACGTTATTTATCGGTGCTGGCGTTGTGAGCGTGGTCGTACAGAGCGATTATACGATGCTTGAACAGCGGTCTGATCCCAGGATTTCTCCATGCTCGGGTGCGTTTAATTACAATCCTAGTATTGTAATTTAGTGTGTTGGCTGTCATTCCGTGGATGGAACGATCGAATATTGCACCTGTAGCCACATCGGACAGTTCCGGGCAGATCACTCGGGATGTCTCCGCTGGGCCACGGTACCTAATGAATCGCTCCTGAGAACATTCTCGGTCGCGGCGTAGACTCTCGATCACGACCCGCCACAGATCTGGCGGTGTGAACGCGATCTGCACACCCCGACAATCGGTCGAAGTCGGACCGGAATCGGAACAACACACTCTCTGTAGACGCGGACGATGTCGTCATTGCGAACGTTCCTTCACTGAGAGGGAGGAACCCAGCCGGGTAAACATCTCCAGTGTGGCTCACGAAGACGAACCCGTTCTCGTTTCTCGTCGACCCCATTGGCGATTCGAGATCCTCATGCTCCGAGCGATTCGCCGGTAGTGCAGTGCCTCAACGGTGATAAGACAGAACGATGCATCACGTTGTCGTTCAAACAACTATTCCAACGTTCGCTCGGCAGCTGTATGTGAAAGCTGATCGAACTCCGCGTCGCGTCCGATCGGGATCAAAAAAGACCTCCCAAGCGACAGCATCGAACAACTCAACGAGGTCTGCGATATCAAGGAGATCATCGACCGTTCTATCGAGTTTAGTGCCGCCAAGAAGATCTGGCTCCATGTAATCTATGAGAGAACGAGTGTATCTATGAACGGCTGTCTAAGATCATAGGATATATTTTTATCCCCTTCCACACAAGTCTATATCGTATGGCAAAGAAGAAGTTACATAACGACCCAACAGAGTACGTATCGGAGATGCTAGAGGGGTTTGCTGCGGCAAATCCTAGCCACGTCAGACGGGTGGACGAAACAGACATCGTCGTTCGAGCAGATGCCCCGGTCAAGGGGAAGGTCGGCGTCGTTACCGGCGGCGGGAGCGGTCACGAGCCGATGCACGCGGGCTACGTCGGTAAGGGGATGCTCGACGGAGCTGCAGCAGGGGCCGTCTTTACATCTCCGTCAGCCACGGACATGCAGGAGCTGATCGAGGTGTGCGACGGCGGTGCGGGCGTTCTCGCCGTCGTCAAGAACTACGAGGGTGACATCATGAACTTCCAGACGGCGAGTGACCTGGCTGCAGACACTGAGTACGAGCAGGTGATCGTCGACGATGACATCTCAGTCTCAGAGGCCGAGGACCGGACGGGTCGACGCGGCGTCGCCGGAACGGTCTTCGTCCACAAGATCGCCGGCGCGAAGGCGGCCCAAGGGGCGTCGCTCTCGGAGGTCGCGGCGACCGCTGAGAAGGCTATAGACAACATCGCGTCGATGGGAGTGGCACTGTCCTCTTGTATCACACCAGAGAAAGGCGAGCCGACCGTCGACCTCAGCGCAGACGAGATAGAACTCGGCATCGGCATCCACGGGGAACCAGGCGTTGAACGCACCGAACACCAGTCCGCCGACGATATCACTGAACGCATCACCACCGACGTGGTCAAGGACCTCGATCTTGCAATGGGCGATGAAGTCGTCGCCATGGTCAACGGTCTGGGGGCCACAACGCAGAGTGAACTCTACATCGTCGCTCGCGAACTCAACCGGATACTTGACGGAAAATCCATCGCCGTCCATGACATCTGGGTTGGCGAGTACTGTACCTCGCTCGATATGGCGGGCTGTTCGATCAGCCTGCTTCGACTTGACGACGAACTCCGGGAGCTACTGAACTACCCCGTCGAAACGCCGGCCGTGACTATCGCAGAACCATGACTGACGACACCACCCTCGTCGTGGAAGCCGTTGAGCGCGTCGCCGACCGCCTCGTCGCCGCCGAACCTACGCTGACGGAACTCGACTCCCAAATCGGCGACGCCGACTTCGGAGTCAACCTCAGGCGCGGACTCACGGCCGTGACAGAGACGGTTAAGACGGATGAATTCAATGGACCGGACGACGTCCTTGATACAGTCGGTCGGACGCTCATCTCCGAGATGGCCGGTTCGTCGGGCATCCTCTTCGGAAAGTCGCTAATGGAGGCGAGCGACACCGTCACCGATGGCATCGACTATGAGGCTATCGTCGCGTTCGCCGTGGCGTACTCTGATAACGTCGCCACTCAGGGAGACGTCACGCTCGGATCGAAGACGATGTTCGATGCAATACGGCCGGCCGTGTACGCGCTCAAGCGAGGCCAGGAACTCGACGATGTGACCCCGACTCAGGCATCAGCTCACGCAGTCAAGGCCTGTGAGTATGGCGTCGGTTTCACGATTCCGTTACGCGCGAAGAAGGGACGCGCCTCCTACACCGAGTGGCGGTCGGTCGGCTACCCCGACCCCGGTGCCGTCGCCGTGTTGCTCATCCTCCGCGAGATACACGATCTGGTTGAGCAAGAGCACGATGAAACAGTCGAACCGTCCCTCCCCGGCGATCTTGACGACGTCCTCTAAGCCAGGCTCCTGCTGTTTCCGAACCCGCTGGGCCGGTCTTAAGTTGTCCGGCTACCGTCCGAAAGCAAAGAGACGGCGTGACAGGGTGTTGCACCGTCTCGTTTTCTGTCGGTGAACACGATCTCGACCACGTCACCTCTTCGCGTTGTTGTGCGAACTCATAGCACTCTGGCTACTCAGTCGGCAGGAGTCGGTACAAGGAGGTTAACGTGACACCGGTAGTAGCCACTGGAGATGAGCTGATTAGTATCGGGAATTGAATGAGCTAGTCCCATCTCCGTGACCCCGTTGATTTGCCATAGTGGCCCACTCGCTCCGGTTCCTGTTCAGCCACCCCTCTACGTTCTCTTATAGAGGACGGATATGACGCGGGTCGGATGAGTACTCTTATATTCCATAGGGAGCTTTGTCCGAACGGACTATGAGTCAAGAACTCACTGGGATCGTCCCACCCATAGTGACACCGTTTGACGAGGACGGAGAGATAGACGAAGATGCACTCCGTCGCGAGATCCGGTATCACCTCGATGTCGGCGTTCACGGCATTTCGGTCGCCGGTAGTACCGGGGAAGGGAACGCACTAACGCTGGAGGAACATTCGCTCGTGTACGATATCGCCGTCGAAGAGGCGGACGGATCGGTCCCGGTCGTCGCCGGAGCGATCGCGACGAGTGCCCAGGAAGCCGCCGCGAAAGCCGAGCGAGCGCGGTCTGCTGGGGCCGACTTCGTGATGGCTACCCCACCACACTACATGACACCAACCGATGACGGACTGGTCGATTATTTCCGCGTTGTCGGCGAGCGCGGGGAACTGCCGATCCTCATATACGACGTCATTGACCACGTCGACGTGACGGACGAACTTGCGGCCCGCATGGTTGACGCAGTTCCGGAGCTATACGGCATCAAGCAGTCCGGCGGAGATTTCCATGGACTCTCGAACATGCTGGCGACTGTCGGCGACGATCTCCAGATTCTGACGGCGCTTGACGACTTACTGTATCCCTCGTTCCAGATCGGTGCGAAGGGCGCCATCGCTGGGACCAACGCGATCTATCCGCGCCTGAGCGTTGAACTCTGGGACGCCGTCCAGAACGACGATACCCAGCGTGCCGAGGAACTCCACTTTGCGACCCACCATCTGGCCCGGAGCGCCGTCTGGGAAGCGCAGGTCAACTTCCCAGGCGGCGTCAAGGCTGCAATCAACCTTCTCGGACGCGACGCCGGCGAGGCGCGGACACCGATCCACCTGCCCGACGAAGACAAGTGCCGTGAGATCAGTGAGGCCATTGAGTACATGCACGACTGGGGCGTCTACGAAGACCCTGACCGTGCCTGAACGTAGGCAAAAACGTGACTGGTGACCTCTCAGTAAGCGATAGTCATACCAGACGGGGTCACCTCTTTCTCGAACGTCCGGTTCTATCGAGCTTTGAGTTCGGCCTCTATCGAAGCTACTGAACTCACCTAGTGATAAAGCACCAGTTCAACGTCAGTCCATAGATTTCCACGAGCCAAGTGTCGTTCTATTCTCTCAAATTCCTCTCGGTAGGTGCCGATCTGTCTGACTCGCGTACCAGTCCGCACGAAGACACAATCCAGCTCTGTCGCAGAGGAAATTCAGGCACCCGCTAACATGGCCGCTACATGGAGGGGTGAGACTGCCGAATCGAAGGGACCATCCTCTCCGGTGACTTCTCCGACAAATCGCTTTACTTCCAGCGCCATACGCTCGACAGTGGTAAGTCCTAGTGTAAGTCCTCTGGAGAATCAGAAGCTGACGATGAGCAGTTCTCGAAGGGGTACTAGTGCGAATCGATTGTCGCCACGGATGTCAGCCGGAACACGGATATCATGTAGCGGGAAGTTTCGGCCCGATCACTTCGGTCATGGAGGTCGAGACGGCTGGAGGAGGCCACCAAACTTGCGAACAACTCGCAGTATGATCTCTCCTCCTACCTCTTCACGGAGCACTACTAGACGGTGATGCGGGTCACTGAAGACCTGGAGTTCGGGAGACTTACATCAACCGAACTCCCGGAAAGTCCTAGCACGGCCACCACATCGGCTTGAACGAGTCTGGAATGGGCGGCGAGGACAGGTAGTACGGATTCCTGAAGTACACGCAGCTGAAGACGATCTCCCACAACTACATCTCAGGTGTTTGGAAGAAAGAGCCCTCGTAACTAGAGAGGCCGTCGTCAGTCGAAGCCGCCGAATTTGTCCCTACGGAAGAGGTCGAGCTCGGCCACCGCGTTTGGAGACTCCCGCGTCGCAACGAACGCGATCGCCTCGGCGATCTCCTCAGGCTCAGACACCTCGCCAGGTTCGAACTTTTCCTTCAGCGAGTCCCCATAGTCGCCGCCGATCTCGGTCCGTACTTCGGTAGGATTAACAAGTCCGATCCCAATCCCCTCGTCGCCGTACTTTCCCGCGATGCTAAAGGCGAATCCACGGAGCCACCACTTCGAGGCGGCGTAGACGGGGTTAAATGGCCGCGGGTACTTGCCGGCGAAGCTTCCCACGTAAACCAAGTTTCCATCGACCTCGCGAAGGTAGGGCAACACTTCACGGGTGACAAGGAACGCTCCGGTAACGTTCACGTCGAGGACACCTTGGAACTCTTCGAGCGAGAGGGACTCGACGTTCCACGGACACGTGCGCCCGGCGTTCGAAACCGCGACATCGATCCCGCCGAATTCATCGACGGTGGCCTCGACCAGCGCCTGGACGGCAGTGGGATCGGTGATGTCGGTCTTCACCGGATGGACGTCGACATCATGGCGTGATTCTACGTCAGTCGCGATCGCTTTGAGGCGGTCGACGCGACGCGACGCAAGGGCTAGATCAGCACCCTTCGAGGCCAGTTCGAAGGCTGTTGCGCGGCCGATGCCGGAACTCGCTCCAGTGACCAGTGCAGTCTTGCCGTCGAGTGAATTGTTCATCGTATTGGAAGTCAACGGACAGCACCTTATGCGTATCGGGCTGGTTCGGGACCGGCAAAACGGTCTTACCATCGCGGACCGTTTCCTCAGATATGGCCCACACCGCGAATAATCCCGTCAAATCAGACCTCACGTTGCTGCGGATCCTTGAAGTCATTGAGGTACGGGGGAATGCAGGGGTGACCGAGATTGCGACGACTCTTGATCTTTCGAAGACGGCCGTGCACAAGCATCTCTCGACGCTGGAGGACCAGGAGTACCTCGTCAACGAGGACGGTGAGTATCGACTGGGTCTGCGTTTCCTCCGACTTGGCGAACGCTCCCGCGAGGAACTGGCGGTGTACCGGCACGGGCGAGAACACGTCGATGAGCTCTCGGCCGAAACCAGCGAACTGGTGAATCTAAACGTCGAGAGCCACGGGAACCTCGTGTGTATCTACCGGCAGCAAGGCGAGCAGGAGATCCCGTTCGATACGGCGTCGGGAGTCCGCGAGCCCATGTACTGTACGGCTGCCGGGAAGGCGATCCTCGCGTACCTCCCTGCAGAACGGCGGGATCTGTTGATCCGATCCTGCGAGTTCGAACAAGCGACGGAGAACACCATCACGGACGAAACGGAACTCCGTGAGGAACTCGCGACTATCCGCGAGCGGGGCGTCGCCTTCGACCTCGAGGAGTGGAACCAAGGCGTATACTGCGTAGCAGCGCCGATCCGGTACGATGACGAGGTACTTGGTTCGATCAGCGTCTCGGGTCCGAAGAGCCACATGGAGGGGGCGAGGATCACCGAGGAGATCCCAGAACTGCTTCACTCCCGGATAAACCTCATCGAAGTCACGATCAACTACGCCTAGCCGCGGCGGCTGTCTACGCCCCCCGAATCTCCGACCAGATGTCCTCATACCGGTCGGCGACGTCCGTCGAGAGACGGGACGCGTAGTGGAGGTCCCAGTCATCACTCCACGTCTCGGTGGTCGTGATCTTCCGCCGGAGTCCCCAGTCGACGAACCGGACGGCGGTCCGCGGATTCGGGGCACCGGTCGGGATGACGAACGCGCTGTGGGTACTCATCGTCCCTTCCGCCGGAACCGTCCACCGTATCGGTGCTTTGTCCTCCGCACAGAGACACGTGGCGGCCTGCGTGAGCGGCCCGATGAGCACAGTCTCGGCCTCAAACAGGCGTCGTGCGTCGTACCGACTTGACCAGTAGCTGTGAACTAGTGGCCGCTGTTGTTGCAGAGCCGATTTGATATCCTCAAAATCGACGGGATTAGTCGGATCCTGGCCGGTGTAGAGGGCCGCGATCTGACAGGAGACGACGGCATCGTCTTTCATCACGATCTGACCGTCGTACGCATCGTCCCAGAGGATTCCCCAGGAACCGGGCGCCTCGTCGAATTCGTTGAGGTTGTACTGTAACGGGAAGAGAGTCCGCGTCTGTGGCAACGCGTAGATGTCGCTGTCACGCCGGTAGCGGTCGAGGTCGAACCGACCGGTGACCTCCTCCCACGCCGGCATGATCCGCGCCGGTAGCGGTTCGAGCAGGTCGTCTGCCAACGCCCTCTCGATGGGTCGCGTCGTCGTGTGAACGACGTCGATCCCGTGGCCGCCATCACCCAGTTTTTGGTACCACTCGTCGGCGACGCCGTAGACGTTCCGCGACGTCGATTCGAGGTCGTACCGGTACTTGAAGGAGGCCTCGGCCCAGTCGGCCCAGTAGTTGTGCCACGTCCAGAAGGTCAGGGATCCTTCGAGCGGTTCGGGGGGCCACTCGGTGACGTCAGTTGGACTGAGTCTCGTAGTCCCTCGAGATAAACAACCGGCCACGCTTCCGCTGACAACCGCCGCGGTCCCCGCGAGGAAATGCCGTCGATCGAAACTGGGACTAGTTCTCATTACTCAAGTTTGGTCGTCGGACATGATTAATGTTATCATTGCCCGTGCTGGCGGACCCGGTTCGAGCAGTAGACGCGAGGAAATACTTAAATTCGGTTACCTATAAATTGTACTCGATGGACCGCCGCACCGCCATTCGTGCCATAGCGAGCTCGCTTGCCGTCCCCGTGGCAGGCTGTTTCGATTCGAGCGGCAGCACTGAGACGACGACGTCGTCTGCTACGGTGCGGAACCACCCGGCTGCCCATGGGATTGAGACGCAACCGACACTCGGGCCGTCGCCGCTCGACGGCGGATCGGTCATCGTTGCCTTCGAGGACCCGTCGTGTCCGCCTTGCGGTCGGTTCGAGCGCACCGTCTTCCCGAAGATACGTGACGAGTGGACCGAGCAGGGGAAAGTCTCGTTCGTCTACAGGAGTCTTCCAATCGTCTACGAGTGGGGAGGGCCGGCTACCGCAGCCCTCGAGGGAACGTACGAGCGAGCGTCGACAGCATTCTGGGCACTCAAGGCGCACTACTACGAGACGCAGGACGCTTTCACGTCCGACAACGTCCGCGAACGCACTCGGACGTTCCTCGAATCGGAAACCGACATCGACGCCGATAGCGTCCTCAAGGGCGTCGATGCGGACCGATACGAGGATGCGATCGCCGTTGACAGGGAGGCGGCTGCCCGGGCCGACGTGGACTCAACCCCGACCTTCGCGCTCTTCAAACGGGGTACTTTCCTTACCCTCATCCACGGGAACCACTCGTTCAAGCTGTTCGAATCGGCTCTGGACCTCAAACGTGACGACCGCGAGCGACAGGGGTCTGTCGAAACCGGTACTTGACCGATATGGCACCGACGTATTGAGGGTGTCAAGGTTAGGTGATGGCCTTGTGGAGAGCTGCGAAGGCTTTGACCCAGCGATCGACTGATTTCCAGGAGCTATGGTGCGGAAACCGGCTATAGAAGAGCCTGGTTTGGTACTTGAGAAGGCCGAACCAGGCTTCACTAGAGACCGTTCCCCCACGTTTCACGGCGTGATTCACAGAGATCGAGGTCATCGAGCGCCCAGTTGTACCACGGTCCACGATCCACGAGAACAACTGGTTCACCACGACACCGCTTGAGGATTTGTTTGACGAACAGCAAGGCGTCGAGGTCAGATCGGCCGGGAAAGACCTCGATGTGGATGATTTCAAACGTCTCCACATCGACTGCGGCCCAGACGTAGACCTCGGTCTCTTCGACTTTCAGCTTGGTCTCGTCGATAGCGACGGTCGAATGGTAGTCGGGATCTGGGTCAAACAGGTGCGCCAAGCGGTGATACCACTGGCGCACGGCCTCGTATGAGCGCCCGACTACCCGCTCAACGCGCCGACACGAGAGACCGGCGTGATACAAAAACGCTGCTTCGACGCGCTGTTCCGTCGGCGTATCCTCACGCGAAAATACTTCTTGCTCGCGTGCGTTCGCAACCACGCGGTCGAGCATCCTCAACTCACCAACTTACCCTTGCTCGGTCGCTTCCTTCACGCTAAGGTTGACACCCTTCCGACGTATTGCACAAAAGATTAATATAATAGGGGGTTGAGTAGGAACCATGCCATACGAAGGCAAGAGCCGAAGACGGACATTCATGAAAAGTGCTGGCGCAGTGGGGGCGATCGGAATGCTTTCCGGCTGTTCGGCGTTGTCGGGGGATGATGGCGGCGATGGCGGCGGTAGTAGCAATGACGGCGGCACGACCGGTAGCCAGAATCTCCCCGAGGTGACCATGACCATCGGTCACGGCGACCCGCCGCAAGACATGTTCCAGACGCATGGCTCTGCATTATTCATCCAGGAGTACATGGACCGGCACACCGACGGGAAGTTCACTGTCGAAATCAACGCCGGGGGCTCCTTGGGGACGTACACGGAGATGATTGAACAGGTCCAGGCCGGTTCGCTCCAGATGACGTTCCCGGCCGAGGGCCACATCGCGCCGATTTATCCGAACATCAACGTATACGCGCTCCCCTACGCGTTCCGTGATCCCCAGCACGCGCTGTACGTATTCGACACGGAGTTCGGCGACCAACTCCGCCAGGACATGGTCAACGAGACCGGCATCAGGATGCTAGGCTGGTGGGAGAACGGCGGCATGCGGAATTTCTTCGTGAACACCGACAACGCGGGCACTGAGCTGAGAGAGCCAGCCGATCTTGAGGGTCTAAGGTTCCGGACCATGGAGATTCAGGCCCACATGGAGATCGTCGAGTCGCTCGGTGCCCAGGCTGAACCGATCGCATGGACCGAACTCTACAACGCCATCGAGCAAGGCGTCGTCGACGGGGCGGAACTCCCGATACCGGTGTATATGATCCCGAACCTCTATGAGATCACGGACTGGATGATCATGGACCGGCACGTCTACTCAATGGCGATGGCGATCACCAACGACGAGTGGTTCCGAGATCTTCCGGCTGAGTATCAGAGGACTTTGGCACAGGGGATGAATCTTGCCAATATGCATGCGCGCCGCATCGGTCAACTGTTGCGACGTCGCGGTCGCGGCTTCATTGAGAGCAGAGGTGTGACGGTCTACGACCCGACACCTGAGGCCCTCGCAGAGTTCCGCAGCCTGACTCAGGGTCCCGTCGAAGAACTGGTCCGTGAGGAGGTCGCGGACGAGAGCATGGTCGACGATCTCAAGTCCGCCATCGGGGACGCGACCGAAACCCTCCAGTATGAGACTAGCGAGGACTGACCACGCTACTGTAGACCCCATCACTTCCGGTCGGTGTACCGAAGCGAGAACACCGATAAGGTGATTACCACGGTAAATTGGGAACCGCGTGCCGGACGTCCGAGTGGTCGTCCCGCCATATAATATAGCATAAATTTTATTCATGATCACGGATTCTTAGTGAGTGAACGAATGGAATCAGACAACCCACAGGAAACGAAAACAGTGGCGGTATTGGATCGTGTAGAAGATGTCCTGAACAGGCCGATAGAATCCCTCTACGACCTCCTTGTCAACATCGGGATACTGTTGATGGCGATCCTTGTGGTCCTCGTCACTACGAACGTCATCTTGCGATACGTGTTCGAGTCCTCCCTGTTCTTCGGGAACGCCATGGGTCGGTATATCGCCATCTGGTTCTCCTTACTCCTCGTGGGGCCGCTCCTATTACACGACAAACACCTTGGCGTAGACGTCCTCGTCAGGAAGTTCAGATTCAGGACCCGGGTCGCGATCCGGATCGCGGAGATGATCCTAATCGTCATCTTGGGCGGGTTACAAACCTACTGGGGTTGGCAGTACGCGAGTTCGTTTGGGTTCAACACGACGGACCCTGCGACCGGAATCGACATGTTCTGGTTCTATTCAGCCCTGTGGGTCTCTGGCATCTTCGTCGTCGTGTTCGGGCTTTACAAACTCGTCCAGATATTGAGTGACCCGAACGTGATCGACAGGGACTACGAACGCCAGTACGGCACCGGCTCGTTCGAAGAGGAGGTCGAGTAATGGCACTCGGTACGAATGTCATTCTGGTCATCGCGCTCGTGGTCCTCTTGGCGCTGATCTTCCTGCGGATGGAAATCGCCTTCGCGATGGGGATTGTCACGTACCTGTGGCTAATAGCCGCCGAGGAATCTATCCTCACAGGGTTCCAGCGCCTGTTTGGTGGCCTTGACAACTTTACGCTATTGGCGATCCCCTTCTTTCTCCTCGCGGGAGAACTCATGAACAAGTCGGAGATAACCAACGAACTGATCCAGATAGCGAACCTGACTATTGGTCGGGTCAAAGGGGGGTTGGCCCAGGCGAACATTCTGGCCAGCCTATTGTTCGCTGGGATCACCGGGGCCGCGCTCGCTGACGTTGCGGCGTTGGGGTCGATCCTCGTTCCGGCGATGGAAGAGGAAGGATACGACACCGACTTCAGCGCGGCGCTGACCGCAGCCTCTTCCTTGGTCGGACCGATCATCCCGCCGAGTATCATCATCGTCCTCTACGGGGCTATCACCAACACGTCGATCGGTGGGCTGTTCGTCGCCGCCATCGGACCGGGGCTGCTACTCGGAGTGACGTTGATGCTTCAGGTAGCGTACTTCGCGCGCCGCGACGACATGCCCCGCTATGAGACGTCGATTGACCGGAGTAACGTCCCGTCCCTCCTCGGGAAGGCCGCGCTGGCGATGACGATGCCGATCATCATCCTCGGCGGAATCGTCGGTGGCGTGTTCACACCGACCGAGGCAGCCGCCGTCGCATGCGTATATGCGGTCATCATCGGCATGTTTATTTTCGGCACGCTCTCGCTCCAAGGCATCTACGACTCGCTCGAGTCGTCTGTGTTGCGCACATCGCAACTGTTCATCATCCTCGGGTTCGCGACGATGCTCTCCTATCTCCTAGCCAAGGAGCGCATTCCGCAGAACCTCGCGGCAGCGATTATGGATCTGGGTCTTGGTCCCACCGAGTTTATGCTCCTACTCGCGGTCATCTTGCTTTTCATCGGGACTTGGCTCGACATCGGTGCTGCGCTGATTATCATCGCGCCCGTCACGGTCGAGATGGCCACGACGATGGGGATCCACCCCTTCCACTTCGGCATCATGATGACCGTGACGCTCCTGTTCGGGCTGATCACCCCCCCGTTCGGCGCCTGTCTATTCGTTGCGGCGAGCGTCTCGCAGACGCCCGTTTGGGACATTTCCAAGCGAATCGTGCCGTTCTACGCGGCGGACGTTGTCGTCTTGCTCGGGATCATCTACGTGCCCGAACTCACCCTCTTCCTGCCGCGCGCCTTCGGGTTCGCCTGAGGGAAGGTTTCCTGTTTCCGTTTCTGCTGCCGACTTCGCTTGTTCTCCGCGCCGGCGAAAATTTGTTCCGCCCAGTCAGTAACAGCCGACGGTCCCGTCTTTCCGGGGATCCGTCGCTCCCGACAGCGTCCCGCCCTCGGTGCGGGCGATCTGGCCGCCGCCGAACAGATCGGGCGTCTCAACCGTCACGTCATGGCCCCGCCGGGCGAGCTCTGTAACGAGCGTTGGGTCCATCCGGGCCTCGACCGCCAGGTTCCCGCTCTCCCGGTAAAACCACCGGGGCAGGTCGAGAGCATCTTGGAGAGTGAGACCGTGGTCAACGATCGCCGAAAGAACCTGCAGATGCCCCTGTGGCTGCACGTATCCCCCCATGACGCCGAAGGCCGCCCAGTCGTCGGTGTCGAATCGGGCCAGTGCGGGGATGAGCGTGTGGAATGGACGCTTGCCCGGTTCGAGACAATTTGCGTCGGCCGGGTCGAGCGAGAACGAACTGCCCCGATTCTGGAGCGCGATACCGGTGTCGCCGGCGACGACGCCGCTACCGAACTCCCGGAACAGCGAGTTGATATAGGCGACGACGTTGCCCTCGCCGTCGGCGACCGTGACGAGGACCGTGTCGGAGTCCTGAGCGTTCGGGTTCCCCATCTCGACGACGCCGGCTTCCTCAGTCACGCTTCGGGCCCGTTCAGCGGCGTACTCCTTCGAGTGGAGGGCCGGGACGTCTTCGAACTCCGGATCAGTGACATACGCGAACCCGTCGTGGAAGGCGAGTTTGAGTGATTCGACGTACTGGTGTGTACCCTCCGCGGACATGAATGAGTGGTCACTGGCCCCGAGCTTCTCGGCGATGTTGAAGGCCTCCAGTGCGATTAATCCCTGGTTAGGCGGGGGCAATTCGTACACTTCAACGCCGTTATAAGTGGTGCTGACGGGATCGACAAACGTCGGTTCGAAGTCCGCGAGGTCGTTGAGCGAAAGATACCCACCCAGCGACTGGACCGTATCGACGATCTCCTCTCCAATCGACCCCTCGTAAATGGCGTCAGCGCCCTCGTAGGCGAGCTGTTCGAACGTCTCGGCCAGTTCGGGAACCCTCATCACGTCGCCCGGATCCGGCGCGCTGCCGTTGAGCAAGAACGTATCCCGGGCTGCGTCGTTCGCCAGAACCTCCTCGCCGACTTTCCATTGGCCGGCGATCACCTCCGTGACCGGGAACCCGTCACGGGCGTACTCAATTGCCGGCCGGAGCGTCTCGTCGAACGCGAGGTTGCCAAAGTGGTCGACGGTCGTCTCCCAGCCACGGGCCGTGCCGGGCACGGTGATCGAGTGGATGCTCCGTAGCGGTATCTCGTCGCCATCCTCGCCGTCGCTAGTGAGATCCTGGCGCACCCGGTCCAGACTGGCGCCGCCGGCGGCCGACCCGATACTCTGGAGCGCACCGACTTCGCCGTCCGCCGTCCGGTAGAGCCCGAAGACGTCGCCTCCGACTCCCGTCATGTGGGGTTCGACGACGTTGAGGGTCGCTGTGGCGGCGACAGCGGCGTCGAAGGCGTTGCCTCCTTCCCGGAGGATACGGATCCCCGCTTGCGAGGCGAGCGGCTGGCTTGTCGCGACGATACCGTTGGATGCGCGGACAGTTGACCGACGGGAGTCGTATGTGTCCACTGGTGATGGCAGATTCATACCTCGTCAGTCGTTCTGCCGGGTAATTTACTTTTCCATCGTGGGCCTCCGCCCCGTTGAAACCGACCGACCTCGGCGGACGAACGGCCATGGGACGCCGACTACTCGTCGTTACGGCTCCGGTAGGACCTTACCCGGGTTCATGACGCCATTTGGATCCAAGGACTCCTTGATCATCTGCATGATTTCAACGGCCTCGCCGTGCTCGGTTTCGAGGAATTCGGTCTTCCCGAGGCCGATTCCATGTTCGCCGGTTGAGGTCCCGCCCATCTCGATGGCGGCTTCGATGATCTCCTGATTGGCGCGGTCAACGCGCTGGACGGAGTCCTCGTCGTCAACGTCAACCAGAGGGCTGTAGTGGAGATTCCCGTCGCCGGCGTGGCCACAGACAGGGATCGGAATGTCGTGGTGGTCGGCTATCCTTTCGATCGCCTTGACGATGTCTGGATACCGTGCGATCGGTACGACGACGTCACCGTCCGCGGCCAAACTCCATTCTTCCCGGTGGGCCTCGTAGGCGTAGAGGATATTCCGACGGGCTTGCCAGATCTCTTCCATGCGGTCGCCATCCTCGTCTACCCAAGACAGTGCATCGTTGTCTTCGCAGATGGACCGTGCGACCGAGACGTCGTCGTCGATGCCGTCGTTGTTCCCATGGAGTTCAACGAGGAGTGTCGGGGTCGGCTCCAGTCCCAAACCGGTGTACTCGTTGACGTAACCAACGCTCTCGGCGTCAACGTACTCGATCGCCCCCGGCTTGAGTCCGGACTGGATGATCTCCGAGACCGCACGGCAGGCATCACGCTCGGCGTCGAACGTAACGACGGCGCTGCGTTTCCGCGTCGGGATACTGGTGAGCGACAGGGTTGCCTCGGTCACGACACCGAGCGTCCCCTCGCTCCCGATGAACAGATCCTTCAGGCTGTATCCGGCGGAGGTTTTGACCACGTTCCGGCCGCACTGGATCGTCCGACCGTCGGGAAGAACGACTTCGAGACGCCGGACGTGGTCCCGGGTCTCCCCGTATCGAACTGCGTTGGCCCCGCTCGCGTTGTTCGCGATCATACCTCCGATGGTCGCGACGTCGCTGCTTGAGATGCCTGGCGGAAACTGGAGCCTGTGTGGTTCCAACGCGTCATTGAGGTCGTCGTAGACGACGCCCGGACCGACCGTTACCTGGAGGTTCTCCGCGTCGACGTCGATCGAGGTGAGTTCTGCCATGTTCAAGACGATACCGCCCCTGACCGGGATGGCGTTCCCCTCGAGGCTACTCCCGCCGCTGTAGGGCGTGACCGGTACGCCTCGGTCGTTTGCGGCCGAGAGAACCGACGCAACCTCCGTCGTTCGCCGCGGCGAGACAACCGCATCGGGCATCGTAGACGAGTGAACGCTCGCGTCGCTGGCGTATCGTTCGCGGACCGACTTGTCGAAGTCTACTTGTGCCTCGGGAAGAACCTCCTTGAGGAAGTTGCAGTCGAAGTAGTCGCCGTTGTTCATGCCACTTGAGATATCACCCGAGATAATAGTTCTTTCCGACTCATCGCAGAACAGCCGATCGAGACAGATCGCTGCCAAATTTTCAGGAGATTGGATTGATTCCGACGGCATCGACAGCGTCCTCGACGGCGCGCTTCTCCTCATCGGTGAGGTTGTTTATCGGTTCCCTGACGGGACCACCGTTAAGGCCGAGGTAGTCCATCGCGTGTTTTGAGATGGCCGTCACGACCGGGTTACCGCGCTGGACCTTTGGAAGTATCGTCACCTCTTCCCGTTCTGCGAACATCTCCGCGCGGACGCTAAGTAGCGGTTCCAAGCGGTTATACACCGTCACCGCCTCATCGTAGTCGCCGCGGTCGACGGCGGCGTAGAGGTCGTAGACGATGTCAGGGGCATAGTTCGCGAACAGGGAGACGAACCCGCGGGCGCCGTATAGCGATGTCCCGAGAAATACCTCCTCACCAAGGCCGCTCACAACCGAGACTTCGGCTGGGTCGACATGGCGAGCGATGCTCGCGTATTGAGGGAGGCTGGAGGTGTTCTCCTTGAGTCCGACAAAGTTGTTGATCTCGCCGAGACGAGCGACGAGTTCCGGGTCGGCCCACACGCCGGAGACGAACGGGTTGTTGTAGAGGACGACACCGATATCGATTGCGTCAGTGACCGTCACGTAATGCTGGTAGAGTCGCTCTCGAGTGGGTTGTCGGTAGTAGGGGAGTACGACCATGACGCCGTCGGCTCCGATTGACTCGGCCCATTTACTCATCTCGACCGTCTCACGCGTACTCGGCCGACCGGTGCCGACGACAACGGGAACGTCGTATCCTTCGGTAGCGTCGAGTACCGTCTGGACGACTGTCTTCTGTTCGGCGACGGAGTTAGCGTAGAACTCCGTGTTGCTCCCGTTGGTCATGACGACGAACTTTCGTCCCTCGGCGTGCTCGAGGAGGAACTCGGTGTTCTTACGGAGGCCATCAACGTCGACCTCGCCGTCGTCCGTGTACGGACACGGCTGGACCGTTATGACACCCTCGAACTGCTCTCGCAACTGCTCGGGCTCCATAGTCAACGTTGATCCATCACATGCTCATTAATCATTCGCAATCGTGTGAGACAGGTTGTCGACGAAACAGCCTCGCCTAGCTAGGCGTTTCGCGCTAGGTACAGACCGAGCGTCAACGCGACCGTCGCGAAACCGGCGAGGGTGAGAAAGAGCACAGCCATGTCGGCATACGCGAGGATTGCACCGGCGACGCCGCCACCGAGGGCGCCGACACCGAACACGCCGAGGTACGTGAACCCGTAGGAGAGACCGCGTGTGCCGGTCGGCGTGTACTCTGCCACCGTCGCCTGGTACATCGGCTGCACCAGAAAGAGGAACATCCCGAGGACGGTCCCGAGGGCCATCAAGGGGACGAGTCCCATCTCGGACACAGGCACGAACAACAGCGCGAGAACCGCAAGAACTCCGAATGAACCGGCAATACCGTATTCGACAGGGAAGCGATCAGTTAATTTCCCGCCGACATACTGTCCGACAACGCCAACTAGGAGCAGTCCGGAGTAGAAGTAGTCCTGCGGGTGTAGCATAGGGCTAGACCCGGACTCGACGCCGAGTGTCGAGAGAATGCCGCTTGAGAGGAGCGAGTCGATCGGTATCGGTTTGAAGCCTGGCAGGTCACGGAGTAGTTCTGGTAGGAACGTCAAGATGCCACGGTAGTAAAGGCCCGAACACATGACGACGACGAAGACGAGTATGAAACTTCCAGCGAAAAGGCGCTTCGACTTCGAGAAGAATTCACTGAGGGATTCGACGCCGCTCTCTGCCTTGGATCCGCCGTCGGCGGTAGCATCTTCGACCATTGCGGTCTCATCGAAACTCGCACGAGTGGCGTATAGGGACGCGAGTAGCGCTGGAGTACCAAAAACAAGGGCCACTGTCCGCCAGTGGACAAACAAGAGCAGAACCGTGGCCAGCAGAGGACCAAGTCCGATGCCGAGGTTGCCGGCGATACCATGATAGGCGAAGCCGGTTCCTCGGTCCTCAACCCCCTTGCTAATCAGCGAGAGTCCGGCGGGATGGTAGACGCTGGCGGACACGCCCCAGACGACGAGCGCGAGGGCAATAATCAGGACGTTCGGTGCCAGGCCGAGCAGAATATAGGAGAGGCCCATCCCGAGTAGACAGGCGCTGATGAGCCGCCGCGATCCGAGCCGGTCCACGATGACACCTCCTGGTAGGGCACCGAGCCCGAATAGCGCGTAGCCGACGGTGACCATGGCGCCGAGCGTCGCGGTCGTCACGTCGAATTGTGCCACTCCGAGGTTGATGACATCAAACTCCGACAACCATATAACCATGAAGAGAGGGACGGTCATCTCATACGTGTGGACAGCCGAGTGTGCTATCATCACCAGTCCGGTGATGGCGCGGTCGTTGGAGTTCACTGTAATCGCACTGTTCTGGCAACCTATTTACGTTGTCGGTTCGGCTGACTTCACGACCGGGGTGCTGACTTCGTAGTCCAATCATCCGACTATCATCTGCAAAAAACACGGCAAAAGTCAACAGATCATCGCTTAGAGCGCGATCTCGGTTTCCCCTTCAGCCCGACGAATTCGCGGGTTTCGGCAGGCGTCGCGATGCCGAAGAAGCGATTAAAGTGGTATTCAGCTCTATCTGAGCAGCCTACCACTTTCGAATACCAAACAGCGACTTGAAAGGTCGGGTGTCAAACGGAATCACACCACCATTCACAACTGGGTACAGAAGGTTGACCTACAGCCAACCAGCGACGAGGATCCGAATCAGATCGCACTGGATGAGACAATGGTTCGGATCAACGACGAACAATACTGGCTGTACGCTGCTATCGATCCCGAAACGAACAAATTCACTCATATTAGACCATTTTAGATCAGAACTACGCAACTCATCCTGCTGTTTCTGCTTGAACTCTGCGACAAACAGCAGATCGAACAGACCACGTTTCTCGTTGATGATGCATCTCATCTGAAAGCTGCCTTAGAGTGACTCGGACACCATTTTCAGATGACTCGCTATGGAAATCGGAATGCTGTCGAACGTGTCTTTCGAGAAGTAAAACGACGTACTTCTTCGTTTAGTAATAGTTTCAGCCATGTGCAGCCGACGACGGCAGAAACATGGCTGCAAGCCTTTGCCGTCTGGTGGAATTCGCTTAACTAAACACGATGCGACACGTCGTATACAATCAAAACCACAGCGTCGCCGACGAAACATCGTTTCGTAATAATTAAATGATCGTTATAGCGTAGGAGTTCCTCGGCTGAATTACAATGACGGAAGTCAACATCGAAGACTACGTGCCGTGTGGCTTGCTTGAGTACACCGTTGAGACGCAGAACACGTTGCTCGAAGAATTCGGACAGAATCTTGACGGCGTCCGACTCCCACCGGGTCCCGGCGGCGTCGGGGCGATGCTCTTCGGTGGCTTAGGTGGCGATACGCCACTCGAAGCGCACGCCGCGGCAAGTGACCTTGGTAGCCAACCGGTACTTAGACCGCCTCCCTCAGAGGCCGAAGGGACGAGTATCGCATACGAAGAGCTATCCTGTCCGAGTTCTGCCCGATTCGAAGGTACTGTCTTTCCCCGGTTGAAATCCAAACTCGTCGACAGCGACCAGTCTTCCTTCGTCTACCGCGGTATTCCGGTCGTCTACCCGTACATCAACCCTGCTGTCCTCGCACTCGAAGTGCCCCATGATCGCAGTGCCGCCGTGTTTTGGGCATTCAAGGACCTCTACTACCGAGAACAGGTAAGCGCCAGAACGGAACATGTCCGAGATCGTCCGCGGCAATTCCTTGCCGATCGAATCGACGTCAACGCGGCTGCAGTCATCGACGACGTTGAGACTAAGACGTTCAGAGAAACAGTAAACCCTGATCTACAAGTATCTCGAGACGTAAAGGTTCGTGCGACACAGATGTCTTCCTGTTCAGGGATGAATGGTTCGTGACTCAGATCATCGGTCAGCAATCGTATGACGTATTCGTGAACTCGCACGGGGTGTGATCCGATATGGACATTAACCCTATCCGCCGTCTGCCGACCCACGCCGACGAGTGGCGATTAGTCGGACGAACGGTGCGGCTCGTCCTCTCAATACCACAGTACACCGTGCTATCCCTGATATACGCCATTTTCGGGTTGTCACTGTTTGTCCTCTCGCGAAACGTAGCCGTACTCCGCCAGATCGTTATCGGTGGCGACCTCCCGTTGGCAACTAGGGGAGTGGTTCTCCTTGAGCTGTATCCATTCATCGGCACCGCATACACAGCCCTTCAAGGCGCCGTGCTCGTCATGACCGCAGTATTGATCGGTACCAATCTAAGCGTTGCGACTTATCACTTTCGGGAGCACGGACTGTCGCTCGGCCAGGGATCGGGAAGCGTCGGTGGCATCGGTCTTGGTCTACTCGGTGCTGGTTGTGCGGCGTGTGGATCGGCCGTCCTCGGCGGCCTTCTCTCCATCGCTGGTGCCTCCAGTTTCCTGTTGGCCCTCCCGCTTGACGGGTTTGAGTTCAGCGTCCTCGCGATGCTCGTGTTACTCCTCTCGCTGTACTGGCTTGCCGAAGGGATGCGCGGCGGCGAAATCGGCGGATGTCCCGTCGAGGCGTGACGGAAGTGGCTGACTGTTTCTTCCCTCGCGATTGTCCACATACTCCACACCAATCCAGAACTGGTCAATCCTCTACCTCACTCCCCAATTATCCTAATAATGTTTCTCGTTAATTGATAGATTGTGTTCAGATAAGCTGATTCCATGCGAAGCTGAACGATCTGATCCAATCGTCGGCGGTTTCTGCTTCGGTGTTGCTGAAACAGTTTGAGAAACAAATAGTTCGACGTTTTATTTCTCTAAAGACACGTTCAACAGCGTTCCGATTTCTATATTTCTCGTATCTGAAACCGAAGCCGTGGCGCTGACACGCATCTTGTAATGAGTGCGATCCATCGACGAGAAACACGACGTCTCCGACGCCGTGTTTCTCGGAGAGTTCCGCAAGAAACGAATGAGCGAGAACCTTCGTAGTCGTCGGTTCGAGTTTTGTATGGAGCAATTCGTTTGTCTCGGGATCAACGGCGGCATACAGCCAATATTGCTCATCGTTGAGTCGGATCACAGTCTCGTCAACACGTGATCCGGACACCGCTCAGCTTCGGGCTGTAGGCCTTGTGAACCCAATTATGAACCGTAGAGCGAGCCGTTCGACACCGAATATCTCAAGTATATAATCTGTATTCGAAAGTGATAGACCAGCGAGATGGAGCTGAATACCGAGCTTCATCAGCGATCTCGGTGTCGCTTCTCGTTCCACAAAGCTAATTCGATCTGGTCGATACTACCGCTGCGGCGTGTGCTTTCGGGCATGAACCACTCAGAAAACACACCGCCTCACTCTTCATTCTTATCTGAACACTACCTCTCTGAGAGGTAAGTAAATTTATTGAACTATATGGGATCGATCGGAGCCACGCCGCAATTCACGACTTCGTTCAGAAGCCATCTGCAGCCGCTCTCGACCGTCTCTGAGGATCAACTCGCGGTTAATGAAAGATGCTCCGCCTCCACGGTCAGCAGTGCTGGCTATAGGCGCGGCGGTGGTGAGATAGGGTCGAAGCGTGAGGCGGTCAAACGATCGAGTGGTTCATGCTCTCGTTCGACCGCCTCAGCGGCGAGAGGTTGTGTCGAGTTAGATCTTCCGGAGCGCGAAGCGATACCCAAATCGGGGATGAAGCTCGGTCTCCGCCCCCATCTGGATAAATCATCAATTTTACATACAATATTTATTTTTGAAACTTCGGTCTCGATCGTCATCGAATCATCGTCTATCGGTGGGTGCAGAAAGCCGATCTACAGATAAGCAAGGCGAGTGCCTCGGGGCTTGACCCCGAGGCGATTCACAGCCGACAGATGGCGCCAATCCCGTTGCTGTCGATGAAACGGTGATCAACTCAACACGGAACAATATGGCCGTGCTGCTGTCGATCCCGACACCAACTGCCTCTTCACGTCCGGCTCTATCCGACGAGAACGCAGGTACTGACCGAGGTGTTTCTCTCTGAACTGCGTGAAAACGGTGAACGCCCGGATCGCGTCGCCGTCGATCAAAA
>NZ_WPCE01000123.1 GCF_009742825.1 Halorubrum sp. CBA1125
TCGACCACAACGATCTCGCACTATTAGTAGTTCTCATCGACCGGCTGTTTCAGGCGAGAATATATCTGAAGAATAGGAGTTCAACAAAGCTCCAGTGCCCTATTTTTCCTTAGATGCTACTGAATATAGACTCGGAGCATATCGACGTAACACATACGCAATAGTGGATGTTATAATCCCTATTGGTACACCATACATAATTGCTGTCCCCACACCGGTTAAAAATCCATAGTCAGGTTGGGGGTGATTAAGCGAGATGATACTATACAGAGCATAGCCGTTCATGATGATGACGGCGACAGCAATACTCACTAATATTCCGTCATTTCGATATGTATGTATCCCTGCGAGGATACCCGCTGATACTGTGACTCCAAGTGGACTCATAAATAAACTAGATAATTTTCCCACATCGAAATTCCCAGCAAGATAGAGTTGACCAAAGAACAAGGCCATGAGAATGACCGAGTACCCGAGATACCGAAGCGATCGTTTCAACGACTTCCCTAGAAGAAACGATTCTAACCACGGCCCCATTTATGTCAGTCGGTTGGTTCACTGGTTAGATAAGTTTTTTTAGTTTCTTTATTCAGGGAAACGGGCGGAACGGTCGGTCGATGCGCAGGCACGTTCTCACAGATATTCATCTACAACGTGGTGAAAATATCTCCTCGTGACGCGTTCTCCGGCACTCTCACACCGGTGTCCCTATAAATAGCGCCACCCGCGATCGGACGTGCAATGACGGCGTTCCCCAGCTACTGTCCTCGCTGTGGGTCGGAACTCGAACGGAGGCGTATCGAAGGGCGCGAACGAGCGTATTGTACACGCTGTACGGAGCCGGTCTATCGAAACGCGAAACCCTGTGCGGGAGTGATCGTCGTCGACGGGGTGCGGGCGTTGTTGGTCGAGCGAACGAACCCCCCTGCGGTGGGGTCGTGGAGCCTCCCGGCCGGGTTTCTGGAGGTGGACGAGCCGCCCGAGGCGGCAGCCGCGAGAGAACTGGCCGAAGAAACCGGGGTGTCCGTTCAGACCGCGGATCTGGAACTGTTCGACACGAACCTGGTCGCGCACGACGACGGGACCCGCGTTCTCGTCACGATCTATCGGACGACGCGAGACGTGGTAACCGGAACCGTCGTCGCCGGGTCGGACGCGGCCGACGCCCGGTTCTGGAACGTCGACGAACTCCTGGAACGGAACGAATCGATCGAGATGGGATACGAACCGATCGTTCGGCGAGCGATCGCCGAGGAGTAGACCGGGAGCCGATCGGCGGGGCCGTCGAGCAGCGAGGAACGTCGAACCGATCGCGGGAACGTCGTCCAATCGAACGGAGGGGTGGGCGACCGGATGGTTCTTGTCGATTGCAGGAGAACCTGTGTGTAGAATGCAGTTATCCGTCATCGGCAGCGGCTACGTCGGAACGACCGTCGCGTCGTGTTTCGCCGATCTCGGCCACGAGGTCGTGAACGTCGACATCGACCAGGAGATCGTCGACAGCATCAACAGCGGGACACCCCCCGTCCACGAGGAGGGGCTCCCGGAACTCGTGGCCGAACACGCGGGCGCCGACGGCACCGGTCGTCTCCGCGCCACCACCGATTACGACGCCGTCCTCGACACCGACGTCACCTTCCTCTGTTTACCGACGCCGCAAAACGACGACGGGAGCATCGACCTCTCGATCATGGAGGCGGGCGCGACCCGGCTCGGCGCCACGCTCGCAGCGAAGCCGGACTGGCACACGGTGATCGTGAAGAGCACCGTCGTCCCCGGGTCGACCGAGGACGTGATAACCCCCGTGTTAGCGGCCGAAAGTGAGAAGACGGCAGGCGAGGGGTTCGGCGTCGGGATGAACCCCGAATTCCTCCGCGAGGGCAGCGCCGTCGACGACTTCCTGAACCCGGACAAGGTCGTCCTGGGGGCGGACGACGACCGCGCCCGTCGAGACATGCGGGCCGTCTTCGAGCCGCTCGTCGCGCGGGCAGACGCCCCGGTGGTGGAGACGGACACGCGGACCGCAGAGATGATCAAGTACGCGAACAACGCCTTCCTCGCGGCGAAGATCAGTCTCATCAACGACCTCGGAAACATCTGCAAGGAGCTGGGGATCGACTCCTACGAGGTCGCCGACGCGATCGGGCTCGACGACCGCATCGGCGAGCAGTTCCTCCGCTCGGGCGTCGGCTGGGGGGGCAGCTGCTTCCCCAAGGACGTCGCGGCGATCGTCGCCGCCGCGAAGCGCGAGGGCTACGACCCCGCCGTCCTCGAAGCCGCCGTCGAGATCAACGAGGGACAGCCGGAGCGCCTGCTCTCGTTGCTCGCCGACCACGTCGACCTCGACGGCGCCCGGATCGCCGTGCTCGGACTCGCGTTCAAACCCGGCACCGACGACGTGCGGAACTCCCGGGCGATCCCCGTGATCCGGGGACTCCAAGAGCGCGGCGCGACCGTGACCGCCTACGATCCGGTCGCGACCGACAACGCCAGGGAGTACGTCGCGGACGTCGAGTACGCCGACGCCGCCGCGACGGCGCTGGCCGACGCGGACGGCGCCGTCGTCGTCACCGACTGGGACGAGTTCGCCGCGCTCGACGAGGAGTTCGACGCGATGGCCGCGCCGGTCGTCGTGGACGGCAGGCGGGTCGTCGAGCGGCGCGACGGGATCACGTACGAGGGGCTGACCTGGTAACCCGGGAGGTTCGTGAGCCCGTCCGCGAGCGGGTCTGCCAACGGGATCCGGCGACCACCGGCTCAGAGGCTTCGGCGCCGCCGAGCACGAGCCGGACGCCGATCCCGGAGAGCAGTCCGAGGACGAGCCCCCGACGGATCTGCTCGCTCACGCGACCGCGGAGTCGCTTCCCGGCGGCGACGCCGGCGACGGCCGGGACCGCGGCCGCGAGAGACGCGAGGACGAGCCCGAGGTCGGAGTAGAGTCCGAAGGCACCGGCCGCCGCGATGCGGAGCCCGTTGATCCCGACGAATACGAGCGCGACGACGCCGACGAACAGCCCGTGTGAGAGGTCACAGCTCCGCACGAACGCGACCAGCTGGACGCCCACGTTCGTCGCGCCGAACAACAGCCCGGAGACGATCCCGACGCCCGCCATCGCGAAGGGAGTCTCGACGAAACACCGGTCCGTCGCTCGCGACAGCGCGGGAACCGGGACGATCCGCTGGGTCGTGGCGACGAACCCGAGCGCGACCAGTCCGAGGAGGCCCCGAAGCGGCCCGGCCGGGAACCGGCCTAAAAGCGCCGTGCCGAGCAGGGTCCCGACGAGTGCGGCGAGGAGTAGCGGAGCGAACCGTCGCCCACACGTCTGTAACTCCTCACGAGAGAGGTCGCCGACGAGCGCGAGGTTCACGCCGAACATCGGAAGGATCATGAACGCGACCGCGGTCGCGGGGTCGAGGAGGGTCGCGAGCGCCATCGTCCCGACGACGGCGAACCCGAAGCCGGCGATCCCGTTGACGGCGCCGGCGACCGCGACGACGGCCGCGATCGCCGCGATCGACCCGCCCGAGAGCGCGAGCACCATGTCGTCCGATGGCGACGGACCGGAATAAATCGACGCCGCACGTGCGACACCGGGACACGGCCGGGGTCGATGAGAGCAGCGGCCGCCGGGGTCGATGAACCGTCTCGGTTGCAGTCCGAGTCCGTCGGCTCGTGCGGAACGAGACAGCAATGTTACAGTAAAGCGTATAACCGATTCGTTTCAATAAGACTGAACGTGACAGCCGAGTTTCCCCGTCTCGGACTCGACGAGACGCTCGACGAGCGAGCCCTCCTCGCAGACGCCGGCGGCGTGACGGTGCTCCACGTCGAAGACGACCCCGCGGTCGCCGAACTCGTGGCGAGGTTCGTCGAGCGGGAACGCGAGTACTTCGAGGTGGTGACGGAGACGGACCCGCACGCGGGCGTCGAGCGAGCCCGCGAGGCCGACGTGGACTGTGTCGTCTGCGACTACGAGATGCCGGGTATGAACGGCCTGGCGGTGTTGGAGGCGGTCCGGGAGGGAGACCCCGAGCTGCCGTTCCTCCTGTTCACCGGCACGGGCAGCGAGGAGATCGCCAGCGAGGCCATCTCCGCGGGCGTCACCGACTACCTGCAGAAAGGCGTCGGCACGGGACAGTACGAGGTGCTCGCCAACCGGGTCGAGCAGGCCGTCGCCCGGCGCCGCGCGGAGCGACACGTCGAGCGGGGGTTCCACGCCATCGAGGCCGCCCACGACGGGATCAGCCTGCTGAACGACGACGGGGAGTTCGTCTACGTCAACGCCGCGTTCGCGGGGATCGTGGGGTATGACCGCGGGGAACTGCTCGGCAGCCACTGGGAGCTGCTGTATCCCGCCGCCGAACGCGAACGGGTGGCGAACGTGATCCTGCCGCAGGCGAGGGCGGACGAGTGGGCCGGCGAGACCGAGTACGTCCGCGAGGACGGGGAGACGGTGACCGTCGACCACCGGCTGTCCTTCACGAGAGAGGGGACGATGGTCTGTACCGTCTCCGAGATCGACGACGACGCCGTCCGCGAGGAGCTGTCGATGAAAGAGCGGACGATGGACGAGGCCCCGATCGGCATCGTCGTCACCGACCCGAGCAGGGAAGACAACCCGATCACCTACGCGAACGACGGGTTCCTC
The DNA here is from genome assembly GCF_009742825.1 of Halorubrum sp. CBA1125. Taxonomy (GTDB): domain Archaea; phylum Halobacteriota; class Halobacteria; order Halobacteriales; family Haloferacaceae; genus Halorubrum. The sequence continues at coordinate 4,650 of NZ_WPCE01000123.1, forward strand.
GAGCTGACCGGGTACGCCCGCGACGAGGTCCTGGGCCGCAACTGCCGATTCCTGCAGGGCGAGGCGACGCACGACGCGCCGGTGGCCGAGTTGGCCCGGGCCGTCACGGCCGAGGAACCGGTCACGGTCGAGTTGCGGAACTACCGGAAAGACGGTGAGCTGTTCTGGAACCGCGTCACGGTCACGCCGCTTTTCGACGACGACGGGACGCTCGAGCATTTCGTCGGCTTTCAGGAGGACGTGACGACCCGCCGGGAGCTGTTGTCAGAGTTCCGCGGGCTCGGCAGCGTGCTCTCACACGACCTGCGGAACCCGCTCCAGGCCGCCCACGGACAGCTGGAGCTAGCTCTGGAAACCGGCGACATCGACCACGTCGAACGGGCGATGCCGTCCCTCGACAGGCTGGACGAGGTGATCGACGACGTCACCGACGTGCTGCAGTCCGGGTCGATCGTCGACGAGCGCGAACCGCTCGACGTGGGATCCGTCGTCGAATCGGTCTGGTGGTCGCTGCAGGGCGACGCCGAGGTCGGGTCACTCGAGGTGCGGGGATCGCCGACGGTCCGCGGCGATCGCGACGCGGTTCAACGCCTGTTCGACAACCTGCTCGGGAACGCGGTGGAGCACGGGGAGCCACCCGTGACGGTGCACGTCGGCGAACTCGAAGACGGCTTTTACGTCGCGGACGACGGACCTGGGGTCCCGGCGGCGAACCGAGAGCGCATCTTCGAGCAGGGATTTTCGACGAAGGAGAACGACGTCGACGCCGGACTCGGGTTGACGAGCGTCCGACAGATCGTGCTCGCCCACGACTGGCGGATCGACGTGACCGACAGCGAGGCGTTGGGTGGCGCCCGGTTCGAGATCCGGACCCGAAATCGTTGAGAACTGACGGTGTCCCCCAGCCAGCACGTCTGTCTTCTACGAACGTCGTTCTTCTGGTTAGATTTTCTTTGAGATTTCACAAGGAGTAGTGCCAACAGTGTTTATCGCCATATTTGGTTTGTGGGTGGTGTGGAATTGTCGTTTTGAGAATATAGTGTTATGTGGTGTTCCTCTAAAGTATGAGTGAATCGCTACAAGGCTCCGGGTGCCATCCCACGATCGCATGGAATAAGGTTCCAAATTCGAGTTTCGCTTATAAAGAAATCGGGCGAAGGCTCCTACATCTGTGCATTACGAATCGTGCGTCGAGAGAGTGGGGCCGGAGGGATTTGAACCCCCGATCGACTGATATCTCCGGTGCGCCTCGGAACTCCAGAGGGTCGTCAACGCGACCGATGATCAGTCGGCCGCTCGGTATATCAGTCTGGAGTGTCGTCCCGGGCGCGGGCCTCTGGAGTCAGTCGCCATGCCTGGCTTGGCCACAGCCCCGCGTGATCGCGCATCGTCTGCTTACCGAAACGCGGATAAAGGGGTTTCGATCGGTCCCGATCGGGGGACAGAGCCGCGCCGGCCGATCACTCCCGGTCGTCGTCGCTCCAGTCGCAATTCTGACACTTGTACCCGGTGACGAACTCGGTCACGCTCGGCATGTAGCCGACGGAGATGACGTCGCCGCCGCACTCGGGACAGTCGCGGTCGGCGTCGGCGATCGACTCGGCTTCGAGCACCGACTCCCCTTCGACCAGCTCGGCGAGTTTCTCCGGCGTCACCATCCGTCCCTGCACGACGCGGTTGGACATACCCGGCGTAGGTCGCGGGGGGACTAAACACCGGCGACCCCTCCGGCGAGACGTGCGTCGGTCCGAGACGGGAGATATCGAGAGGGGGACTACAGCCAGGGAGCCCGGGAGTCGTCCTCGACGAACGGGTCGGAGGCGTCGTCGCTCTCGGTGCCCGAGTCGTCGGCGGTGTGCAACACGGCGACGTCGTCGTCCACGACGGGACCGGCCGGCGGCGCGTCCAGCGGCGGGTCGGTCGCGTCGCGATCGCTGCCATCGGCGGCGTCGACCCCGCCAGCGTCGCCGGCCGCTCCGCCGTCGGAATCACCTGACGCGGCCGCTCCTGGACCGACATCCGGGTCGTACGCGAACAGCGTGGTCACCGCGAGCACGGCGAGCGCGATCGGCGCGTCGGTCTGCATGACGTCGAACGGCCCGAGCAGGATCGGCAACGCGAGCACGCCGAGCGCGACGGCGGAGCCGAACCGGAAGCGGTCGATGTCGACCCGTCCGCGCAGGTGCGGCGACAGCAGCGCGATCGCCAGCGCGAAGGCCACGCCGACACCGGCGGCGGCGGCGCCGGCGATCACGTGCTCGGGCGAGGTCTCGAGGGCGACGCCCGACGGTTCGAAGCTCGCGACGAGCCCCAGTCCGACGATGACGCCCGGGCTCGGCAGGTGTTCACCAACTTCCGAACTGGCGGTCTTGGCCGCGATCGCGAGGATCACCAGCCCGGCGAAGCGCTCGAAGACGGCGAGGTTCAGGAATGCCCTGAAGGTGGGTGCGAGCGCCGCCTCGACCGCGGCGAGCGGCACGATGACCGCCCCGATGAGCAGCACGGAGGTGACCATCTGCCGCCGGTCGCCGTCCATCTCGGCGAGGATCACCGCGGCGGTCGCGGAGCCGCCGAAGATGAGGATCCCCGTCTCGAGCACGCCGGCCGGCGAAGACAACACGCCGGCGAGGACCAGCGCGGGGAAGATTCCGTCGACGAGCGGCAGGATCATCACCGTCGCCAGCAGCTTCGTCGCGCTGCCGACCCGGCGCTCTAACCGGAGGGCGACCGGGTGACGTGAGACGCTCATTCAGGGACGGGACCCCTGACCGACGGGTAGACGGTGGGAAGCGGACGACCCGCGATAGCCGAGGGCCCGGCGTGCGGCGTCGTCGCCGACGACGACCCGACGAGCCCGCGTGAAAAATTTGCGCAGATTGCCGGCTGTAAAGCGGACGCCGATACCGAGAGTCGGCTGGCCGGCGGTGCGCGTGTTCACGGGACTGTCGGAGTCCATATCCTACATATGAGTTGCGGCCGCGTTAAAGGTTGTGTGAGACCGGGATACACACGAGTGTCGAACACACGGTCGCCACGGATATTCGACTGCGATCCGTCGTCCAAATCCGGTTCGAAGCGCAGATACGTCGGTATCGAACGCACGTTGGCGTCGATTATTGGTCCGGTAGCGACGCACTATCGGAGGGAACTCACTCCAGACGACACGCTCCGGGAGCGCCGCCGCACGGCGGCGATCGACGATGCGAAGCTCGTGACGAGTCCCAGTCCGAGGAAGTACCCACGAATGTGGATAGTACGTGGTTCTGGATGAGAACGACGTGCACGTCCGTGATGACTCGCAACGCTTTTTATCGGGCACTCACGACGGTTTATATGGCGACAGACACCGGACGATTCTCCGCGAAACTCGACGTGCCGGAAGCGCTGACGTTCGACGACGTGCTCCTCAGACCCAAGGAGAGCCGGGTGGAGCCGGACGACGCCGACCTCTCCGCACGCGTCTCGAAGAACGTCGAACTGACCGTTCCCGTCCTCTCGGCGGCGATGGACACGGTCACCGAGAGCGACCTCGCGATCGCGATGGCGCGCGAGGGGGGACTCGGCGTGCTTCACCGCAACATGACCGTCGAGGAGACCGCCGCCGAGGTCGAACGTGTCAAGCGCGCCCACGAGCTCGTCATCCGCCGCGAGGACGTCGTGACGGTCGATCCGGACGACACGGTTCGGGAGGCCGACGCGCTGATGGAGAGCGAGGGCGTCTCCGGGGCGCCGGTCGTCGACGACGACGACACCGTGCTCGGGATCATCTCCGGCACCGACATCCGCCCGTACCTGGAGGTGGGCGAGGACGACGCCGTCCGCGAGGCGATGACCGACGAGGTCATCACCGCACCCGACGACGTCGATGCCCGCGAGGCGCTCGAGCTGATGTACGACCACAAGATCGAGCGGGTCCCGATCGTCGACGACGACGACCGCCTCGTCGGACTCGTCACGATGCAGGGCGTCCTCCAGCGCCGCGAGCACGAGGAGGCCGCTCGCGACGATCGCGGCCGTCTCCTCGCCGGCGTCGCCGTCGGTCCGTTCGAAGAGGAGCGCGCGATCGCCGCCGACGAGGCCGACGCCGACGTGATCTTCATCGACTGTGCACACGCGCACAACCTCAACGTGCTCGACTCCGCGCGGGCGATCAAAGAGACGGTCGACGCCGACGTCGTCG
>NZ_WPCE01000206.1 GCF_009742825.1 Halorubrum sp. CBA1125
TGAGCGGGACGCTCACCCCGACGAACTCCAGGACCGTCCGGAACTCGTAGACGATCACGCCGAAGATCGCGAGGGCGACGAGCAGTCCCCCGCGGCTCACGTCGACGCTCATCGCACCACCCCGCCGATCGCGGCCGCGGTCTCGCCGACGGCGCCGCCGATCGCGGTCGCGGCGGCCGAGAGCGCGTCCAGCGCCGGCGCGAGCCACACCGGATACGTGCCGACGCCCGGCCCGAGAAGCCCCCCGCGGTTGATGATCGCTGCGAGCGGGAGCGCGTACGCGAGCACGACGAGCACCACCGCGATGCTCACCCACAGCCGGAGCCTGTCGAGCACCAGCGGCGCGTCGTCGGGGCCGGACAGCGCCGGCGACAGCGACTCCGCGAGCCCGGAGACGCGGGGGTTGCCCATCGTGAGCACGACGTTGCCGATGAAAAGCACCGTCGAGACGAAAAGCAGCGTCCCGCCGATCGCGATCTGGACGTTCAGCTCCTCGAAGCCGCCCAGCATCGCCGGGTACTCGAAGTTGGCGTACTCCGGCTCCGCGGTCCGCCGCGGGACGCCCAGGATCCCCTGCGCGTGCATCGCGTTGGACATGAGCGCCATGCCGATGAACCAGAGGACGACCTGGAACAGCCCGATCTGGCTGCTGTATATCGGCTTGTTGGTGATCTGCGGCCAGATCCAGTAGGTCGCCGCCATGAACGTGAGCGCCACGGCGGTCCCGACGGTGAGGTGGAAGTGGCCGGGGACCCAGATCGTGTTGTGGATCAGGTAGTTGATGTTCATCCCGGCGTTCACCATCCCGGAGAAGCCGCCGGCGGCGAACATCAGCCCGGCGAGCATCATCCCGGCGAACTCCGGCTTGCGCCACGGCAGGTCCGTGAGCCAGCCGAGCAGGCCGGTGCCGCCGCGCTGGCGGGCGCCGTACTCGACGCTCGCGACCACCGTGAACGCCGTGAGCAGGCTCGGCAACAGCAGGAACATCGTGTTCGTCATCGAGATGAACTTGAACCCCTCGGCGATCCCGGGGTCGAGGTACTGGTGGTGGATGCCGACGGGGGTCGAAAGCAGGAGGAACAACACGAACACGACGCGCGCGAGCGGGTCGCTGAACAGCCGTCCGCCCGCGATCGTCGGGAGCACGGTGTACCACAGCAGGTACGCCGGCATCAGCCAGAAGTAGACCACCGGGTGGCCGAAGAACCAGAACAGCGTCCGGGTCAGCGTCGGGTTCACCTGCTCGATCAGGCCGAGCGACCACGGCAACAGGAAAAGCAGCACCGAGGCTGCCACCGCCGAGGACGCGATGTACCACATCGTCATCGTCGTCAACACCATGAACGTCTGGAGCGGGATCCGCTCGTCCGGGTGCTCGCGGCGCCACGCGAGGAACGTTCGGAACCAGTCGGCGCCGGCGATCCACGACCCGAGGATGAAGACGGCGAGCCCGGCGTAAAACAGCGGGTGCGCCTGCAGCGGCGCGTAGAAGGTGAACAGCACGTCGGCGCTCATGTCGACGGCGTCGGTGAAGCCCGCGAGGATCGAGACGCCCGTCATCGTCATCCCGACCGCCATGAGCCCGTACCACGTCCACGTGATCTTGATGTTCACGAGCGGCCGGTCGAGGCTCCGGACCACCGCCCACGTGAACAGCCCCACGAGGAAGAACGTCGTGAAGCTGAGCGCCAGGAATACACCGTGTGCGGTCAGGGAGGTGTAGTAGTCGGTGGAGTCGATGAGCCCGCGGAAGACGCCGGTCCGGTGGAGCGTCTGAACGATGCCGAAGAACGCCCCGAGCGCGAGCGCCAGGAAGGAGCTGAGGAGCGCGGCGCGCACGACGCGCGCCTCGTCGGGGAAGCGGTCGTAGAACGTCCGGTCGGTTTCGAGGGCCTGGCTCATTCGCCGTCACCCCCGTTCTGCCCTTCGTACTCGGACTGGCTGACGACCTCTAACGTCCCCGACATCCCGTGGTGGCCGGCGCCGCAGTACTCGTTACAGACGATCCCGTACTCGGCGGGGCCGTCGGTCTCGACCGTGAGCTTCGCGACCTCGCCGGGGATCACCATCGTGTTCGCGTTCGTCCCGACGACCTCGAAGCCGTGGATCACGTCCCGGGAGGTGACGTAGAACGTCACGGTGCTGTTCGCCGGCACGACGAGCGGGTCCGGCTGGAACGCGAACTGGTAGGCGACGACGTACGCCGCGTACTCGTTCTCGCCGACCCGCTCGACCCGGGGCTCGGCGAAGCGCTCGTCCTCGTCGAGCGCCGTCGCGTCGACGGTCGGTTCCGAGTCGGCCACCATCGCGACGCCGGGGCCGACCGCCCCGTACGTCACGGTGCCGATGAGCGACAGGATCAACAGGAGCGACACCGCGAGCCAGAGCTTCTCGTAGTCGTGTATGTGCACGCGTGATCACCCCACGACGACGAGGTCCCGGCCGAGGAACTCGACGTAGTAGATGTACACCCACGAGAGCACCAAGATCACGAAGTATATCCCGATGAGCGTGAGCGTGCCGATCGGGTCGAACTCCTCGCCGTCACCGCTCACGTCGTCCACGCCGGCGTGTGCGGCTTCGCTTCGAGCCATAACGCTCGGTTGTTCACACCGAAGTATATACGATCGACTCGTTCCCAGAATGTGGGAACTTTGCCGTTATCTATGACTGTCGACCCCGTACCGGGTCTATGGACTTCTCGCTACAGCAGGCCGTGTTCCTCGTGCTGGGCGGGCTCGTTCCCGCGGCCGTGTTCCTCGCCGACCGAGCGGCGTTCGTCGTGGCGGTCACGTTCGTGAACGTGCTGCTCATCTGGGGCAGCCTCCGCGTCGCCACGGGCGGGAGTATGCCGCCGGGAACCGGCTCGGGGAAGCCGAACGAGGCGGCACACGACTGACCTGACCACTGCCGATCGGTGCGGACCGACGGCGACCGCTGCCGGCCGCTCGCGGGCACCGACGACCGCTGTGGCCGGCACTGACCGACGACCGCTGTGGCCGGCACTGACCGACGACGACCCCCACCGGAACACTCAGCAATGTCGCACTGTACCCTCTGTGACCTGCCCACCGGAGACGACCCGCACACCGCCCCGGACGTCGACGGCGCGTTCTGCTGTCGGGGGTGTCTGGCGGTCGCGCGGTCGCTCGACGATGTCGACGACCTCGACGCGGTCGACGAGCGGCGCCCCGCCGTCCGTCCCGACGAGGCGTTCGACGGGGAGACGGCGTTCCTCCACGTCGACGGGATGCACTGTGCGACCTGCGAGTCGTTCCTGGAGATGACCGCGGGCGAGCAGCCCGGGGTCGCGGCCGCCGAGGCCAGCTACGCCACGGACACGATCCGGGTCGACTACGACCCGGACGCGGTGAGCGCCGCGGAGCTCCCCGACCGGCTCTCGGTCGCGGGCTACACCGCCAGCGACCGGGCGGACCCAGAGTCGGCGGACGACGACGCAGTCGTGCGGTTCCTGATCGGCGGCGGGTTCTTCGGCATGATGGCGATGCTGTGGTACGTCCTCTTCCTCTACCCGACGTACTTCGGGTACGACCCGATCCTCGACCTCGGCGGCGTCTCGGGGCGGTACCTGTTCGCGCAGATCTGGGTGTTCGCCTCGATCGTGTTGTTCTACACCGGCTACCCGATCCTGCGCGGGGCGTACGTCAGCCTGCGGGCGCGCCGGCCGAACATGGACCTGTTGGTGTCGCTGGCGGCGGCGAGCTCGTACGCCTACAGCACGCTCGCGCTGCTGCTCGGGCGGACCGACCTCTACTTCGACGTGACGATCGCCGTGATACTGGTGGTCACCGCCGGCAACCACTACGAGTCGGTGATAAAGCGGCGCGCGACCGGGATGCTCTCGGAGCTGACGACCGCGACGGACCGCGAGGTGCACACCGAGTCCGGGGAGCCGGTCGCCGCCGAGGCGGTCGAGCCCGGCGACCGGCTGCTGGTGCGCCCGGGCGAGCGGGTGCCGTTCGACGGGACGGTCGTCGAGGGGACCGCCGCCGTCGACGAGGCGCTCGTCACCGGCGAGTCGGTCCCGGCGACGAAGCGCGCGGGCGACCCGGTTCGCGGCGGCACCGTCGTCACCGACGCGCCGGTCGTGATCGAGGTGGGCGAGGACGCCGAGAGCACGCTCGACACCCTCGTGCGCCTGCTCTGGGAGATCCAGAGCTCGCGGTCCGGGATCCAGCGGCTCGTCGACCGGCTCGCGACGGCCTTCGTCCCGCTCGTCGTCGCGGTCGCGGTCCTGGCCGCGGGCGGCACGCTCGCGGCCGGCGCGGCGCCGACCGACGCGGCGCTCGTCGGGCTCACGGTGCTCATCGTCTCGTGTCCGTGCGCGCTCGGGCTCGCGACACCGCTCGCGGTCGCCGCCGGGATCCGCGACGCCGCCCGCCGCGGGATCGTGGTCGTCTCCGACGCCGTCTTCGAATCCGCGGCCGACGTCGACACCGTCGTGCTCGACAAGACGGGCACCCTCACCGACGGCGAGATGCGACTCCTCGACACGGTCGCGGCGGGGGCGACGCCGGAGCGCGTCCGGGAGCGCGCCGCGGCCGTCGAGCGCGCCTCGGTCCACCCGGTCGCGGAGGCGATCGTCGCCGGCGTCACTGGAGACACACGGACAGAACCCGACGGCGAGCGGATCGACGCCGACAGCGCGAACGAGGGGAGCGTCGCGCCCGACGGGGGCGCCGCGGCCGAGCGAGAACGGTCCGTCGAGCCGCCCGGCGATTCCGACGCGGACTCGCTCCCGCGGCCCGGCGACGTTGATGTCGGCGACCGCGGGGTTCGGGGGCGCGTCGACGGCGACGAGGTCGTCG
>NZ_WPCE01000373.1 GCF_009742825.1 Halorubrum sp. CBA1125
GCGGGGTTGCCGGAGTCGTCGGAGTAGCGAGGTCACCGGAGTCGTCACTCGGCGGTCGAAAAGCGGGAGAATCGGGTCGAACGCGGCGGGAGGGTTACTTGCCCTGCCGGTCGTTCCCGGTGACGCTCGGCCGGGTCTTCTCGGTGCCCTTGCCGCGCGTGCGCTGGCCGCGGCCCTTGGTTCCGGCGGAGGTGAGCCCGCGGAACGCGCGTCCCTTGTGGTCGTCGTCGCAGATCCAGCCCAGGTCGTCGTCGGTCTCGATAGCCGGGTGGTTCGGGTCCACGAGGATGACCTCGTGCCACTTCTGGGAGCCGTCCTCGCCGACCCAGTAGGAGTTGAGCACGCGGAGGTTGCGGTACTTCCGCGAGGCGCGCTCCTCGGCGATGCGCTGGATCGACTTGCGCCGCGAGAGGCGGTTGACGCCCTGGCGCTTCGAGCGGCGACCCGCCTTGAACCGCTGCTTCCGGGAGCCGCCCTTGCGGACGCTCACTCGGGCGACGACCACGCCCTGCTTGGCCTTGTAGCCGAGCTCGCGGGCCTTGTCCAGACGGGTGGGACGCTCGATCCGCTCGATGGCGCCCTGGTCGCGCCACTCCTGTTTGCGCTGCCACTGCAGCTCCGCCAGTTTCCCCTCCTTGGGGGACCGCCACGCCTCCTTGATGTGCGAGTAGAAGCTTCGTGCCATGGTGTGTCCGCGGACGGTTGCGATTCAGCCGCGAGGCGGCCACATGTCGTCTCGTCCCGGAGCGTGGTCGGCACCGCGGCCCCGGCGGCGAGTGCCCGCTGTGTCCGCACCAGCGAGTTGTCCGTACTTCCCGCGGTTGGCTGTTAAGCGCTTCGTTCCGGGGATAGCGTGCGAGACGGTCACAGTCGAACCCGCCCAGGACGGTCGCGCCGCACCATCGGTATCGAATCCGATATTTTGGCCCACTAGAGTCAAGTGTCGACCGCGCTACCGGGCGCGTACGAAGCCGTACACTCCGCCTCCCGAGCCGCACCGGCTCGCGATATCCAGCTCCACATGACCACCGACACGACACCACAGCCGCACCGCTCGCGCCGCGCCGCGTTCCGTCCCGCGGCCGCGCTCGCCTGCTGTCTCGCTCTCGCGCTCGCGCTGGCGGCGGTCGGC
>NZ_WPCE01000125.1 GCF_009742825.1 Halorubrum sp. CBA1125
TCGCGGGAGCGCGCCTACCGCACAGCGAATCAGGCGTTCCTTGACCTGGATTGACCGCAACCGGGTCAGAATATATCTCTTGCTGAGGATTCCAACAGAGCCACTTGTTCTTGACAGGTATCGAGCGAACGTCGAAGCCGTCGGACTCACCACCGGCGCGCCTCCACCGCCGATTACAACCGATCTCGGTTCGGCGGCGTGAGATCGCGCTGGAACTCGTCAAAGCGGTCGAGGTCGTCTGGGAGGTCGTACTCGATCTCGCGTTCGTCTTGCCGGTCGGGCAGCCGGCCGTCCTCCACCTCCTCGGCGACGGACTCCCAGCCGGGTTTCACGCGGACGCTGCGCGCGGGCGCCCCGACGACGACGTGGTGGTCCGGGACGTCGCCCTGTACGACGGAGCGCGCACCCACCACGCTGTTCTCGCCGATTCGACACCCGGCGCGCACCATCGCGTCGTAGGTGACGCGAGCGTCGTCGCCGACGACCGTGTGGAAGTTCTGGACCTCGGTCTGGTCGACGAGGTCGTGGTCGTGACTGTAGATGTGGACGCCGTCCGAGATCGACGCACGGTCGCCGATCGTGAGCTTCCCGCGGTCGTCGAGGTGGACGTCGTCGTGGATCACGACGTTGTCGCCGATCTCGATGTTGTGTCCGTAGGTGAACGAGATTCCCTTGAAGAAGCGACAGTCGTCGCCGCACTCGGCGAACAGGTGGTTCCCGAGCATCTGGCGGAAGCGAAGCGCGAACGCGACGTTGTCGGCCATGGGGGTGGCGTCGAACTGCCGCCAGAGCCACTGGAGGTGCTTTGACCGCTGAAACCGGTCTTCGTCCTTCTCGGCGTAGTACTCCGACTCCAGCGTCGCGTTACACGGGTCGTACCCCTGGAGGCGGACGCGCTCGGCTCTCGACACCGACTCGCCGTCCTGCCACGCCTCCCAGCGCTCCCGGTCGCCGAAGAGGTCGATCAGGGTGTCTCGAACGACGTCGCAGGTGTCCTCGTCCGAGGAGAGACGCTCGTCCACCTCGTCGATGAACCCCCGGACCCCGGCCTCCGCGCCGTCGGGGAGAGACACGTGTCGCTTTGTCATCGTCGCACCTTTATCGGCATGCTTCAAAGGGATTCGGTTGTGCGAAGGTACCGTCTCGTCGCACGGGAGCGATACGCTTCGTCCGACGTTCCCGTCGCGTGAGGGAGACCGCACCCGCTAAGTGTCCCGATCCCGAAGACGAGGTATGCAGCACCGCGAACTCGGAAGCTCCGGCGTCGAGGTCTCGGAGATCGGCTTCGGCGCGTGGGTCGTCGGCACCGACTGGTGGGGCGACCGCTCGGACGAACAGGCGGTCGAGATGGTCGAAGACGCGCTCGACGCGGGGGTCACGTACGTCGACACCGGCGACGTGTACGGCCACGGCGACAGCGAGTCGATCATCGGCGAGGCGATCGACGGCCGCCGCGACGAGGTGACGCTCGCGACGAAGGTCGGCTACGACTTCTACGACAACCCGCAGGCCGGCCACGGCGAACTTCCCAAGGAACTCGACCGCGACTACCTCGAAACTGCGTTCGAGCGATCGCTCGACCGGCTCGACACCGATTACGTCGACCTGCTCCAGCTCCACAACGCCAACGTCGACGAGGTGACGCCCGAGGTCCGCGACCTCCTCGCCGAGTGGAAAGCGGACGGCCGCGTCCGGGCGCTCGGCTGGGCGCTCGGTCCCTCGATCGGCTGGCTCGCCGAGGGCGCCGCCGCCGTCGAGTACGAGGCGTTCGACGCGGTCCAGACCGTCTTCAACCTCTTCGAGCAGGAGCCCGGCCGACACTTCGTCGAGACGATCCGCGAGACGGGCTCGGACACGTCGGTCATCGCCCGCGTTCCCCACTCCTCGGGATTACTCAACGAGCAGGTGACGCCCGACACCGTGCTGGAGGACGGCGACCACCGCTCGCACCGGCCGAACGAGTGGTACGAGGCGGGGTGGGAGAAACTGGAGGCGATCCGGTTCCTCGAAGACCCCTCGCACGCGGAGGGAACCCGCACGATGGCGCAGGCGGCGATCCGCTGGCTGCTCGCACACGACGAGGTCGCCTCGGTGACGCCGACGTTCCGCGACGCCGACGACATCGCCGAGTGGAGCGCCGCCAGCGACGTGCCGCCGATCTCCGACGCGGAGTACGAGCGGCTGGAGGACCTGTACGCGCGCAACTTCGGCGTCGACCGCGACGACGGGATGGACGCGCTCCGCACCTCCGTCGACGGCGAGGACATCGAGGCCGCCGGCCTCGAGAAGCGCGCCGCGTCGTACTGATCGGTCTGTGTACTGAGCGATCTGCGTACTGATCGGTCTGCGGTCGACGCGGACCCGTCGGTGAAGCAACATCACCGAACGGTGACCCGGCGTCGTGTTTCGAAGTGGTGGCTCGGTAGAAAACCCTCGTCACAAGGGGCTCAGTGGGGGTAACGGATCGTCACAGCCACCACACTCAAATTCGCCGGCTGACGGTTATAAAATTCTCGTAACGGTTCTCGTCTCTCCGTGGCATTTCCGCTGACGGGACGAGAGGAGTCCGACCTCCGGGAGACGATCCACCACCCGATAGCGGACCGGGCCGAACACCTCCCCAAACGAACGCAACTAAAATAAGCGACGGCCGAACCCTCGACCGAGTGCCTCCCGAAGACCTCATCGACCTCCACCCGGCGTTCACCGTGAGCTTCCGAGACGTGCTCGCGGTCGCGGTCGTCTGGGGGTGATCGGAACCGTCGTCCAACACGTCCTGTACGAGGCCGAGTCGGATTCGATCGGCGACTCCTTCGAGGGGATCGCACCGATCCGACGGAACCTCCGCGAGCTGTCCGAGGAACTGCGGTCGGTTCTCAGAGGTCGCGGGAACCGTCGAGCGCGACGACGACCGCGCTGGCCTGTGACGTCGCCCGATACATGCGCCACTTCCCTTCCTTGCGGCGGGTGACGAGTCCCGCCTCGGTGAGCTGGGACAGCGCGTGACTGATGGCGCTGTCGCTGACGTCGAGCAGCGGCGCGAACTCACAGACGCACAGCTCCTCGTTCGCGAGATGGAGGATGCGGACGATCTTGTACCGCGTCTCGTTGGCGAGCGCCGACAGCACGTCGACGTCCGACTCGAGTTCTGGCCCCCCCGCGACGGCGTCGATCGCTTCGAGTTCGGCCAGTCGCTCCTCGACGTCGGCCGCACAGCCGCTCCCCCGCTCGTCGGTGAGGTATCGCTGTAGCCGTTCGGTCGACGACATACGTATCATTTGAATAGATACCTCATTAAGCATTTCGGGTCGAAACTGACACGACAGGACCTGTTGCGCGCTCGTTTCAACTACAGGTACACAGATTCGAACGCGAGACACGTTCTCCGAGTGATCTGTGACGCGACTTCGAGTGGAAGATCGCGTTCACACGAATCTCAGGACGTGTTCTATACCAGTCGAAGAGATCCGAAATAGCACCGATATGACTGACTCTCTGCCACAACGATTGGATAATAACTTAATCGAATCGCTCTCGGATGAGTTGAATTCGTTCCGGCGAGATCACCAAACGACTGAGCGATCCAAAAAAACCGCGTTCTTCGTGCCGGCAGATCGAGGTGAGACGAGATATCGGCGATCCGTTCGGGGACGCCACAACTGCAACCATCGAGGGGCCGCGTTCACCACACCTCTAAGTCCGCGACGGCCGAACGAGGGCCATGGACTCGACGGTCGCGATCACCGGCGCAACGAGCGGGATCGGACGGACGGTCGCTGAGGCGTTCGTCGAGAGAGGTGCGTTCGTCGCCGTCTGCGGACGCGACGGCGACCGGGTCGATCGGACCGTCGCAGCACTGAACCGCACCCAGAACGACGGAACCGCCGCCGGAGACGACGAGGGCGGACCCGGAACCGCGTGGGGCGCACGCGCCGACGTCCGCGACGAGTTCGACCTCGAACGCTTCTTCGAGCAGGTCGCCCGGGAGGCCGGTCCGATAGACGTCGTGCTCGCGAACGCGGCCGTCTTCCACGGGTCGCCGGGCGAGCGGCCGACCGACGAGGTATCCTACGCTGACTACGACGACACCATGCGCACGAACGCCCGCGGCGTCTTCGCGACGGTCGCGGAAGCGGTCCCACATCTCGCGGACGGCGCGCGCGTCCTCGTCCCGTCGGGATCGGTCGCCCGCGAGTCGACGCCCGGGATGGGCGCGTACGCGGTCTCCAAGGCCGCAGCCGAGGGGGTCGCGCGCGGCTTTGCCGCCGACCTCGACGCGACCGTCGGGGTCGTCGATCCGGGACTCGTCGCCACCGACCTCACGGGAAAAGAGCGCGCTCGCACGCCCGAGAGCGTCGCACCGCTCTTCGTCTGGGCGGCTACCGACGCCCCCGCGACGGACCTGGACGGCGACCGGGTCGGCCTCCGCGAGTGGAAGGAAGCGACCCGATAGTTTATCTCCGATCCCGCGGCCACACGCTCCGTGTTCGACGCTCTGCCGCACGGGGGAACGCGGGTGTGCGGTGCGGTCCCGTGCGTATCTGCCGTCGTTTACCGGTCACGTCCTCGCTCGTGACCGGCAGCCGACGGCGACACGCACCGCCTGTTCACCCTCACGCAGCGTGCCGTCACGTCCCTTCAGAGATCGTCCCCTCTCACGCCGAGATATCACGTCCGTGACACGCGCGCTTCGATGTCGACGTCGGAAAGATCGGTCGCCAGCGAGGCGACGGCGTCCATGAAGGCCGTCCGGTAGCTCGCCGGGCCCGCAGGGGCGACGTCGGCAGCACGCTCGCCGGCCAAGCCGTACGCCGCCGTCGCGACTGCCGCCGCTTCCGTCGTCCTCGAGACCGGCGTGTCGGCCATCGGGACCAGCGACGCCATCGTTCCGAGCGTGCTCGCGAGCATACAGCCCGAGCCGACGAACGTCCCCATCCGCTCGTGGCCGATCGCCAACTCGAGGGCCATCCCTCCGTTTGCGACGACATCGACGGGCGCCGAAGCGACGACGACCGCGCCGGTCTCTTCGGCGAGCGCTCGCGCCGTCTGGGAGATCCCGGCGTCGTCGCCGATGGACTCGACGCCTCTCACTTCGGCCTCCTCACCGGCGAGTCCCTTGATCTCTCCGACGTTCCCCTTGATCACGTCGAAATCGACCGCGTCGAGCAGCCGGCCGACCGACTCGATCCGGTGCGGCGTCGCTCCGTATCCGACGGGGTCGAGTACGACCGGTACGCCCGCCTCGTTGGCTCGACTCCCGGCGTCGACCATCGCGTCCACGTCGACCCGCGACGCGGTTCCGGTGTTGATCACGACCGCATCCGCGTCGGCTGCCATGTCGCCAGCTTCTGCGGGCGCGTCGGCCATCACGGGAAGTCCGCCCCAGTGGAGCGTGACGTTCGCCGTCTCGCTCGTCGTCACGTCGTTGGTGAGGTGGTGTACCAGCGGGGACGCCTCTTCAACCGTCGAGAGCGTGTCGCGGACGAGCGCCCCGTCGATCGGCTCGTCAGACATCGGCGACCACCTCTCCCAGCGTCGCGGTCGCAGCCTCCGGATCCTCCGCCGCGGTGATCGCGGAGATGACCGCCACGCCGGTCGCGCCTGCCTCGACCACGGGGCGAGCGTTGGCGGCGTCGATCCCGCCGATACCGATGACGGGGAGGTCGACCGCGTCGGCGATAGCCGCCACGCGCTCGGATCCGACGCCGTCTTTCCCGTCCGGCACGTCCTTGGAGGACGTTCCGTAAATTGCGCCGACGCCGAGGTAGTCCGCACCCGCCCGCTCGGCCGCTCGAGCCTCCTCGACGGTCGACGTCGAACAGCCGACGACCGCCTCCTCTCCGAGCCGCTCGCGGGCGACGTGGACCGGGAGGTCTGACTGGCCGAGATGGACACCGTCGGCGTCGACCGCGGCCGCCAGGTCGATCCGGTCGTTTACGATCAGCGGGACGCCCGCGTCCGACGTGAGCGACCGGATTCGTCGACCGAGCTCGTACCGTTCGAGCGCGCTCGCACCTTTCTCGCGCAACTGGACAGCGTCGATGCCGCCGTCTATCGCCGCCTCGACCACGTCCGTCGTCGACCGATCACCAGACAGCCCGTCCTGTGTTACGAGATACGTCTGCCACTTGGAGATATTCATGGGTAGTTGCTCCGAGTGACGCACGGAAAGCCGTTCCGATGGACCGGAGCGGTTCCGGCGTTGCGGTATCGACGTGACAGACGGGAGAAGTGCGCGCCGCGGCCGCGGTGTGCTACTCGTCGTCGGCGAGCGATTCGAGGACTTCGACGCTACCGGTGAGTTCCCGGTGGACGTACGGGATGTCGATGCCGGCCTCGTCGAACGCCTCCTTCACCGCAGTGACGTACTCGGAACGCACGCGGACGAAGTCTCCCCGGTCGGGATCCGCGATCCAGACGCGGGCCTGGAGCCCGACCGAGGAGTCGCCGAGTTCCGTCAGCCGGACCGACGGGGCGGGATCGTCGAGGATCTCGTCGTGTTCTGCGGCCTTCTCGACGATGATGTCCGTCGCTTCCCCGATGTCGTCGTCGTAGCCGATCCCGAACACGAACTTCTGTCTGAGCGTCTCGTAGGCGACCGGATTCGTGACCGCGTTGTTCGCGAGGTCGCCGTTGGGCACGGTGATCCGCTCGTTGTCGAACGTTCGGACCCGCGAGACGCGGAGGTCGATGTCCTCCACGCGGCCCGCGTTTCCGTTCCACTCGATCCAGTCGCCGACCTCGAACGGCTTGTCCTTGAGGATGAACACGCCGGCGACGAAGTTCCCGAGCAGGTCCTGTGCGGCGAAGCGACGGCGAGCGCGATCGCCCCGCCGAAGACGGCGAACGCGGAGAGGAACGCACCGTACCCGGCGATCGTGAACCCGATCGCGATCGCGGCAACCCAGACGCCCGCGTTCGCGACGCTCGACCCGAGACTCCGGACGGCCTCGTCGAACCCCCGCGAGCTGAGTGCCCGCTCGATACCCGGCACGACGAGGAACTTCCCGAGCAGCAACACGCCGACGAAGCCGACGAGGAACCTGATCGCAACGAACAGGACGTCGACGGCCACGGTCAGCACGCCCTCCGGTCCGAACTGTAGCAGTACCATCACCGATTCATCGCGTGGGCGTTCAAAGAGTTTATCGGGAGCGTTTCCGGACGCTCCGAGCGCACGCGAACGGCGGACGCTACTGCGTCGACCGACGGGCGTTCGCCAGCTACTCAGTCGTCACCCGTCGCCCGGGCGTCGAGCGGTCCGTCGCCCCTCGCGACACCGCGGAACCGGCGTCCGTGTGCGTCACCCGCGAGGAGTCGATCCCGAACCGCCGACGGAATCCAGGCGTCGCAGTCTGCGGGGTCCGGGGCCGGTTTCACACCGTCCGGACGGATCTCGTCCGGGAGGTACCGCCCGTAGGTGGGGAGCCGCTCGCGCAGTGGCACGCCGCCCGCGTCGGCGACCGCCCGGAGTTCGTCGAGGTCGGGCCACGCGTACTCGGGGTTGATGTAATCGTCCGTGATCGGCGAGACTCCGCCGAGGTCATCGATCCCGCAGTCGACGAGATCGGCGGCGGGCGAGAGGTTCGGCGGTACCTGCACCGACACTGCTGGAGGGAGCGCGGCCCGCGCCATCGCGACCGCTCGCCGCATCGTCTCGAGGTCGGGCTGCGGGAAGTCCGACCGCTCGTTGGGCACGACGTTCTGGACGATCACCTCCTGTACGTGGCCGTACCGTTCGTGCAGTTCCCGGATCGCGAGCAGGCTCTCGGCGCGGTCGCGCCAGTCCTCGCCGATACCGACGAGGATCCCCGTCGTGAAGGGAACGCCCCGCCGTCCCGCGGCACGGATGGTGTTGAGCCGCTGTCCCGGCGTCTTCCGTCGTCCGCCGCCGTGTGCGTCCACGTCCGCGGTCGTCTCCAGCATGACGCCCATCGAGGCGTTCACCTCACGCAGGGTCGCGAACTGCGTCTCGGTGAGATCCCCGGGGTTCGAGTGCGGGAGCAGCCCCTCTTCGAGGGCGATCTCGCAAGCCCGATAGAGGTACTCGTGGATCGAGTCGAATCCCCACTCCTCGAGCGTCTCGTGGATCTCGACGTACCGATCGTCGGGATCGTCACCGAAGGTGAACAGCGCCTCGGTACACCCGGCGTCGGCGCCCACCCGACACCGCTCGCGCACCTCCTCGGGGGAAAGCAGCGTCGCCTCGCCGGGCACGTCGTAGTAGGTGCAGTACGTGCAGGTGTACCGACAGGCGGTCGTCAGCGGGACGAACACGTTCCGCGCGAAGGTGAGCCGGTCGGCGGACTCGACGTCGGCCGGCGTCACCGAGAGCAGTCGCTCGACGGCGTCGTCGTCGACGTCGATCTCGATCCCGTACTCGTCGGCTGCCGCGAACACGGCCGCCTCTCACGCTCGCGACTTAAAAAGGATCTCGGTCGCGGATCCGGAGACACTCGCAGGCGCCGCGCGCGTCACTCCCGGGCGACCCCGACGCGGCCGCCGGTCGCGTCGAGCGCGAACCCGGCGTCG
>NZ_WPCE01000107.1 GCF_009742825.1 Halorubrum sp. CBA1125
AGCGCCTCGTTCGCGCCGAGCACCGCCAGCGACGACTCCGCCTCGTCGCGGAACCACGTGTAGCCGTAGCCGCCCGACGTGGCGAAGTAGGGGTCGAACTCCGGCGCCGCGATCCGCGCGCCGACTCGGCGGTGAGCAGGTCGAGCGCGCGCAGGTCGCTCGCGACCACCTCCCGACGCGGGACGTCGTCCGGGACGCTCGGTCCGCGTCCGTCGGCCGCCTCGCGGAGGTCCTCCGCGGTCGGGTAGGCGGTCGCGATCCGCGCGATTTCGCCGATCCGCCGCTGACGGTCGGGACCGTCCGTGATCGCGTCCTTCGCGTCGTCGCCCGTGTCGCGCGTCTCTCGCCGGTCGAGCACCGCGCGGCTCGCGAGCGTCACCCGTTCCCGCCGTCCGTCTCGCTCGAACGGGGCGCGCACGACGACGTTCGGCGTGAGCCGGGAGTCCTCCCGCTGGTCGATCTCCCCGCGGTGCGGGAAGCTGTGGTCCTCCTCGCCGCGAAGCTCCGAGAGCCCCCGGAGCGGCTGCCCGTAGGCGGCCGACAGCCCCGTCGAGGCCGTGAGGAAGTCGTGTTCGGTGCGATGGTACACCTCGGCGACGTCGCCGCCGTCGGGGCCGGCGGCGTCGTGGATCATGTTGCCGACCTGTCCCTCGACCATGTCCGGCGAGAACGCGCAGGCGGCGACGAGCTCGGCGTTCGCGGGCGGCGAGCCGCGGAGTTCGACGTGCGTGAGGTGGGTGTCGCTCACGACGAGGTCGAACTGGTGGACCGTGTAGCGGCCGGCGTCGTACTCGGTCTCGACGAGCGGGGTGTCGCCGTCGTACTGCTGTCGCGTCGTCGGCAGCTCGTCGACCCAGCGCACGCCTCGGCCCGCCGTGATTCCCATGCGGAGCCGGTCGGCGCCACCGACTCCGGAGAGGGAGTACGAACAGTCGTGGACGGTTCCGTCCGGTCCGACGTGGACCAGCCGGCCGTCGTCGCCGGTGAACGCGCCGGCGGTGGTGGGACGCTCCGCCGGATAACGCTCACCGCGTCGACGTTCGTGCTCCGTGAGGGCGGTTCGCAGTCGCATGGCTCTCCTGCGTTTTCCGTCCTAAAAGCCTTGACGACCGCCCGTGTCGGTTGCCCCGTCGTCGTCTCGCCCCGCAGCAGCGTGCCGGTAGGCCGTCCTTACGTCGAATCGAGGTCCTCGTCCGCGGCGAATATGGGATTTCGCACTTCGAGATCCTCGCGCACGGCGAATCTGGGATTTCGCTACTCGATTATTTCCCGCGCTCGCGTCCGCGGGCGCGAGGAGGGGTATCGGGTCCGAGACGCGGGACGGACGAGAGCAACAACGAAGACCCCGGGCAACGATGACCGTGGTATGCACCACCCTGGACCCCCGCGGTTCCTCGCGACCGGCGAGACGACGGAACTGGCGCCGAGAGACCCCGACCCGGACGCGACCTACCGCTGGCGCGTCGCCGACGCGCCGCCCGACAGCGAGGCGACCGTCGGCGACGAGGCGGTGACGGCGTTCACGCCGGACGTTCCGGGTCGGTTCCTGATCGGGCTCGACGCGCCCGACGGCGACCACCTGCTCACCGTGCGGGCGTTCGCCGCGAGCTACGCGGACGTCGACGTCGCGGGCGGCAGCGGAACGGCGATCCGCGACCGCGGCGCCGACCGCGCTCCGGTCGAGTACGGCGCCGAGCCCGCAGACGAGGGCGTCGGCCGTCCGCGGGTGCGGCTGGACGCGACGATCGAGTCGGGCGAGGACGGCGAGCGGGAGGGCGTCGTCCGGGCGACGCCGACGCCGCATCCGGACTCGGAGCTCGACGCCGACGACCTCGCGGTGGCGTTGGTCGTCGACGACCGGGACGTCGAACGCGCGCTCGCCGAGGGGCGGCGGCACCCGCGCGACGCGCTCCGGACGCGGCCGACGGGCGCGAGCTGCGTGTCCCGACGGACGCGATCGCCGACCGGCTGCGCGTCCACGGCGTCGCGGTCGCGCGCGAACCCGGCGAGGAGCCGCGCGTCAGCCGTCGCAGAGCGGTGGGGATCGAACGGGTCGCTCGGGGAACGCTCGCCGGCGCCTCGACGGTCCCGACGGACGAGGGAATCGCGCCCGCGGCGCCCGTCTTCGAGACGGTACGGCTCAACGACCCGCCGGCGTGGACGACCGACGCGACCGTCTACGAGGTGTACGTCCGGACGTTCTCGGACGCGCCGGAGGGCGAGCGGCTCGCGGCGATCGCGGACCGGGTCCCCGAGATCGCAGAGATGGGAATCGACACGCTGTGGCTCACGCCCGTGCTCGAACACGACGGGAGGCCGCACGGCTACAACATCACCGACTTCTTCGCGATCGCCGACGACCTCGGCGACCGCGAGGACTTCGAGGCGCTCGTCGAGACCGCCCACGATCAGGGCATGCGGGTGCTCTTCGACTTCGTCGCGAACCACACCGCCCGCGAGCACGAGTGGTTCGAGGACGCCTACCGGAACCCCGACTCGCCGTACCGCGACCGGTTCGAGTGGCAGGAGTCGGGCGAGCCCGGCACGTACTTCGACTGGGAGTACATCGCGAACCTGGACCACGCGAACCTCACCGTTCGCCGACACCTGCTCGACGTGGTCGACGAGTGGGCGCCGCTCGTCGACGGCTTCCGCTGTGACATGGCGTGGGCGGTGCCGGACTCGTTCTGGCGCGAGCTGCGCGACCGGGTGAAGGCGATGGACCGCGAGTTCCTGCTGATGGACGAGACGATCCCGTACATCCCCGACTTCCACGAGGGGATGTTCGACGTCCACTTCGACGCGACGCTGTACTTCCAGCTCAGGCAGGTCGGCCGGGGGGCGGCGGCCGCGGAGAGCGTCCTCGACGCGATCGACCAGCGCGCGGAGATCGGCTTCCCGGACCACGCCGGGTTCCTCCAGTACATCGAGAACCACGACGAGACGCGCTACCGGGTCGAGTGCGGCGACGCCGCCGCGGCCGCGGCCGGCGCCGCGACGTTCACGCTCCCCGGCGTCCCGATGGTCTACGCCGGCCAGGAGATCGGCCAGCGCGGCCGGCGCGACGCCATCGCGTGGGAACACGCTCGCGAGGCAGTCCGCGATCGCTACGAGCGGCTGCTCGCGACGCGGGACGCCCACCCGGCGCTCGGTCCCGCGGGCGACCTGACCCGCGTCACTACCACGTCGCGAGCGGCGACCTCTCGGAGCAGCCGATCGTCGCCAGCGGAGACGTCCACCCCGACGACGTGGTGGCGTTCACGCGGAGCGACGACGACGAGACGCTCGTCGTCGTCCTCAACTTCGCGCCGGCCCCCGCGAGCGTCGCGGTCGACGTCGCCCACGCCGACCGCGACCTCGTGACCGACGAGCCCTGCGTCGTCGTGGACGGCGAGGGACGAGAGCGGATCCACGTCGACGAGGTCGCGGTCGTCCGCGCGGCGGAGCGATGAGCGAGGGGGGATCAGCCGCGAGTACACCCCGACGCCTCTCCGACGAGACTGCGGCGCTCGTGGACGCGGCCGCGACCGACCGTGCGGCTGGTGCCGACCGCTTCGCGGTGGCGCGGACGATCGCCGAGCGGCTCGGCGCGCACCCGATCCGACCGGCCGACGCCGACCCCGCGACGGACCCGCCGGCGGGCGTCGCCTTCGGCTTCTGGACGCCCGACCTCGTCGACGCCGGCGTCCCCGAAGACGACGTGCGGTTGGAGCTGTTCACGCCGGTCGACGGGGCGGACGCGTCGGCGGCCACAGCCGCGGTCGATCCCGGACGCGAGGACCTCCGCGAGATCTCGTTCCGGGTCGACCGGCTCCCCGTCGAGCGCGACGGCGAGTTCCACTGGGTCGCCGTCGAGGGGGTCCCGGTCGGCACGGCCGACCGGCTCGGCGCGCTCTACCAACTGGTCTACCCGGACCCCGACGGGAACGGCGAGGAGTACCGGACCGTCCGCGATCCCCTCGCACGGTCGCTCCCGTTCGGGGCGTTCGCGCCGGCGGAGGTCTACGACTGGCCGCGGCTCGACGCCACCCGTCCCGACCGCGACCACTTCGCGGCGCTCGGCACCGACCGAGAGCCCCTGGCGACGAGCCCGGACGACGGGATTCCGCGCGTCGAGCCCGCGACGAGCATGCTGGAGATCCACCCCGGCACTTCCACGGAGGAGGGATCGCTCCGCGCGCTCGCGGATCGGTTCGAGCGGATCGGCGAGAAGCTCCGGGCGGACGAGCCCCTGGAGCCCCACGAGCGCAACTACGCCGGCTACGACGCGGTCCAGTTGATGCCCGTGGAGCCGCTCACGCAGGCGTACGACCGGCAGTGGTACTGGCGGCCGGGCGGGACAGAGGGACCGGAGTCGGTCGACGGCGCGCCGCTCGACCGCGAGCGCGCGAGCGAGACGGTGACCGTCGGCGTGCAGCGGCCCGACCAGACGAACTGGGGGTACGACGTGGTGGTGAGCGGGTTCGGCGCGGCCAACCCGGCGCTTCTGGAGACCGGCCGTCCAGACGAGCTCGTCGCGTTCATCGCCGCCTGTCACGCGATGCCCGACCCGATTCGCGTCGTCTTCGACGTCGCGCTCGGCCACGCCGACGAGGCAGCTGCGGAGCTGCTCCCCGACCCCTTCTTCGAGGGCCCGGGGATGTACGGGCTCCACCTCGACTACCGTCACCCGGTGGTGCGGGCGGTCCTCCTGGAACTCCACCGCCGGAAGGCGGACTTCGGCGCCGACGGGATCCGGATCGACGGCGCGCAGGACTTCACCTACCACGACCCAGAGACGGGCGAACGGATCCACGACGACGAGTTCCTCGCGGAGCTGGATCGGGTGACCCACGAGGTCGCGGGCGCCGCGTATCGCCCCTGGATGATCTTCGAGGACGGACGTCCGTGGCCCCGCGAGGACTGGGAGCTGGCGTCGACGTACCGGACGCTCATCGACCAGCACCCCCACGCGTTCCAGTGGTCGCCGGTGACGTTCGCGCACAACAAGCCGGCGCTTCTCACCTTCTGGGCGACGAAGTGGTGGCGGATGCGCGAGGTCGCCGAGTTCGGGAGCCGGTGGATCACGGGCGTCGCCAACCACGACACGCTGCGGCGCGGATCGCAGGTCGAGGTGACTCACGACTGGAACAGCGAGGCGATCAACCCCTACCTCGCCGAGACGCCGCGGGGAACGATCCGCGAGGCGTACGACAGCCCCGCCGCGCTCGTCTGGTTCCACGTCGCGATGCCCGGCGTTCCGATGGACTTCCTCCACGCGAACCACCGCGCGCCGTGGGGGTTCGTCCGCGACACCGACCCCGCCTGGAACGTGAAGGTCGTCGCCCAGGAGGCCCCGTGGGTCGACTGGCACGTCCCCGAAGGGGCGCTCGTCGACGCGCACGGCGACGCTGCGGCAGATCCCTTCCCGCGGCTGCGGGGAGTCGGCTTCGAGACGCGTGCGGAACTGAGATCGTTCGTCACGACGCTCGCCGCGTTCGTCGAGACGACCGACTACGACGTTGACCTGATCGCCGACCTGCTGTCGGTGCAGGGGACGGCGCTGGAGCCGGACGAAAGAGGCGACGACTTGACGGCCGCCGACCTCCAGCGCTTCTCGTTCGCGTGGAGCGCCGACGTGAGCGAGTACCTCACGCTCGACCGGTGGGCCGGCGACCAAGACGACGATCGGACCGCGTTCGACCGCGCGGTGCGGGAGTTCCGACAGTCGCGCCCGTGGCTCCGCGCCGACGTCGACCCCGGTCGCGGCGAGGCGTTCGGCTACCGCCACCCAACCGAGGGGACCGTCGTGTACGAGGCGATCAGACGCGACCCCGACGGCGGCGAGAGGGTACTCGTGGCCTGCAACGTCGAGGGAACGCCGGTCGACCTGTCCCCGGCGGACGTGCTCGTCGACCTCGACGCGGGTCGTGACCGGCCCGACACGTGGACCGTGGCGCTCCCGGCCCCCGAGGTCGACGCCGCGGTCGGCGACCGAGTCAGGCCCGACGACGCGGTGACACTCGAAACCGCCGACGCGATCGTCTGGCGGGCGGAGTAGCCGTCCGACGGCCGAACTATCAGACAGTCGAACTTTATCGCGGTGGCACCGTCGGACGGTCGCGACCGACCCGTACGCAACGCTTGAGTTGGTGGGGATCACAGGAGGCGTATGCGATTCGACCGCTCCGACGGCGTGTTCTGTCACGTCACCTCGCTGCCCGGCGACCACGGGATCGGCGACCTCGGCGACGGCGCACGCCAGTTCCTCTCGTTCCTCGGCGACGCCGGCGTCGACCACTGGCAGATCTGCCCGGTCGGCCCGACGACGCCGGGCGCCGGGGAGTCGCCGTACCAGTCGCCGTCGGCGTTCGCGGGCAACCCCCTGCTGATCGACCTCCGCGGGCTCGTCGACGACGGCTGGCTCGACGAGAGCGACCTCGAACCGGTTCCCGACTTCCCGGCCGATCGGGTCGACTACGACGCCGTCCGCGCGTACAAGCTCCCCCTGCTCCGGACCGCCTTCGAGCGGTTCGAGGCGGCGGCGACCGAGGAGGACCGGGTCGCGCTCGACGCGTTCCGGGAGCGCGAGCCGTGGCTCGCCGACTACGTGCTGTTCCGGGCGCTCTCGGACGCGCGGTCGGAGGACATGTGGGTCGACTGGCCGGCGCCGCTCCGGACGCGCGACCCCGAGGTGCTGGCCGACGCCCGCGAGCGCCACGCCGCGGAGATCCGGTACCGCGAGTTCGTCCAGTGGACGTTCGACCGCCAGTGGCGCGCCCTCCGCGAGGTCGCCGCCGACGAGGGGGTCTCGATCGTCGGCGACGTGCCGATCTACGTCGCGCTCGACTCCGCGGACGTGTGGGCGAACCCCGAAGCGTTCCGCCTCGACGACGAGAGCCGCCCGACCGCGGTGGCTGGCGTGCCGCCGAACGCCGGCGACGACGGCCAGCGGTGGGGGAACCCGGTGTACGACTGGGAGCGGCTGGCCGAGCGGGAGTACGACTGGTGGATCGCGCGGTTCCGCCGGCTGTTCGAGCTGGCGGACGTCGCTCGGCTCGACCACTTCCTCGGGTTCGTGCGCTACTGGGCGATCCCCGCCGACAGCGACGACCCCGCCGACGGCGAGTGGCGCGAGGGTCCCGGCCGCGACCTCTTCGAGACGGTCGAGCGGGAGCTCGGACGAGCGCCCTTCGTCGCCGAGGACCTCGGCTTCGAGGAACCGGCGATGGACGAGCTGATGGCCGAGTTCGGCTTCCCCGGCATGCGCGTCCCGCAGTACGCCGACTGGTGTGAGGCGGGGAACCCCTACCAGCCGATGCACTACCCGGAGGACGTGGTGGGGTACACGTCGACGCACGACACGGACACGTGGGTCGGGTACCACGCGGACCTCTCCGCGGAGCAGCGCGACTGCTTCCGGTACAACGTCGGCGCCGACGGGGACCGAGGCGTCGAGTGGGAGATCATCGAGGAGGTGTGGGCCTCCGAGGCGGTGCTCGCGGTGACGACCGCCCAGGACCTGCTCGGGCTCGGCAGCGAGGCGCGGTTCAACGAACCGGGCACCGTCTCGGGCAACTGGGCGTGGCGGCTGCGGCCCGGGGCGCTCGGCGACGATATCGCCGACCGGCTGTGGGAGCTCGGCGGACGACACGTGCGGTGAGCCGATGGCGGGTACGGGATTCCTGGGCTCGCCGCTCGTCCACGTCTTCGTGATCGTCGCGGCGACCGCCGCGATCTGGGTCGGGAGCGGCTGGCTGGAGGAGGCGGCCGAGACGCTCTCCGGGTACTACGGGCTGCCGGCGGTCGTCCAGGGGTCGATCGTCGTCGCGATCGGGTCGAGCTTCCCGGAGCTCGTGAGCGTGCTCGTCACCGCAGTCGTCGGCGTGTTCGACATGGGCGTCGGCGCGCTCGTCGGGTCCGCCATCTTCAACATCCTCGTCATCCCGGCGCTGTCGGGGCTCGGCACGGACGGCGACCTCGAAGCGAGCCGGACGATCGTGTACAAGGAGGCGCAGTTCTACATGATCGCGGTCTCGGCGCTCGTCGTCACGTTCGCGCTCGCGGTCATCTACTACCCCGTCTCGTCGGACCCGATCGTCGGGGAGCTGACCCGACCGCTGGCGACGATCCCGCTGCTGCTGTACGGGCTCTACCTCTTCATCCAGTACCAGGACGTCGACGACGCCGCGCTCGACCGCGTCCGCGACGGGGTCGACGTCCGCCGGGAGTGGGCGAAGCTGCTCGCGGGCCTCGCCGTCATCGTCGTCACCGTCGAGCGGCTGGTCGCGTCCGTCGAATCGCTCGGAACGACGTTCGGTATCCCGGAGTTCCTCGCGGGCATCACCGTCGTCGCGGCCGCGACGAGCCTCCCCGACACGCTGGTGAGCGTCCGGTCGGCGCGAGAGCGTCGCGGGGCGACGAGCCTCGGGAACGTCCTCGGGTCGAACACCTTCGACCTGCTCGTCGCGATCCCGCTCGGCGTCCTCATCGTCGGGAGCGTCGACATCAACTTCTCGACGGCCGTCCCGATGCTCGGCGTCCTCACGGTCGCGACGGTGCTGCTCTTCGCGACGCTCCGGACCGACCTCTCGCTCACGCCCCGCGAGTCGTACGCGCTGCTCGCGGCGTACCTGCTCTTCGTCGCGTGGGTCGTCGCCGAGACGATCGGCGTGACGGGCGTCCTCAGGGGAATTTGAATTCTAGTGAGGATGACAGACAACAGTTCGCATACCCGCTCTTCGCCCCATCGGTTCGTTTAATACAGTGACCGCAATTGGTCCGCGAGAAAAAGCGAAAGCACATCACAAGATGCTACCGAAAGATAACGAACCTGAATGACTGCCCTCCGCACCCTCCAAAATCGAATTCGCCCGGGAGCCGTCGTGGTTATGTTGGTACTGGTCGGCGCAGCCTCCTATTTTGAGTTCGTATATTACGGGCCACCAACGCTGTATTCTGTTGTGCTCTGGATAATTGCCGTTCCACTGTTATTCGCAGCGACGGTGAACGGTATTCGAAGCCATCCACTCTATCAGCCACTGATGTATGGCGGTTTCATCGCAATCGGGACACTACAGTATCTTGATGGGAATTGGCACCTTCTCGCTGGTATTTTTGTCTTTGGTGGGATTATCGGATTGATCGCCGAATTTCGCAACAAACACGACCTCACACGTTCAGAATAACAGCGTACAATACAGGCGTTAGATAGAACGTGTCACTACCTGTTTATATTCTCAAACGTCGTCTATACGTTCGGCACTCATGCCTGATCCAGAATGGTTTCAATTACGAAACGTCGCCAACCGACAACCGAGACGCCGACCGGACCTGAATCCGCGCGAACCTTCCTCACGGCCGTCGCGCTGCTCGCGATTTCGTCCTTCGGCGGTCTGCTGATTATTGAAGGGTTCAGTAGACTTCAGCTACTGTTGGGACTCGGCGACAGCTTCGCGTTGACCTTTCTCGTCGGAGGGGGACTCGCAACGCTCTGGTTCGCCGTTGTCGGTGTCGTCTACCTGCGGTTCCGACCGGTGACGATTCACTACGATCTCCGGTGGCCGGTGCTTCGGGATGGCGGCTGGATCCTTGGCGGACTGGCCGCGATTATCATTGCGTCGCTCCTGACCGAAATCGTAGTGAGCCAGTTCGGATCCGGTTCGGCGACGAATATTTCGAACGCGGCGGCGGTCGAGAACCCCGTGTTAATCTATTCCGTGTTCCTCGTCGGAAATCTCCTGCTCATTGCCCCGATCGAAGAATTCCTGTTCCGCGGTGTTATCCAGGGCCGCCTACGTGAATGGTATGGGGCGATCACCGCGATCACCATTACCTCGATTGGATTCGGCCTCACACACATCCCGAGTTACTGGTTCGGTGGTTCTGACCTCCTCTCCGTTGGCGTCTGGGGGGCCGTGGTGAGCATCGCAGCCACCGGCTTCATCCTCGGCTACGTCTACGAACGAACGAACAGCCTGCTGACGGTGAGCATCATCCACGGGCTCGTCAACACCATCGGAATCGGACTCGCCTTGCTCGCATTCCTCTAAACGCAGTTACCACCTTCCACTCTGGGCAGACTTGGGTATCATTACCGTTGTAGGAGGTGATATTCCACGCTTGATACGCAAGCTAGTACTACGATAGAGGGATAGTTGA
>NZ_WPCE01000186.1 GCF_009742825.1 Halorubrum sp. CBA1125
CCTTCGACGCCGACGCCGTCGCGTTCGCGGACGAGGCGGCCGCGTACGTCACGTACGACCCCGAGTAGCTACACTGAGACGCCGTCACCAGGATGTACGGTCGGCCCGAGGAGAACGGTATCGATAGTGCCGCCGACTACGCCGTCACCATCCACGTCGTCCCGGAGGAGTACCCCCACTTCTCGATGTCGAGGTCGCCGGCCGCGTCGGCGACCGCGGACATGTTCGCGCCGACCTCCTTCGCCGAGAGGTCGAGGTCCTCGGCGATCAGCCGCGATTTGAAGTACGTCCGATCGGCGGCGTGCTCGCGCAGGTACCGCAGGATCCGCGACTGCTTCGCCGAGAGGCCGGCGGACTCTGCAGACTCGACGGCGACCGCGTCGGAACGGACGGTGCTCATACCGTTCGGGAGGCACCGCCGATGCATAAGGGGGTTGGTACGCCCGGTTAACCCGTCGCAGTCGTGCGGTTTCGGTGACGAACGGACGGTGCTGGCGACCGGGCTACCGGTCGTTCAGGTACGGTTCTCGAAGGGCGAAGACGGCCCGACCGGCGCGCGGTCGAGGCGAACGAGTTACGGAGGACCCGGCGGAGCGACACGACGGGCCGATCAGTACAGCTCGGAGACGAACGGCCCGAGCGCCCCGGCGACGGCGGCCGCGAGCCCGTCCGCGCGGTCGACGCGTCCGTCCGTGAGCGCTCCCGCCGCCCCGCCGCGTCGCGCGATCCCGGTGGTGTCGAGGACGTCGTCCATCACGGGGCCGAGCTCTTCGCCGTCCGCGACCCGGGCGGCGACGTCGGCGGGGAGTTCGATGCTCGGCCCGGCGCCGCGGCCGACCTTCGAGCCGTCGGAGACGGCGGCCCACATGACCAGATAGAGCCCCTCGGTCCCCTCGAAGCGGGCGACGCCGCCCTCCAGTCCGACGCCGAGGTCGTACGTCCCGGCGTCGAGGACGGCCGCGGCCCGCCGCTCCGCCCCGGTGACCGTCTCCTCATGGCCGGTCGGTTGCTCGCTCACGCCGGAGTCGACGGGGACCGACTCGACCTCGATCCCCGACTCGGTGTCGACCGTCGGCTCGCCGTCGGCCCTCGAACGCTCGTCCGAGAGACGGTCGTCCGACTCCCGAGCGCCGAGCGCCTGTTCAACCGCGCGCCGCTTCACCGGGTTGCCGCTGCCGACGCCGACTCGCATACCGGGGGTTAGCGCGCGGCTACGAATAGCTCTCGGGATGGAACAGGCGGGCCAGTCGCTCGACGCCGTCGATCAGGGCGGGGCTCGGCTGGTTCAAAAGCGAGTCGTCGACCACGTGGACGGGGGCGTCGACCCAGTCACGGTCCGCGACGGTCGCCGGGTCGACTTCGAGGTACTCCATCAACCGCTCGCTCATCGACAGGTCAGCCAGGTTCGGGGGATAGAAGGGTAACCGCGGTCCGATCTGTGCGTACTCGTACCGGTCCGATGGGACGTACCCTTCGGTCCGCGCGAGGGTGTCGAGGAAGAACCACGTCCGGTGGAGCTCCGCGACCCGTCGTTCGAGGTCGCCCCCCGCGGTCGGGAGCGTCTCGACGTACCCGTTTGTCGAACCGTATCGCGGGGCGGTCGCCGACGACCATCCGCGCCCCGTGGTAGAACGCCAGCGTCGCGAGGCGGTACACGTCCGCGTACGTGGGGCGCACCACCACCTCGACGCCGGTGTCCGGCGGCGACAGCGAGTCCGGAATCGCGAGCGACGTCCCCCGCTCGACGCGCGGCGGGTACCGACGGAGGGTCGGCCACGAGCGCTCCGGGGAGAACTCCGGGATGACCGACCCCAGCGCCGAGACGGCCGAAGCGAGGGCCGTCGGATCGTCCGGCACGGTGATCGTCGCCGTCGGGCGGTCGTGTAACGACCGCGCGCCGACGGTAACGGTCGTGGCCTCGTCGAACGACAGCGTGACGGGCCCCTCACCCGTCATCCCGGTCGCGACGACCGCGGCGTCGGTGACGCGGACGAGGGCCTTGATCGCGCCCGTGACGTCGAAGCAGTACGAGCCGCGTTCGAGCTGGAGCGACCCGTCCAGGTGGGTGACGAACTCGCCGTCGGCCTCGCGGACCGTCACCGACGCGCACGTCGGCACCGAGAGCGACGCCGCCTCGAAGCTCACCGCTCGGTCGACCGGGAACGGGAACAGCTCCGGCAGCGCGCGACGGAATTCGATCTGGCGGTCGGCCCGGAGGCGGAGGTCGGCCCCTTCGAGCGCGTCGCGGACGCAGAGCGTGTCGCCTTCGACCGCGAAGGCGATCCCCGGGTCGTGTTCGTCACCTATCACTATCACGTGATGGTTCGACAACAAATATATGGTTGTCGGTGGTTCCTGCGGGTCAGGGATCCATCCGACGGCCGCGTCCGATTGGGTGACGTTCCCTGGCACGATATCCAGTTCGTAGTGCCGCGAAACGCCCGTCTACGAACCGCTCGACGGACGGACACAAGCTCGACGGACAGGCTTACGACTCCCGGCGCGCGAGGCGAGGTATGGACGCGACCGTGCGGACGGTCCTCGAGGAGGCGTTCCCGGACCGGAGCGTCGACCGGATCACGGCCACCGGCGGGTCGTGGAACGGCGCGAACGAGACGGTCGCGGTCGACGACGGGACGCGCGCGTTCTGCAAGGTCTCGCGCGGTGACGCCGGCCGGATCGCCCGCGAGCGGGCCGTGTTGCGGTACGTCTCCGAGACGCGTCCGATCGCGGTTCCGCCGGTCCTCGCCGCCGACGCGGACGCGGCCGATCCGTACCTCGTCACCGCCCCGGTGCCGGGACGCAGACTCGACGGAATCTGGCCAGACGACGACGCCCGGTCGAATCTCGCCTGCGCCGAGTCGCTTTTCCGGCGCGTCGGGAGGACGCTCGCGACCCTCCACGGAGAACGGTTCGAGTCGGCGGGCGAGATCCGCGGGCTCGCGTCCGCGGCCGACCTCGACCTCGACCCCGCGCCGTGGCCGGACGTGCTGCACGCGACGGTCGAGCGCACCCGCGAGATCGGCACGTGCGAGCGGCTCGCGGACCACTACGACGCGGTGCACGACTGCATCGAGGCGAACCGGGGCCGGCTCGCCGGCGCGCCCGCTGCGCTGTTACACGGCGACGTCGCGGGGCCGAACCTGTTCGTCACCGAGCCCGGGACGGACGAAGGTGGTCCCGACGGGATCGCCGCGATAGACTGGGAGCTGGCACACGTCGGGGACCCCGCGCGCGACCTGGTCCGCGCGACGGACCAGCTCTGCAACGGCTTCGACGGCGAGGGACCCGACCGGCTCGAATCGGCCCTGTACGAGGGGTACCGGGCGCGCGCCGATGGGCTCCCCCGAGGGTTCGAACGGCGGCGACCGGTCTACCGGGTGGTACGCGTCCTCGGGCGGTCCGGGTTCCTCGACCAGTGGGCGACGCACCTCGACACGTCGGTGGAGGCGCTCGCCGACCGAGCGGACGCCGAACTCCGGGCGCGACTCGACGCGGTGTGAACGCCGACGAGTGTCTCGGTCGCGAGCCGATCCGACGGGCACCGTCTCGCGAGTCGCCGCGTCTCAGTCCTCGGTCGTCTTGATGTCGGCGGAGAGCCCCTGTGCCATCTGGATCTCCGTCGAGTTGTTGAGGGTCCACGCGGTGCGGTCGGTGACGGCTTCGATGGCCTCGCGGGCCGAGGGGTAGCCGTTCCCGGACTTCTTCACGCCGCCGAACGGCAGCTGGACCTCGGCGCCGATACACGGCAGGTTCCCGTACGCGAGCCCGAGTTCGGCGTGATCGCGGTAGTAGTTGATCTGACGGTAGTCCTCGCTGACGATCGCGCCCGCCAGCCCGTAGTCGGTGTCGTTCTGGAGCTCGACGGCGCGCTCGATGCCGCCCTCGTACTCCAAGAGCGCGACGTGCGGGCCGAACACCTCCTCGTGGGTACACCGAAGGTCGGCGTCGGGGTCGGCCTCGTAGACGAACGGACCGATCCAGTTGCCCGCCTCGTGACCGTCGGGGATCTCCTCGGCGTCGAGCTCGGTCCGGTCGACGAGCACGTTCACGCCCTCCGCGCGGGCCAGTTCGTTGTACTTCGAGACCTTCTCGAAGTGCTCCGGCTCGATGAGCGGTCCCATGAACGTGTCCTCGGCGAGGGGGTCGCCCACGGCTATCGACTCGGCGATATCGACGAACCGCGCTTTGAACTCGTCGTACACGTCGGTGTGGACGATCAGTCGCTCCGAGGAGACGCAGCGCTGCCCGGTCGTCTTGAACGAGGACATCACCGCGGAGTGGACCGCCACGTCGAGGTCGGCGCGCTCGGTGACCACGACCGCGTTCTTCCCGCCCATCTCGCAGGCGGCGCGCCTGCCAGGGACGCCCCCGAGCTTCTCCTGGATCTGGTGGCCGACCTCGGCCGAGCCGGTGAAGAGGACGGTCGCGACCTCGTCGTGTTCCACGATCGCGTTGCCGGCGTCACCGTACCCCTGGACCAGGTTGAACACGCCATCGGGGATCCCGGCGTCATCGAACATCTCGGCGATTATCTGCCCGCACCACGGGGTCTGTTCGGCGGGCTTCCACACCACGGTGTTGCCCTCGACCAGCGCGATGGCCATGTGCCAGTAGGGGATGGCGACGGGGAAGTTCCACGGGGTGATACAGCCGGTGACGCCGCGGGGCTTCCGGCGCATGTACGCGTCCTTCTCGGGGATCTCGGAGGGCACCACGTCGCCTTTCGGGTGGCGGGCGTCGCCGGCCGCCCACTCGACCATGTGCCACGCCTCGGTGACGTCGGCTTTCCCCTCGCTTATCTCCTTGCCGCACTCCCTGGTGACGATCGCGCCGAGCTCCTCGTGCCGGTCGCGAAGCTCGTGGTAGACGTCCCAGAGGTACTCGGCGCGCTCGATCCGCGAGAGCGCGCGCCACTCCTCGAAGGCGTCGGCCGCGGCGGCGACCGCGCGATCGACGTCCGCCGGCGTCCCCCGGCGGAACGCGCCGAGCGTCTCGCCCGTCGCGGGATTGCGGCTCTGGAACGTCTCGGCCCCCTCGCCGGCGACCCACTCGCCGTCCACGTAGTGTTCGTAGGCGTCTGCCATGGCGTACGCTACCGGCCGGACGGCCAAATATCCACCCCGGCGACGCTCGGTGGCGTCCCCGTGAGCGACCGTTCTTCACTCCGCGTCGAGGCCGTCGCGTCTCGGACGGTCACGCCCGCGGCCCGCGCTCGCGCCGCGCGACCCCGTCGCGCGCTTCTCGATCTCGCCTTTGAGCGCCGCCGCCGCGAAGTCGTGGTCGGGGCGGATCGCGACGAAGTCGAGGAAGCGCCGCGCGGACAGCAGCTCGGCGGCGTCGTACCGCGTCTCGGCC
>NZ_WPCE01000221.1 GCF_009742825.1 Halorubrum sp. CBA1125
CAGCTCGAGCGCGGGCGTCGCGCTGGGCCGGGAAGACCGCCGCGTCACCGGCGGGTTACTCGTGCTGGCGGCGGCCGCGACGCTGTGGGTCGGCACCGGCGTCGGGGTGCGGTTCGGGGTGGGAACCACCGCGGGCTGCTCGCCGTCCTCCCGGTAGGACCGCTCGCGGCGCTCACGCTCGCTGCCGTCGCGTACGGTCGTGACCTCCGCGGCGTGGTCGAGCGGTGAGCGTGACGCGGGACGTCCCCGTGACGAGACGGCGTCGCCGTCGCACCAGAGCGACCGTCGCCGAGGCCGTTTCCATTTATGTATTCGGCCCCGGAATCGAGGTCCATGACCGACCTGTCCGGGGTAGTGGTCGTCAGCAGCGTGGCCGGCGTCGCGACCGGACTCGGGGCGCTCCCCGTGTTCGTGCGCGCCCGGGTCACCCACCGAATCTACGACGCGGCGCTCGGGCTCGCGGCCGGCCTGATGGTCGCCGCGAGCGTCTTCGGACTGATCCTCCCGGGGATGGAGGAGGGAACGCTCGCCGCGG
Source organism: Halorubrum sp. CBA1125 (assembly GCF_009742825.1). Classification (GTDB taxonomy): domain Archaea; phylum Halobacteriota; class Halobacteria; order Halobacteriales; family Haloferacaceae; genus Halorubrum. The sequence continues at coordinate 536 of NZ_WPCE01000221.1, forward strand.
TGATGGCCGGGCTGCTCGTCGGCGGCGCGGGACTTCTCGGCGGGAACTACGTGCTCCCACACCTCCACGCGCAGTACCGCGCGTGGCGACCCGAGGGCGGCGCGACCGCGGACGACGCGTCGGGCCTCGGCGACCTCGCCGCCGATCCTGACCGGGAGGTCACCGTCCGGAAGGCGCTGCTCATCGGCAGCGCGATCACCCTCACAACGCGCCCGAGGGGTTGGCGATCGGTGTCGCGTTCGCGTCGGGATTAGAGGAGGTGGCGCTGGTGCTGGCGGTCGTGATCGGGCTCCAGAACGTGCCCGACGGGTTCGCGTTCGCGGTGCCGATGGCGGAGATCGGGATGTCGAATCTCCGGGTTATCTGGTACACCACGCTCTCGGGAGTCGTCCCCCAGGTCGTCGCGTCCGTCTTCGGTTTCCTGCTCGTCTCGGTCGCGACCGGACTGTTCCCCGTCGCCTCCGGGTTCGCCGCGGGCGCGATGCTCGCGGTCGTCTTCCGGGAGCTCATCCCCTCCTCGCACGGCCACGGCCACGCCGACGCGGCGACCGCGGCGTTCCTCGTCGGGTTCGTGCTCCTGGTCGTCGTCGACGCGGTCGTCGCGATCTGACGCCTCGGCGTGCAGGTCCCGTCCGCGGCTGGTCCCCGACAGACATGTATCTCGGACACACGGCCGCGAAACGCTTTCGCCGACGCGACGCGTAGTCTCGGTCGTGTCCACGACCGTGTCGACGCCCGCGTCCGAAGAGACGTGCGCCTACTGTGAGTCGCGGATCTTCGAGCACGACCCGATCTGCGTGCGCGACTGCGAGGACGACTGCGGCTCGCCCGCGTACTTCTGTAACTACGCCTGCCTCGCGGCGCACGTCGAAGAGAACGACCTCACCGCGGGGAACGCCTGCGAGTGGTCGCCGGGAGAATAGGATCCGTCTCACTTCGCCGTCTGGGGGCGATCGGGGCCACCCAGCGTGCATTTAAGAATGTAGCCGAGCAATTCGTCACCATGGCCGCAGAGATATCTGACCGCGTTCGGGAGATCGCAGAAGCCACCGATCTTCCAGAGTCCGAGGTCTTTGAACGGGCCCTTGAGCGGGGTCTCGAGACGCTGTGGGAGGATCTGGTTCTGAAGCGATATCTCGGCGGGAAGATCGACCGTGAGGAAGCGATCGAGCACGTGGGACGAACGAAAGTCGAACGCGCGGAACGAGAACAGCAGATCGTCGAGGAGGACGTCGACTGGGGACTGAACGCGTGACGCTCGCGGCCGTCTCGGACGCTGGACCACTCATCCATCTCGCTGAGATCGACTCGCTGGAACGACTCTCACTGTTTGACGTTCTTCTCATTCCACAGACGGTGTATGCTGAGATCGAGGCAGGTGACGTTCCGAGCGGCCTCGATAACGTCTCGTACGAACTCGTCGATGTCGACGATGAGCAAAAGGGGACCGTTGACCTGGACGCCGGGGAAAGCGCCGCGATAGCGGTTGCAAAAGAACGCGATGTCGTCCTGCTAACCGATGACCTCGCGGCCCGAGAGTCGGCTTCGAACGACGGAGTTGACGTACACGGTTCGATCGGTATCATCGCTCTCGCGCACGCCCGTGGATTCCTCGACGCCGACGAGGCAGCTACGCTCATGCGATCGCTTCAGCGAGAGACGAGTCTGTTTGTGACTGACGCGGTGATCGAGCGTGGCATCGAATTGTTGGACAACACACAACGAGAGAGGAGCGAATAAGCCTGTTTTGGGTATTGTACCGAACTGGGCCTCGCCAACTACTCGTTCCGCGGACTGCTCGGGTGGTAGTCGGTGTCGTACTCGCCCGGAGTCCCGTCCACGCGGTCGGGGTTGATCCGGCCGGCGAGCAGCATGAAGTCGAGGACGGTGCAGTACAACATCGCCTCGACGACGGGGACCGCCCGCGGCGGGAGCACGGGGTCGTGGCGGCCGACGACCTGGATCTCCTTCTCCTCGCCCGTCTCCCAGTCGGCGGACCGCTGCTTCTTCGGGATCGAGGTGGGCGCGTGCCACGTCGCCTCGCCGTAGATCGGCTCGCCCGTGGTGATCCCGCCCTGGAGCCCGCCGTGGTCGTTGCCGACGGGGACCGGGTCGCCCTCCTCGCTCACTACGTGGTCGAAGGATTCGCCGTCGTCGAACGTCCAGTCCTCGTTGCGCTCGCTGCCGGTGACCTCGCTCGCCCCCTTGCCGAGCCCGAACTCGACGGCCGTGGTGGCCGGGATCGAGAACATCGCCTGCCCCAGCCGGGCGGGGAAGCCGTCGAACCGCGGGGCGCCGAGCCCGCGCGGGACCCCCCGACACTCGAAGTAGATGGAGCCGCCGATGGAGTCGCCGCGCTCCTGGTACTCTTCGATCAGCTCCTGCATCTCCGCGGCCGTCTCGGGGTCCGCACACCGCACGTCGTTCTCCTCGCTGTGTTCGAGGATCTGCTCGAAGCTCACGTCGCCGGCCGCCACGTCGCCGATGCGGTTGACGTGGGCTTTGATCTCCACGTCGTAGTCGGACGCGTCGAGCACCTGCTCGGCGACCGCGCCGGCTGCGACCCAGTTCACCGTCTCGCGCGCCGAGGAGCGCCCGCCGCCGCCCCAGTTGCGCGTGCCGAACTTCGCGGAGTAGGTGTAGTCGCCGTGGGAGGGTCGTGGCGCCGTGACGTACGGCTCGTACTTGCCCGAGCGAGCGTCCTTGTTCTGGATCACCATCCCGATCGGCGTGCCCGTCGTGTAGCCGTCCTGGACGCCGGAGTTCACCCGCACCTCGTCGGGCTCGCCGCGGGAGGTGGTTATCATCGACTGGCCCGGCTTGCGCCGGTCGAGCTGCGCCTGGATCGCCTCCTCGTCGAGCTCGACGCCCGCGGGCACGCCCGAGACCGTCACGCCCATCGCGTCGCCGTGGCTCTCGCCGTAGGTCGTCACCTGGAAGAGCCGACCGAACCGGTTGCCGTTCATACCCCCACGTGTAGCCGGGGGCATATAGGGGTTGCAATCCCCGCGACCGACTGCCGGGCGCGACGGCGACGAGGTGGCGACGGATGTGAGGATACTCGCGATGGCGACTGGTGTGAGTCCACGAGAGGAGCCGCAGGACGGCGCCGAACGCTGCCGAGACCGGTGGTGGTTTATCGGTCGCCCCCGTCACCTCGAACCGTGCGCGACCGTCTCACCAGCGATCTGGGCGTGTACGTCCTCTCCGGGCTGTTCTCGCTCGTCGTGTTCGTCGTCGCCCTGACGATCCTCTCGCGGACGCTCCCCGGCGGGCTCGGCGACCGTCAGCTCGCCGGACTCGTCGTCGGCTACCTGCTCTTCGTCGGCGTGTACGCCACCGCGTGGGGGATCTACACCGGGATCGACGACCGCGAGGACGTGTAGCGCCGGGCGGTCGCGGCGACGCGCTCATCGAGGTGCGAACGGCGGTCGCCGCCGGGTGGCGAACCGTTTTCACCTCGCCGGGTGAGGTCCATGTATGACGTGGGAGACGATCACGCTCGACATTGACGCGGACGTCGCCACCCTGACGATCGACCGCCCGGACCGGCTCAACGCGCTCACCGTGGACACGCTCGAAGCGATCGAGGCGGCACTCGTGGAGGCCGAGGCGGCCGACGCGCGCGTCCTCGTTCTCGCCGGCGCCGGCGACGAAGCGTTCGCCGCGGGCGCGGATATCAGCTACATGGCCGAGCTGTCGACGCCGGAGGCACAGGCGTACGCGGAGCTCGGCCACCGCGTCGCCCGCGCGATCGAGACGTTCCCGGCGC
>NZ_WPCE01000336.1 GCF_009742825.1 Halorubrum sp. CBA1125
CGTACCTGGCTGCGAATTCGGTTCGAGAGTCAGGTTGTGGGGTACCGATGTCGAGAGCCCGTTGTCGGCATCCAAGGCGAACGGGTCGTTGACGTCCGGAATTCCGTCGCCATCGTCGTCAGTATCTTGAGCATTCGGAGTACCGTCGCCGTCGAAGTCATTCTCCGGTGGCTCCTGTTCCTCCTGATACTCGAGGACGACGACGTTGGACATCAGTCCGTAGTCACCGTCTTCATCCTCAACTACCGCGAGGATGTAGTTCATCCCACCCTCGTCCGGCGGTGACTCCGTGTTGTTGGTGAGACTCACCGTCGCGTGACCGTGACCACCTGCGTCCAGCTCCACGTCGTGCTCAGTCTTGTCGAGGTAGAACCGATTCGCCTCGTAGTCCTGAACACTACTGAAGTCACTGAAGCTGAAGGATCCGTCAGGTCCAGTAACGTTCATCTCGCCTTCAATCCGGTACAACGCCACATTACCGTTCGCCGGACCCTCGGTAATGTGAATGAGGTGTTCTTCACTGTTGACGACGGCCGCCTCGTGTGGCGCACCGAGCGCACTGCCGTCAGTCGAGACTCCGTCAACACCGAGCGTGGGAGCACTCGGGACATCGTCATCTGCGACACCGACTGCACCGGCAGGACTTCCATCACTGGCCAACTCCGTCGTCTGCGTCGTGCCGTCTTCGTACTCGACAGTCACCGTCGTCCCTGCCATCTCCAGTCCCGATATCTCGTAGGCCTGGTGGTACGGACCGCCACCAGCCCCAGTTTCCGACTGCGTGTCGTGATTGTAGTCGATGTTGCCCGACGCAGTTTCTCCAGCGGCAATCGGGTCGCCGCTGAAGTCGATAGTCATCGTCTGACCGGACGTGCTCCCGGAGTATCCGTCCTTCATTCCGGCTGCCTGAAGGTCAGGGAGCGCCGCAGTCGACGCGTCCAACGTGACTCCGGTTATCGGGACGTCGCCAGTGTTCTCGATGCTCACCGGGTCCGTGAAGAGCCACGGGCTCGTGTCCTTGTCTTGGTTGCCCTCAAGGACCGAGATATCTGCACTGTGGGCTTCTTCCTGGGTTTCGACAGTCTCGACGCTGAGATCGTGCCAGGTTCCGTCGAACGGGTCGCTATCGATCGACGTCGAGATTATCCCAACGGCGAGTCCCTGTCCGTCAGAGGTGTCAAGCAGGTCCTCAACGTCGTAGACGACCGGACTTCCACCACTGGTGACCTGAGTCCAACTCCCTCCATCGATTCTGTAGTAGGCAACAGCCTCGTTCGTCGACGGGTCAACAACGATAGAGAGGCCGATCTCAGTGTCGGGACCAGCAAGCTCGGAGTCGGCCATCCTATTCGGACTGAGGGTCGAGTCAACCTCTTGACTGAACTCAATCTCGGGTTGGCCATTTCCAGCGACAAGCTTGACATAATCCTCCTGGTCACCTTCACCGATCTGAATTCCGAGGTTCTGGTAGTTCTCGGGATCCTCTGGAAGACCGCTCACCGTCGTGTTGACGGCGAACTTCTCACTGGGAGGATCGATTCCGAATTGGAACGAGCTTTCGACGTTGTCGTTACCAGTTGCGTCACCCGTTGATATGTCTTCAACCGTTAGCGAGTTGATGCTGATTCTCGACTCGTCGTACTGTTCGTCCCACGACGCCGACCCGTTCGTCATGTGACCCGTGAATCCGAGATCCAGGATCGTATTCGGGTGTGAATTCGCTTCCAGGTTCAG
>NZ_WPCE01000249.1 GCF_009742825.1 Halorubrum sp. CBA1125
TCGGCCTCGTAGCCGAACGACCCCGCCATCCCGCAACACGAGGAGTCGAGCGGGTCGACCTCGTAGCCGGCGCGCCGGAGCACGCCCACCGCGTGGTGGTCCTTGTTCGTCGCCTTCTGGTTGCAGTGGCCGTGGTAGGTGAGCGACTCGGCGGGCGCGTCGAACGCCAGCCGCTCGTCGATCCGGCCGGCGTCGAGGTACTCCAGAACACCGGAGGCGGCCGCAGAGACGGCCTCGACGTCCTCGCCGTCGAGCAGGTCGAGGTACTCGTCCTGGAACATCACCGCGTCGGAGGGCTCGACGAAGACGACGGACTGGCCCTCGTGGACGCGGGGCGCGAGCGCCTCGACGTTGGTTGCCGCCCGCGCGCTCGCCTCGTCGAGGAAGCCGGTCGAGAACGCGGCGCGGCCCGAGGGCGCGAGGCCGTCCGGCACCTCGACGCGGACGCCGGCGGCCTCTAACACCTCGACGGCGGCCTTGCCGGCCGCCGGGTAGCTGTAGTTGGTGTAGGTGTCCGGGAACAGGACGACGGTGTCGGTCGCCTCCTCGGGGGAGACGGTCGAGCCGCCGCGCGCTTCGAACCACGCCTCGAAGCTCTCGGTGCGGAACGTCGGCAGTTCGCGGTCGGGGGCGATCCCGGCGACCGCCTCCATGGCCCTCCGGGCGCCCGGGATCTTCGTCGCCGCGTTCGACACCGGCGCGAGCGCGCTCCCGATCGCCGAGAAGCGGTCGATGTCGCGGAAGATCCGCTCGCGGAGCCCCGACCCCTCTTTCTCGTGGTGGTCGTGTTTCACCTCGGCCTTCAGCTTCGCGAGGTCGACGCCGGTCGGACAGTCGCTCTTACAGCCCTTGCAGCCGACACAGAGCCCGAGCACCTCCTCCTGGAAGCGGTCCGAGTGGATCTCCGCTTCGTCGAGCTCGCCGCTGATGGCGGCCCGGAGCATGTTGGCGCGCCCGCGGGTCGCCTGGATCTCCTCTTTGGAGGCCCGGTAGGTCGGGCACATCACGTCGGAGTCCGTCTCGCGGCAGGTGCCGCAGCCGTTACACAGCTCGACGAGGTGCGAGAACCCGCCCTCGTCTTCGAAGTCGAGCGTCGTCTGCGGCTCGATCGACTGGTACGTCGGTCCGTACCGAAGGTTCTCGCGCATGTCCGTGTCTGCGGCACTGCCTGGGTAGCCGCGCTCCGCGGCGGTCTCTTCGGCCACGTACACGACCTTCCCGGGGTTCATCCGCCACTCGGGGTCGAACGTCGACTTGAGCTCCTGGAACGCGGTCCAGAGCTGCTCGCCGTACATCTTGGGGTTGAACTCCGTGCGCGCGAGCCCGTCGCCGTGCTCGCCGGAGAACGCCCCGTGGTGTTCCAACACGAGGTCGGTGACGTCCTCGGAGATGGAGTGCATCTTCTCTATCCCCTCCTCCTCTTTCAGCGAGAGGATCGGGCGGATGTGGAGGGTGCCGGAGCCGGCGTGCGCGAAGTACGCCGCCGAGGTGTCGTGATCCGTGAGCACGTCCTCGAACTGGCCGACGTACTCGGCGAGCTCCGCGGGCGGCACCGTCGCGTCCTCGATGAACGGGTACGGCTTCGGGTCGCCCTCCATGCCCATCAGCAGCGGAATCGCCGCCTTCCGGAGCTTCCAGATGTCGGCCTGGTCCTCCTCGGTGTACGCCTCGAGCACGTCGAAGGCGTCCCCCTCCTCGACGAAATGAGCGTTCGTGTCCGCGATCGCCGCCGCGAAGTCGTCGACCAGCTCCGAGTCCCACTCTAACATCAGCGCCGCCTTCGCGCGGTCCGGGATCGGCTCGGCGTACTGCGCGAACTCCTGGGAGTCGGCCGCGAGCGAGAACACCTCGTCGTCCATCAGCTCGACCGCGCTCACCGGGAACTCCAGCGCCTCCGGGACGGCGCGCATGGCGGCGTCCAGCGTGTCGAAGGTGTACAGCGCGAGCGCCGTCTCCTCGGGGCGGGTGACGAGCGACACCTCGGCCTCGACGATCGTGCCGAGGGTGCCCTCCGCGCCGACGAGCAGCTTCGAGAGGTTGATCACCGCCTCGCCGTCGTCGTTCTCGTAGATCACCTTGTGGAGGTTGTACCCGGAGACGGAGCGTTTGAGGCTCGGATACCTCTCGTCGATCTCGTCTTCGTTATCCTCGACGAGCCGCCGGACGGTCTCGTAGAGGGCGGCCTCGCGGTCGTCTTTCTCCACCAGCTCCTCGTACTCCGGCGAGTCGAGCACGACCTCGCGGGTGTGGATGAGCGAGCCGTCGGCGAGCACCACTTTCAGCTCCTCCGTGTACGCGTCGGTGATCCCGTACCGCACCGAGTGGGCGCCGGTGGAGTTGTTGCCGATGCCGCCGACGACCGTCGCCCGCGCCGAGGAGGCCGGGTCCGGCGCGAACTTCAGCCCGTGCTCGGCGAGCCGGTCGTCCAGGTGGTCCTGGACGACTCCCGGTTGGACGACCGCCCGTCGGTCGTCGGGGCGGACCTCCACGATCGCGTCCATGTGCGGGGTGAAGTCCAGCACGACACAGCCCGGCCCGACGGTCTGGCCGCCGAGCGAGGAGCCGGCGCCCCGCGGGATCACGGGGACGCCGTGGTCGGCGGCGACCTCCATCGCCGCCTGCACGTCGTCGACCGAGCGCGGCGTCACGACGCCAGCCGGACGAGCCTGGTAGATGCTGCCGTCGGTGGCGTACAGCACCTGCGCGTACTCGTCGAACTGGACCTCGCCGTCGACGCGATCGCGGAGGTCGGACGCGAGCGCCCGGTAGGCGGGAGCGTCCGGCCGGTCGTGGCCGAGCGCCGCCGCGGACGTGTCGAGGTCCGCCGTGCCACGTCCCCTCGTGGGGTCGGTTGCCATGTTTCGAGTGGGAACGACGGCAAAATAAAACCTTTGTCGGTGCGGGAAATCCGCCGATCGCGAGCGGTTCCGGATCCCGACGAGACTGAGCAACCGAGGCGCTAAGTGCGTCGCCGCGGTACGCCGGCTCATGGACATACTCCACACGTGTCTCAACGTGGCCGACGCCGACCGCGCCGCCGACTGGTACGTCGAACAGCTCGGGTTCGAACGCTCCTGGGAGTTCACCACCGACGACGGCGACACGCGCAACGTGTACGTCGCCGACGACGCCGGCGTCGAGTTCCAGCTGTCCGACACGGAGGGAGAGACGCCGAGCACGGACGGCGACCGGTACGACCACGTCGCCGTCGCGGTCGACGACGTCGACGACGCCTTCGAACGTATCGACCACCACGGCGTCGTGAAGGAGCCCGGCGACCAGCCGGCCGCGGGCGCGCGAACCGCATTCGTGAAGGACCCTGACGGCCACGCGGTCGAGCTGATCGAAGCCCTCTAGGCCGGTTCCAAACGGACAGGACACGTCGACCCGACGCCTCGATCTGACACGCCTGACGCGCCGATCGGTATGCGCCCGGCGCCTCGACCCGGCGACCCC
>NZ_WPCE01000074.1 GCF_009742825.1 Halorubrum sp. CBA1125
CGACTCGGAACGAACAGCGAGAAAGACGTGCGCGGCTCGGTGGACGGAACCACAGAGAAGCGCCGAGGCGGAGATTTGAACTCCGGTGTCCGAATGGACAGTAGATTTCGAATCTACCGCCTTGGCCAGGCTAGGCTACCTCGGCTCGTCTCACCGTTGAGCGGTGCCGCTGTTATGCGTTTCGATCGTCGCCGTCGGTGGACGGACCGCCCTCGTCCGGGGATCTCACGCGGGGGTCACGACTCGGCGGTTTCCTCCTCCGCGTCGCGCTCCGCGAGCAGCTCCGTCGCCGTGAGCAGCGCCTCGAGCTCGACGTCGTGCTCGGCGAGCAGCTCCGCGGCGCCCTCCTCGCGGTCGACGACGACGAGCACGCGGTCCACCGTCGCGCCGGCCTCCCGAAGCGCCTCGACCGCGTCGACGGCGGATTGTCCGGTGGTGGCGATGTCCTCCAGCACGACGACCTCCTCGCCGGCGTCGAGCCGTCCCTCGATGCGGTTGCCGGTGCCGTACTCCTTCGCCTGTTTGCGCGCGATGACGTACGGCCGCCCCAGCTCCGTCGCGGTGACGGCCACGAGCGGGACGGCGCCCCAGCGCGACCCCCCGCGAGCTTCGCGTCCGTCCCCGCGAGCCGGTCGGCGAACGCCTCGGCGACGAGCGCGAGCGCGTCCGGGTCGGTCTCGAAGAGGTACTTGTCGACGTAGTAGTCGCTCGTCCCGCCGTGAGAGAGCTCGAACTCGCCGAATCGGACGGCGTCGGCCGCCCGCAGCGCGGCGATCAGCTCGCCGCGTCGGTCGTCGTCGGTCATACCGAACGGGGCGCGCGGGCGACCATAAACGGGTCGAAACGCGTCCGGTAACGGGTCGGAATGCGTCTGGCTCGGAACGCGCCCGACTCGGCGCGGCGGTCGGACCGGGCTCAGAGCGAGACGTCGGTCTCGATATCCTCGGTCGCCTCGCGGAGGCCGTCCTCGCGGGCGCTAGCGGCGTGTGACTCCTCGATCTCCGCGTCGGTGAGGAGCGCGCGGAACTCGTCGCGGAACCGGTCGTTCGTCCGCGTGGACGTCAGGTCGGCGCGGGCGACCGACGCGTGTCTCGCGACCGCGTCGACGTCGGCGTCGAGCTCCTCGGCGCACTCGACGATCGACCGTCCCGCGGCGGTCAGCCGCTTCAGGTCGTCGTACGCGAAGGGCGCGTCGTCGACGACCCGGTCGGACTCGCGGACGAGGTGGAGGTCGAGCCGGGCGTCGCGGACGGTCTCGGCGTCGACCGAGTCGGCGATCGCGGCCGCGATCGCGGCGTCGTCCTCGTCGTCGAACCGGCCGCGAGCGACCCGGGCGTAGGCGGCGTCGTCGAGGTCGGTCGAGAAGCCGTATCGCTCGCGCATCGCGGCGACGAGCTCGCGCAGCCGCTCGTCGACCGCCGCCTCGTCGCGGTCGGCCAGCGAGCCGCGGGCGTCCGCCTGCCGCTCGGTTACGGTCTCCGAGCCGGTGGCGTCGAGGAAGATGTCGCGGAGCGCCGAGGTCTTCTCGTCCATGGGGGACACCGTACGCGCCCGCCGTACAAAACTCCCGCGTCCGGTGCCGGGAGAAAGGGCCGAGGCGCGGTCCGTCACTTCACCCGTCCCCCTTCGCTCCGTCGGGTACCGACCGTCCGAACCGACCTTGAGCGACGTCGTAAACCAACACTCTCAAGTTAGTTTACGAGCGTGTCGGAGACATGGCAACCAGCACGCAGTCGGTCGACCTCGTCGGTGAGGAGGCGGCGACCAACCTCGCGCGCGCGGCGCTCTTCGCCGCGCTCGTCGGCGCGTTCGCGTACGTCACGTTCCCGAACCCGGTCTCGCCGGTCTCGGTGACGCTCCAGGTGCTCGGCGTGTTCCTCGCCGGGATCTACCTCGGGCCGTTCTGGGGAGCCGCGTCGCTCGTGTGCTACCTCGCGGCCGGCGCGCTCGGCGTGCCGGTGTTCCAGGGCGGCTCCGCGGGCGTCGGACACCTCGTCGTCAGTCGGCGGGCTACCTCTGGTCGTACCCGATCGCGGCGGCCGTCGTCGGCGCACCGTCCACGGCGGCGGGACGCTCCGGGACCTCGACGCGGTCGGTCCGGCGCGGCTCGTCGGCGCGATGGTCCTCGGCACGGTCGTCATCTACGGGTTCGGCGTCGCCGGGCTCGCGATCGTGTTGTCGCTCGGCCCCGTGGAGGCGGTGACCGTCGGCGCCGCGGCGTTCCTCCCCGCGGAGGCGCTGAAGATCGCGGCCGCGATCGGGATCGTCAGGTCCGACGCGGTCGCCGCTGCGTGAGGTGGCCGCGTGACCGACCGCGAGGTGGCCGCGTGACCGACCGCGAGGTGGCCGCGTGATCGAGGTCGACGGCGTCACGTGCCGGTACGGGACGCCCCGCGGAGACGGGTCGGGAGACGACGGTGACGCCGTCACCGCCGTCGACGACGTCTCCCTCGCGGTCCCGGACGGCGAGTTCCTCGTCGTCGCGGGCGCGAACGGCTCCGGGAAGACGACGCTCGTCCGGACGTTCGACGGCCTCACGACCCCGGACGCGGGAACGGTGTCGGTCAACGGGACGCCCGTCGAGACTGACCCCGTCGCGGCCCGGACCGCGGTCGGGATGGTGTTCCAGGACCCCCGCGACCAGCTCGTCGCGGCCACCGTCGGCGCCGACGTCGCCTTCGGGCCGGAGAACCTCGGCCTGACGCACGCCGAGATCGATCGCCGCGTCGCCGACGCGCTCGCGGCCGTGAAGATGACCGGCCGCGAGGACGCCCGGATCGACGCGCTCTCCGGCGGGGAGCGCGAGCGCGTCGCGATCGCCGGCGCGCTGGCGATGGAGCCGGACCACCTCGTCCTGGACGAGCCGTTCACCGGACTCGACGAGCCGGCGCGGCGCTCGGTGCTGGACCGGCTCCGAGCGCTCCACCGCGGGGGGGACGAGCGTGATCGTCGTGACCCACGACCTCCGTGACGTGCTCGGGCTCGCGGATCGGGTCGTCGGCCTCGCGGACGGACGCGTCGCGGTCGACGCGCCGCCGGAGCGTGCGGTCCCGGAGCTGTCGACGCTCGGCGTGCGGGTCCCCGACGCGTTCGTGACCGACCGCGACGAGCGGAGCGGCGAGGACGCGGACCCGTGACCCTCGCGTACGTCCCCGACGACTCGCCCGCCCACCGGCTCGACCCGCGGTCGAAGCTCCTCGTGCAGGGCGGCTTCGCGGCCGCCGCGTACGCCCACACGACGCCCCGGGGGCTCGCCGCGCTCACCCTCGTCGCGGGCGGCTGCCTGCGGCTCGCGGGCGGCGGGCCCCGCGACGTGTGGGCCTACCGGGTCGCGTTCCCGGTGCTTCTCGTCGCCCCCTCGTCGCGGGCGCGACGCTCGGCGCGCCGTGGTTCCGACCCGCCCGGGCGGTCGACACCGGCCTCGCGAGCTACCGCGTCCTGTTGATCCTCGTCGTCGCGGCCGCGTACGTCCGGTCGACGCCGGTCCGCGAGTCGCGGGCGGCGCTCCAGCGCGCGGTCCCCGGCAGGGCGGGACAGTTCCTCGGGACGGGCGTCGCGCTCGTGTTCCGCTTTCTCCCCCTGCTGAAACGCGACCTGCTGGCGACCCGGGAGGCGGTCCGCGCGCGCGGCGGCGACGCCCTGCCGGTCCGCGCGCGGATGCGGCTCGTCGCCGTCGGCGGACTGAACCGGGCGTTCGAACGAGCCGACCGGCTGGGAACCGCGCTGAACGCCCGGTGTCTCGCGTGGAACCCGACCCTCCCCCGGCTCGCGTTCGGTCCGGCCGACTACCCGGCCGCGCTGTTCGGCGGCGGGCTGTTGGCGGCCGCCCTGGTGACGCTGTGATATCCACCCGAACGGCCGTCCCGCGGTGGTGAATCCTTTTGTGCGGTCGCGTCGAACGCCGACCCGATGGACGTCAACAGCCATGCCGAGGAACTCGCCTCCGACCTCGGCGTCGACAAAGAGGAGGTCAAAGCCGACCTACAGAACTTACTGGAGTACAGCGTCCCGATCGACGAGGCCAAACAGAGCGTCCGTCGGAAGCACGGCGACGGCGGCGGGTCGACGCCGACCCCGGACGCGGTCGACGTCGCCGAGATCACCACCGACCACGACGGCGTGACGGTCACCGTCAGGGTGCTCACACAGGGGACGCGCACGATCCGGTACCAGGGCGACGACCTCACGATCCGTGAGGGCGAGCTCGCCGACGAGACCGGGACGATCGCCTACACCGCGTGGCAGGACTTCGGCTTCGAGGCGGGCGACTCGCTGACGATCGGCAACGCCGGCGTCCGCGAGTGGGAGGGCGAGCCGGAGCTCAATCTCAACGAGTCGACGACCGTCGCGATCGCCGACGAGCCCGTCGAGGTCGACCACGAGGTGGGCGGCGACCGGAACCTCGTCGACATCGAGGCGGGCGACCGCGGACGCAACGTCGAGGTCCGCGTGCTGGAGGTCGACGAGAAGACCATCTCCGGCCGCGACGGCGAGACGGAGATTCTGGAGGGAGTCGTCGGCGACGAGACGGCGAAGCTCCCGTTCACCGACTGGCAGCCGCGTTCGGAGATCGCGGCCGGCGCCGACCTCCGGATCGAGGACGTGTACGTCCGCGAGTTCCGCGGCGTCCCCTCGATCAACCTCACCGAGTTCTCGACGGTGACGCCGCTCCCCGACCGGGTCGAGGTCGCGGAGGACGCCCCCCGGCTCTCGGTCGCCGAGGCGGTCGCATCCGGCGGGATGTTCGACGTCGAGGTCGTCGGCAACGTCCTCGAGATCCGGGACGGCTCCGGACTCATCGAGCGGTGTCCGGAGTGCGGTCGCGTCGTCCAGAACGGCCAGTGCCGGAGCCACGGCGACGTCGACGCCGAGGACGACCTCCGCGTGAAGGCGATCGTCGACGACGGCACCGACACCGTCACGGTCGTCCTCGACGACGAGCTGACGGCCGAGGTGTACGGCGGCGGCCTGGAGGACGCGCTCGCGGCCGCGAAAGACGCGATGGACAAGTCGGTCGTCGCCGACGCCATCGCCGACTCGCTGGTCGGGCGCGCCTACCGCGTCCGCGGGAACCTCTCGGTCGACGACTACGGGGCGACCCTCGACGCGACCGAGTTCGTGCCCGCGGCCGACGACCCGGCCGACGCGGCTCGCGCCGCGCTCGCGGAGGTGGGCGAATGAGCGACGACGGGCCGGGAACGCGCGAGGTTGCCCACCGCGTGTTCGCCGCCGAGTTCGACGACGCCTCGCTGTCGTACTCCGAGAGCGACGAGGAGCGCGCGCCGAACTACGTGGTGACGCCGACGGGCGCGCGCGTCAACCGGCTGTTCGTCGCGGGCGTGCTCACGGAGATCGAGCGCGTGAACGAGGAGACACGTCGGGGACGCGTCGTCGACCCGTCGGGCGCGTTCGTCACCTACGCGGGGCAGTACCAGCCGGACGCACAGACGTTCCTCGAACGCGCCGAGCCGCCGGCGTTCGTCGCGCTGACGGGGAAGGCGCGAACGTTCGAGCCCGAGGACTCCGATCGCGTGTTCACCTCCGTCCGACCCGAGAGCCTCAACGACGTCGACGCCGACACCCGCGACCGCTGGGTCGTGGCCGCCGCGGAGGCGACGCTCGACCGGCTGGCCGTCTTCGCGCTCGCGCTCGCGTCCGACCGTCGCGGCGAGGAGCTCCGCGCGGCGCTCGAAGTCGGCGGCGCGCCCGCCTCGCTGGCGGCCGGGATCCCGACGGCGATCGAGCACTACGACACCTCGACCGCGTACGTCGAGGCGGTCCGCCGACTCGCCGTCGACGCCCTCGAACTCGTCGCCGGCGACCGCGACGAGGTTCGCGCGCCCGAGTTCGCGCCCGACGGCGGCGGCGACGCCGCGATCGGTCCGCTTCCCGAGACCGACGTGACGATAGCGTCACCGCCGGAGTCGGCCGTCGAAGACGCCGAGGGTGCCGAGAGTGCCGAACGCGACGTGCGTCATGAAGGGGACGAGACGCCGGCCGAGTCGACGGCGGCGAGCGAGCCGGAAGCGACCGCCGAGACGGAAACGGCGAGCGAGCCGGAAGCCACCACCGCCGAGCCGGGGGACGACACCGCCGCAGGGCCGGCCGAGGCCGACGCGAGCGCCGACCGGGCCGACGCGGGAGCCGCACCGGAGACCGAAGCCGAGCCCGAGACCGGGGCCGCCGCCGAAACCGCGGGCTCCGCAGACAGCGGCGGACTCGGCGACTTCGACGCCGGATCGGGCGAGACGGGGGCGGCCGCCGAGTCGGCCGCGGACGCTGGAGATGCGGATATCGACGACGCAGACGGCACCGGCGACGAGACTGCTGTCGATCTCGACGCCGAGGCGACCGACGCCGAGACCGACGACATGTACCAGCTCGACGACGCGGAGCGCGAGGAGATCGAAGCCGAGTACGGCACGGACTTCTCGACCGGCACGGAGGTCGACGAGCCCGGCGAGGCCGACATCGACGTGCCCGACGCCGACGATCTCACAGAGGAGTCGGCCGCCGACCCCGAGGCGACGACGGACGACGCGGTCGCGTCCGAGGGCGACGAGACGGGAGCCGAGGCCGACGACGCGGACGAGGGGGAAGCGGGCGGCGACGGAGAAGCGGCCGCCGACGTCGACCTCGAAGCCGCCGTCGTCGACGCGATGACCGCGCTCGACGACGGCGAGGGGGCCGACCGCGAGGCCGTGGTCGAGGCGGTCGTCGACGAGTACGGCGCGGACGCCGACGCCGTCGAGGACGCGATCCAGGACGCGCTGATGAGCGGGAAGTGTTACGAGCCCGGCGACGGCGTGCTCAAACCCATCTGATGGCGGCGGTCGAGCCGGTCGTCGGAGAACCGGCTGCCGTCGCCGACCTCGGACGCCAGCGCGCGCTGCTCGTGGCCGACGTCCACGCCGGCATCGAGGTCGGCCTCCGCTACGAGCGCGGGGTCGAACTCGACAGCCGTGCGGACGACCGGCGCGAGCGGCTCTGTGACCTCATCGCGGAGACCGACGCCGACCGCCTCGTCGTCCTCGGCGACCTCGCTCACCGGATCGCCGCGCCGGAAGGCGAGGAGCGCGCGGAACTCGAAACGCTGATCGCCGCCGTCACCGACCGGGTTCCGACGACGCTCGTCGAGGGGAACCACGACGCGGGGGTCGCAGAGGCGTTCGCCGCCGACGTCGACGTGATCGGAGCCGGCGGCGGCGTGATCGGGGACGCGGGTCGCGACGGCGTTGACGGCCGATCCGGCGGCGGCCGCGTCGGCGTCCTCCACGGCCACACGTGGCCGGACCCGGAGCTCCTCGACGCCGACGTGGTGTGTATGGGACACGAGCATCCACAGGTGCGGCTGGAGGACGCGGTCGGCGGCTCGCGCGTCGAGCGCGCGTGGCTCCGCGGCGCGCTCGCCCCCGACGCGTTCGTGGCGGGCGCCGGCGACGACCGCGATGGGAGAGTCGATTCCATCGACGCCGTCGACTCGCCCGAACTCGTCGTCTTCCCGGCGTTCAACGAGCGGTCCGGGGGTACGTGGGTCAACGTCGACGGCCAGTCGTTCCTCGCGCCGTTCCTCCCCGACGCGCTCCCCTCGGGGGACGCGTACCTGCTCGACGGGACGCGGCTCGGAGCGTTCCGGCGGGTGTGAGTCTCGAGAGCAACCGGCGTTACTCCTCGACCGGGCGGAACCGGAACCCGTCCCACGCCTGGCTGTCCGGCTCGCGGATCCCCGCGCCGGGCTCCCGGAGTTCGTCGGCGTACACCGGCTCGACGCGGTCGCCGATGGTGACGTCGAACAGATCTCCGCCGCCGTCGGGCTCCGCGACCTGTCCGAGCGCGCGGACCGGCGGCCCGTCGTAGTCGTCGCCCATCTCGAACTCGACGATCGCGAGGGTGTTCGGCTCGCGGACGCCCGGCGGGGTCGCCGTCGACGTCGTCCACGTGACCACCCGCGCCTCGTACTCGCGGAGGTCGACCGTTCCGGTCCGCTCGGCGCCGTTCGGGCCGACCGGATGGGGCGGGTACGAGACGGTCCCGTCCGCGTACTCGGCGGCCTCGAAGGTCGGTTCCCCGCTCGTCGTCTCGCCGCCGTCGGTCCGTCGGTCGGTGTTGCTGTCGGTCCGTCGGTCGGTGTCGTTGTCGGTCCGTCGGTCGTCGGTCTGTCGATCGTTGTGGTCGCTCATTGTGCGCCCTCTAGGATCGCGGTGGTCACGCAGTTGCCGAACCCGCCGACGTTGCAGGCGAGGCCCGTGTCGGCATCGACCTGCCGCGGCCCGGCGTCGCCGGTGACCTGTTCGACTATCTCGTACACCTGCGCCACGCCGCTGGCCCCGAGCGGGTGCCCCTTCGATTTGAGCCCGCCGGAGGTGTTGATCGGCAGGTCGCCGTCGCGGTTGGTGACGCCCTCCTCGACCGCCTTCCACCCCTCGCCCTTCTCGAAGAAGCCGAGGTCCTCGCTCTGGAGGAACTCGAGGATGGTGAACATGTCGTGTAACTCCGCGACGTCGACGTCGTCCGGCCCGATCCCGGCCATCTCGTAGGCGATCTCCGAGGAGTCGACGACGCCGCCCATCGTCGTCGGATCGGCGCGCTCGTGGACGACGTGGGTGTCGGTCGCGCCCCCGATCCCCGAAATGACGGCGTACTCGTCTTCGGGGACGTACTCCGCCGCCACCGACGCCGGGCAGAAGACGAGCGCAGCGGAGCCGTCGGTGATCGGACAGAAGTCGTACAGCCGCAGTGGGTCCGCGACGATCGGCGACTCCAGGACGGTGTCCAGGTCCACTTCCTTTCGGAACTGCGCGTGAGGGTTGTCGACGCCGTTCTTGTGGTTCTTCACCGCCACCTTGCCGAGGCTCTCGCGCGGCGCGTCGTACGTCTCGAGGTAGAGCCGCGCGGTGAGTCCGGCGAAGGAGGGGAGCGTGACGCCGTGTTTGTACTCGACCGGGTGGGTGAGCGACGCGATCACGTCGGTCGCCTCCGCGGTGCTTCGGTGGGTCATCTTCTCGCCGCCGACGAGCATCGTGAGGTCCGACGCGCCCGACGCGACCGACTGCCACGCGGCGTAGACGCCCGCCCCCCCGGACGAGGAGGTCTGGTCGATCCGGGCGGTGTAGGCGGGCGTGGCCGCGAGGTCGTGGGCGAGCGCGTTCGGGACGCCGGTCTGTCCCTCGAACTCGCCGCTGGCCATGTTCGAGACGTACAGGTGGTCGAGGTCGTCGCCGTCCACGCCGGCGTC
The DNA here is from genome assembly GCF_009742825.1 of Halorubrum sp. CBA1125. Lineage (GTDB taxonomy): Archaea > Halobacteriota > Halobacteria > Halobacteriales > Haloferacaceae > Halorubrum. The sequence continues at coordinate 9,236 of NZ_WPCE01000074.1, forward strand.
GTCGAGCGCGGCCGCACCCGCCTCCGCGAGCAGCTCGCACAGCCAGGCGTCGCGCTGCCCGAATCGGGTCATCGAGGCGCCGATGATCGCTACGCGTTCCATACCCCTGGGTCGCCGTGCCGCGCCTAAAACGTACCCTTCCGCGGCCGACGAGCCGTCTTCACTCCGCGCGCCGCCCGCCGTGTCCCGGGTAGTCGCGCTCGAACCGGGCCTCCAGGTCCGCGCGGTCGAACCGAATCACGACCGGCCGTCCGTGCGGGCAGGCGTACGGGTTCTCGCAGTCGTCGAGCCGGCCGAGCAGGTCGACGACCCGACCCTCGGTCAGCGAGGTGTTGCCGGTCACCGAGGGGTAACACGCCAGGTCCGCGAGCAACTCGTCGACGACGTCGGTGACGGGCTCGTCGCCCTCGGTGGCGTCGCCGACGAGCGCCGAGAGGACGTCCCGCAGGAGGTCCGGGTCGAGCGCCGCGTCGAACACCGCGGGGACCGCCTCGACGACGACCTCGCGGTCGCCCGCGCGCTCGGCGCGGAAGCCGATCCCGGCGAGATCGTCGACGAACTCCGCGAACAGCGCCGCCTCGCGAGCGGTCAGATCGACGGACACCGGCTCGGCGAGTGCCTGGGCGTCCGCGCCGTCGGCGAACTCGGCCTGCAGCCGCTCGTAGTTCACCCGCTCGTCGGCGGCGTGCTGGTCGATCAGCACGAGCCCGTCGGGCGCCTCCGCGACGACGTACGTCTCGTGGAGCTGGCCGAGCACACGCAACGGCGGCAGCGAGTCGTACGTGCGCTCCTCGGCCGTCGTCTCGCCGCCCAGCGTGAACTGGTCGGTCGGAGCTCCCGTTTCGGTCGGTTCCGGCGGCTCGTCGGTTGAGGTCGACTGCCAGGTCCGAGGTGACGGGCGGTCGGCGGTGGTGCCCGCGGCGCCGTCCTCGGTGTCGGCCGATTCCGCGGAACCCTCCTGGAGGTCGGCCGGTCCCGGGGCGCTTCGCCCGGAATCGGTCGAGTCTGACGGCCGAGTCGACGCGGACCGATCGCGGTCGAGGTCGTCCGTCGACCCCCCGTCGACACCGTCGCCGCCGAGGTCCTCGACCGTCCAGGCGTCCGCGTCGGTCGGATCGAGTTCGGCGGCGGATCCGGACGACTCAGCGGGCCCGGCTCCGGGCGACGCCGGCACCTCGGAGTCGTCCGATTCGGCGGGCTCGTCCTCCGGCAGTGTCGGTTCTTCCGGCGGTATCTGCTCGTCCGCCTGCGCGCGGGCCTCACGTCTCTCGCGCGCCGCGGTCTCGTGGGCGCTTCCGGCGCCGCCGAGGGCCGTCTCGTCTGGGGACTCCGGACGCACGTCGGCCTCGTCCGGGGCGGACCGGCCGCGCGGTGCAGTCGATCGTATCAGCCCGTGGTCGAGGAGGGCGGACTCGACCGCCTCCTCGACGGCCGCCCGCACGGCGGCCTCCTCTTCGAAGCGGACCTCCAGCTTCCGCGGATGGACGTTCACGTCGACGTCCTCCGGGGGAACCTCGACGAACAGCACCGCGAAGGGGTACCGGTCGGACGCGAGCTGTCCGCCGTACGCGTCGAGGGTCGCCTCGCGGAGGACGCTCGCGGTGACGTACCGGTCGTTGACGTACGTCGAGAGGTACTCGCGCGTCGACCGGGTCGTCTCCGGGTGGGAGACGAGCCCGGAGACCCGGGAGACCGGACGGTCGCCGGCGCCGCCGAGGGCCGTCTCGTCGGGGGACTCGGGACGCACGTCCGCCTCGTCGGGGGTCCACTCGACGTCGACCATCGACTCCGCGACCTCGCGGCCGTAGACGGCGAGCACCGCCGAGCGGAGGTCGCCGTTCCCCTCGGTCGCGAACGTCTCGCGGCCGTCGTGTTCGAGCGAGACCGCGACGTCGGGGTTCGCGAGCGCGTAGCTCGTCACGACCGTGTTCACGTGGTCGAACTCGGTAGCCGTCCGCTTGAGGAACTTCTCGCGGGCGGGGGTGTTATAAAAGAGGTCCGTGACCTCGACGGTCGTTCCCTCGGGGCAGCCCGCGGGACGGACGTCGCCGACGTCGCCGCCCTCGACGGTGATCTCGGCGCCCGCGTCGGCGCCCGGCGGGCGGGAGCGAACGGTGAGCCGCGAGACCGCGCCGACGGTGTACAGCGCCTCGCCGCGGAAGCCGAGCGTCCCGACGCCGCGGTCGAGGTCGTCGATGTCGTCGATCTTCGAGGTGGCGTGCTCCGCGACCGCCGCCTCCAGCTGGTCGGCCGGGATGCCGACCCCGTCGTCGTGCACGCGGACCCCCTCGGTGCCGCCGGCCTCGACCGCGACGGCGACGCGGGTCGCGCCGGCGTCGAGGCTGTTCTCGACCAGCTCCTTCACCACGCTCGCCGGCCGCTCGACGACCTCGCCGGCCGCGATGCGCTGGATGGTCCGCTCGTCCAACCGCTCGATGTTCGGCGGCTCCATGCTCTCCTCACGGTCGGACGAGCACTTGAACCCCTCGTCGCTCCGGCGATCGGGAGACGCCGGGCCCGCGGGTCGGCGGGTCGGCGGCGCTATCGCTCGATACCGTCGGCGATCTACCGGTCGATCCCGCCCGCGCCCTCGACCACCTCGGCGACGTCCGCGGGCGTGACGACCGCGATGTCGCCGGTGATGGTACGTTTCAGCGCGGCGGTCGCGGCGGCCCACTCCAGCGCGTCGCCGACGTCGCCGCCGTCGATCCGCTTCGCGAGGTACCCGGCGACGAACGCGTCGCCGGTGCCGATCGCGTCGAGGGTGTCGGCCGCGAAGACGCCCTGCTCGGTCACCCGGCCGTCGCGCAGCGCGACCGCGCCCTCCGTCCCGCGCGTGACGATCACCGTCCCGAAGTCGAACTCGGCGGCGAGCCCGTGGGCGATCTCGACGGCGTCGCCGTCGCGGTCCAGCACCTCGCGCGCGTTCCGCCGCGGCACGAACAGGGTGTCGACGTGGGCGAACAGCTCCTCGTAGGCCGATCGCGCCGTCTCGGGATCCCAGAGCTTCGCGCGGTAGTTCAGGTCGAACGACCGCGTCGCGCCGGCCTCGCCGGCCGCGCGAAGCAGCGCCGTCGTCGTCGCCGCGGTCCGATCGGAGAGCGCCGGGGTGATCCCGGTCGTGTGGAACCGGTCCGCCGACTCCAGCACGTCGGTGGGAAGCTCGTCGGGCGAGACGGTCGTGATCGCGGAGTCGGCCCGGTCGTAGGTCACGCCGGTCCCGCGGGGCTCCCCGCCGTGTTCGAGGTAGTACGTGCCGAGGCGGCTCGTCTCGGGGTCGGCCCACGCGACGCCGGTGCGGACGCCGTGGCTCCGCAGCTCGCCGACGACCCGCCGACCGAGCGGCGAGTCCGGGAGCTTCGAGAGCCAGACGGTGTCCGCGCCGAGTCGGGCCGCGCCGATCGCGACGTTGCTCTCGGCGCCGCCCGCCTGGACGTCGAACTCTTGGGCCGTCTCCAGCCGGTCGCCGCGGGGCGGCGAGAGCCGGAGCATCGTCTCGCCGAACGTCACGAGGTCGGTCACGCCGACCACCCTTCCGACGCGGTCGCTGCGGTGTGCATACCCGCCTCTCGGCAGGGGAGTACAAAAGGCTCCGCGATCGACGCGTCCGATCACGCCGAGGCGTCGACCGCGTCGTCGACCCGCGTCGTCGGGAACAGCGCGTCGACGTCGGGGTCGAGGTCGACGAGCCGGTAGGCGGTCCCGTCGCGCTCGGCGACCCCCGCGTCGGCG
>NZ_WPCE01000030.1 GCF_009742825.1 Halorubrum sp. CBA1125
AGATTCTCTGGTTGATCCTGATTCGTCACGCCGAACTCAGGCGACAGAAGGTACGGACTGGGGTTCGCGTTCGTATCCTCCCCCCAATTCGTTCCCCCGGATACACTGATTTCTGGACCAGCAGCGTTCACTCGGTAGAGTGCCGCGCCGGTATCGGCATCCGTGTCCTGCACGGTGACACTCACCGTGTCGGTGTCGGTTGCCTGTCCGTCGTCGACCTCGACCTCGAACGCCAACGTCTCGCTCCCACTGACCTCGGGAGCGGTGAACGTCGGTTGCTCTGCTGAAGTGTCGGACAAGGTGACCGAAGTGCCACTTGTCTGTAACCACGAGTAGGTCAGGGAGTCATCGTCCTGGTCGTCAGACCCAGACGCGTCGAGAGTGACACTCGTTCCCTCATTGACCGTGACGTCCGATCCAGCATCGGCCGTGGGTGGGGAGTTCCCATCGCCCGCATCCGCGGACGTCGATACCTCGAAGTCGTGCCACGTCCCGTCGAAGGATGGGGCATTGATCGACGTCGATATCAGGCCGGCAGCCGGCGCAACGTCATCGGACGTGTCGAGCCACGCCGATGGGAGCTCGTAGGAATCTCCGTTTGCTGCCGTCGCCTGCTGCCACTCGCCATCTTCGACCTTGTAGTAACCCGTGATGGTTTCGGTTGTGGGATCAACGACGATGGAGAGTTCAGTTTGGGTATCGGGACCGAGGACACTGGAATCACTCACCGTTGCGGTGTTCCAGTTGCCCTCACCGTCTTCCATTCCGAACTCGACGCCACCACCACTTGCACCGGTGGTGACCAGCTTCACATAGTTCGACTGGTCACCCATGCCGAACTGGGCGCCCAAGAGCTGATACGCTTGAGCGTCGCTCGGCAGTCCGCTCACGGTGGTGTTGATGTAGATCGTCTCGTCAGACGGTGGGTTGAACCCGGTCTGATATCCGTACATCCCGGGATGGTCACTGTTCGCGTCGTTATCCGGGATGTCCTGCACAGTCAGGGAATCAACCGTGACCTGCGACTCATCGTAGAGATCCTGGTAGTCGTGATTCCCAGTCGTCATCAGTCCGGTGAATCCAACGTTGTGGATCGTGCCGGGTTCCGAGTTCGGTTCGAGACTGAATTCGATTGGAAGATCGGTATCCATCCCGTTGTCAGGATCGATGGCGAACGGGTCTTCCGTGTCGTCGAGACCGTCGTTATCGTCATTGACGTCTTCGTCATTCGGAATTCCGTCGCCGTCCCAGTCTTCGTTGGACGTTTCTCCCTGAAGGAAGACACTGAGACTGATCGTCACCTGAGCAGTGTCGCCTTCATCGTCCAGTGCCTCAACGATCGCAGTATCGGACCCTTCATCACTTGCGCTCGGAGACAGGGTCAGCGTCCCTGTTCCGTCACCATCGTCGGTAAATGACGCATAGCTCGGACCCGAGACCATACTGAGACTCGGCGTACCACCATCTGCGTCGCTCGCAGTGATGTCGACCGTCTCAGTTGTGTCGTTAGCCACACTGACGTCGGTGCTCGAGGCACTGATGTCAGGTTCCGTGTCGGTTGGACTCTCGTAGGTGTACTTCTCGACACCGTTCGTGTCCTGCCAGCTTTGGCGGACAACGTAGAGAGCACCGTCAGGACTCGCCTCCATGTCGACTGCACCAACCAACTCATCATCGAGCTTGTTGACCTGATCAATGCTACCGTCATTGTTGAAGGTTATGTGGCCGAGCCAATCCTCTGCCTGGTCGGCAAATAAGTAGGCTCCCTGGTACTCGCTCGGGAACATATCACCGTGATATGCTGTCCCTTCAGTCACCGATGCGTCGGTAGACGCACCGGCTCCAGTGTGCTGGTAGTCGTAGAGGGGAGCTCGGTGGTTCGGGAGGTCACACTCTTCAGAGGTGGATCCTGCCTCGAACTCACCTTCACATCCAGCGTTCTCGCCGTCCCATCCGAAGTTCACGTACTCGCCATCGCTGGCGTTGCTGATGTCCGCCGGAGTGAGAACGTTGATCTCTTCGAAGTCGGGATCAGAGTTCCCACCGACGTCACCGATGTAGTATCGCGGATTGTCTCCTTGAAGATCCCAACCAGACCGGAAGGGATTCCGGAGGCCGTACGCGAAGACTTCATCGGGGACGTCAGGGTCATCTACGAAGGGATTCGTCGCTGGGGCTGAGCCATCAGGATTCACCCTGATGACCTTCCCATAGACGTCGTCACCCTGGCCACCGAGTCCGTTCTGTTCTCCGTGGGTCAGCCAGATTGCCCCTTCGGGACCAAAGTCAACACTTCCACCAATGTGAAAGTTTCCTGACTGGTCAGCCTCCCACACGACATCCTCACTGGACGCATCGCCCGTGCTGCTCAATCCACCACTGTTCTCCTGGTGAGTGAATTGGGAAATACGAGTAACGTCCGGACTTCCGGGAGTCCAGTATAGGTAGAACTGGTTATTGTTCTTGAAGTCAGGGTCAATGGTGATGTCAACGACACCACTTTCACTGCTGGTATCGAGGTTATCACCGAGATCCATGTAGACCTGGCTGTTCCCGGTGTCTGAATCAACGATCCAGATTTCGCCCTCTTTGTCCAAGAGGAGAAATCGACTGCTGTCCCCGGGGAAGAACTCAATTGCCATCGGTTGATTGACTTCCGAATCCGATAGCAACGTGTCCTTCTGGAACCCCGGTTCTTGGATGTCCGCCAGTGTACCGGCACCACTGTCCAATCGTTCGAGCCGTTGTGTCTGACTCTTCAGACTGTTCTTCGTGGTGGTTTCGGCACTATCTCCGCTACTGGGGGCAGCTGTGTCACTAACTGAACGCACGCCGTCACCAGACGCGGTCGCAGTATCTACTTGCGACGCGTGCGGCGTCCCGGCGTCGCCGACGATCGACGCGCCGGCGACGCCGGCCATCGACGCCGTGATCATAAATATCGCCGCAAGGACGGCTAACAGTCGTCTTGTCTTGCTGTTCGTCATATCAGTTCGTGTCGAATCTCCGTGTATCTGATCTGGACATGATTGGTTCGTCCCCGACGAGCAATACAGGCTGCCGGGGATGACCAGACGTATACCAACTGGTATTATTAGTATGTGCTAGATATCACGAGAAACAAGTGATTACGGGCCGATAGTAGCTGTATAACAAATAGTCAGGCAGTGATGGGTAGTAAGTTGGCGGTACTCCGTCAGCAGCAGACGAGCGGTACACAGTCCGTGACGACCGTGGTGATCCCCGCAGTCGGAAGACCCGATCCCGCGAAAAGGCGAACGGGAGTCGTTCGTTAGAAACGGGGAGCTCACCGCCGAGTGAGACGGAGCGTTGGAGTCAGTTACAACAGTCCGTATGAGGCCAGTACCGGTCCGGACGGAAACCGGCGCGAACGGACCACCGTTCCCGCGAACGCGTGGTGATTCGACACCGTCCCGTACTATCTATCGACGCCACAACCGAGCAGCCGACGGAGTCCGGTCGTCTCGAGGCCAGTATGATTTGCTTACCCGGATCGAACGGTCGAGCGACGCGCGGTAACACGAGTACTATTCTTTCAGATCCCGCGAACTGTTCAGTGACTCCGAATGGACCCACAGATCGAGAACGAACTCGGTGACGAACAGCGTCCTCCTGGTAGCCTCTTCCGGCGCCGAGTCCGCTGACGACGTCGTCGATGGCTCAGGCCGCTGTTCGACGCCGTCGCGACCGAGAACCTCCCTCGGACCCAACGATGCGGTCGTCCTCGCAGAGAATTACAAAGATACGTTCGTAATGTAAGAGGCGATCCGGAACGGGAATTTCGATGTTTCAAACTTCCGTGTCTTTCTATCGTCAAACTCACTCTCCCTGGGGTTCCGAGCCGATCGTCACGAACTGCAGTCGTACGATCGAGCGTTCCTCGGCCCTCAATCCACCAATTCATCCGCTGGTTCGTGAAACGGCTCTATTTCGAGGTGGGATTCACGCAGTATATCTTCCCAGTCGTTTCCAGAGCGGATCCAACGTACTTCCGGGATACAGCGCGCGGCGGTGTTAACGCAGGCATGAGTTCACCAAACTGGGTGGGCTTGTATCCACGTTTTCCCGGTCAGTGGATCAACGTGAGTAAAATAATTCATAAACAGAGTATTCCTGTGAAACACAATATTGTTTATATATCTAACACCGTTGTGGTTACCGTGGATCTCGCCCCAGTAGTCGTGGGTTTCTCGGCAGAGTGCTCCTTCGAGATCGTCGACGTCATCGACGAGAAACACGGCGTTGACGAGAGGGATACGCTCGCTCGTCCATCAGGGTCCAGTTTCTGAAGACGTCGAAGACATCGTGTTTCTCGGGTATTCTCCAACATATCGTGATATATACCCCTCGATCGGATCAGATACGTCAAATCGAACCGAGAATAGAGGATTCTGGTGATTTCAGGATCGACAACAACGTACAGCCAGTACTGCTCGTCGTCGACGCGGATCGCTTTCTGATCGACAGCCCCGCGATCCAGACCGTCGCCACCTGCTGGCTGGGGATCGGTGTGTATACCAAGTTATGAACTGCCGTCCTATCTATCATATAGAATATATTTCAATTTAATATACAGTATTTGAAAGTGGTAGTTTGTGATAGTGTTGAATACTTCTTTAATCGCTTACTGGGGCGTGCGCTCTCGCTCCACGAACCCAAAGTCGATCCACGCGATACCGCCGACGAGACGGTGGGATTCGGCCAGATATCATTCGAGGACACGACCACCCCACGCCACGAAAGAGGCCGAACGGAGGAGTGATACGGCCGGACGGCGAGAGATAACGGTGGATCGGAAACGCCGAACGGTGAGGCTACTACCGGCGGCTACTGTCCCGAGTGGCTCGGATCCGAGTCGTCGGTCGCCTTCGGCAGTTCGACGACGAAGACGGCACCCCGTGGCTCGTTGTCCTCAACCCAGACGTCACCCCCGAACTGCGTCGTCAGCCGGTCGACGAGGTAGAGGCCGATACCGGAGCCGGCGCTGTCGATCCCCTTCTCGCCTTTGCCGAACACCGCCGTCTTCCGGTCGTCGGCGACACCGGGGCCGTCGTCTGCGACCCGGATCCGAACCCGATCGTCGTCCTCCTCGCAGGTGACCGTCACGGTCGGCGTCTCGGTGTCGTTGTGCTGGACGGCGTTGTTCAGCAGGTTGCGAAACACCGACGCGAGCATCTCGTTCGCGTGGACCGTCACCGCGGGCGGTTCCTCAGGGACGACGATCCGGGCGTCGGGTAGGCGTCGCGCACGCTCTGGACCTCGACGTCGAGCAGGGATCGCAGGTCGATCGGCTTCAGTTCCGGGGCGGCGTCGTCCGCGAGCGAGTCGACGAAGTCGCGGGCGGTCTCGGTGAGGTCGATGACGTGTCTCGACTTCCGCAGCACGCGGTCGAGCGCGTCCTGGCCCTCCTCGTCGACGTGGTCGCGGAGCATTTCGGTCCACCCGTGGATCACCGCCATGTCGTTGCGAATGTCGTGTCGGACGACCCGGTTCAACGCCTCGAGTTGCTCGGTGCGCTCCTCCAGCCGGCGGCGGTACCGCTCGCGCTCGGTGACGTCGTCGAGGGTCAACAGTTCTCCCGAGGTTACGCCGCCGGAAGTGAAGGCGTTTCGCGAGATCTGGACGAACCGCGTCTCCGTATCCGACTCGACCGCGATCACCTCGTCCGCGTCGAGATCGACGGCGAGCCGCGGGAGCACCGCTTCGAGCGGCTCGCCGATCGAGCCACGGAGCGGGGGAAACAGCTCCTGGGCGGCTCGGTTGGAGTCGCGGATCTGGCCGGCCTGATCCAAGACGATCGCGGCGTCGTCGCTCTCGGCGGCGAACTGGATCGTCTCGAACCGCCGGAAGTAGACGAAAAGCGTCCCGACCGCGAACAGCGCGACGCCCGGCGGCTCGTACATCAGCGGGAGGAGCCACGAGAAGTGCTCGCCCGTGACGGTCGCGACGGCCGGGACCGCGGTGAGACACGCAAGCACGACGAGCGGACGACTGTCCGCGCCGGTGTAGTAGAACTGCTCGAGCAGCATGAAGAAGCCGACGGCGATGACGGCATACGACATGCCGAGCACCACCCAGTAGAGCAGTTCGTGTCGGACCGCGAGGTGCGGGAACGGCTCGGTGACCCACGCCGTCGTGAAGTAGAGCTCGTGGAGCGGGTTGGTGACTTTCACCCCCGCCGTCAGGGCGAACGCACCCGCGACGAACCACCGATACGGCGCGTGCCGCGGCGATCGGTTGGTGTACGCGGCACAGAAGTAGAGCCACGCGGCGACGGCACCCAGCGCAGAGACGAACCCGACGACGTACGACGCCTCCTTGGCCGCCGTTCCGGGCACGAGGAAGTAGCCGACGTACCCGCCCGACCAGAGCGCGACCGACGACAGCAACGCAACGAGCCCCTCGCGGGTCTCGGGATGACGAACCTTCAGCGCCCGGGGAATCGCGGCGACGCAGGCGAGCCCCGAGAGCGCGAAGACAGACACGTGCGCGAGGAAGATCGGATTCATTCGACCGGACGGTCCTCTCGTCACACCCCGGTCCGATAACGATTCGGGTACCGGTTCGAAGATCGACCGCCGGGCGAGGCGAACATCGCGCCGATAGCGAGACGCAGAAGGGCCGTCTGGAGCGGACTCGGTTTCGGTAAGAACGGCTGAGACCCAGCCGATCTCCGCCGGACGGCGAATGTCACTCAGACAGGGGCGGGTCCCGGTCCCCCCAGGCCTTCGCGAAACCCTCGACCCCCGCCGCCGTCTCGGGGTGGTCGATATGTGCGTCGAGAACCGACGGGGACATCGTGATCGCGTCGATCCCGGCCTCGTAGAGTGCAGTCGCCTGTGTCGTGTTCCGGATGCTCGCCGCCAGCACCTCCGTCTCGAATCCCTGTGCGTCGAAGACCGACTGAATACGGCGGGTCGTTGCGAGGCCGTCTGCACCGGAATCGTCGATACGACCAACGTAGGGGGCGACGAAGGTCGCGTCGTTCTTCGCGGCGAGGACGGCCTGTTCGACACTAAAGACCACGGTGGTCCCGGCGGGAACGTCGTCCGCACGGAGGCGTCTCAGCGCTTCGAATCCCGGACGCGTGGCCGGGAGCTTTACGATTACCCGCTCCGCCCACTCCTGGTAGCCGCGACCCTCACGGACCATCTCGTCCGCGTCCTCGGCGAGCACCTGCGCGAACACTGGTCCGTCAACGATCTCCGCAGTCGTCTCGACGACGTCCCTGTACCGCCGGTCGGTGTCGGCGACGATGGACGGGTTCGTCGTCACGCCGTCGACCACGCCGAGTCGATCGGCGGCCCGGATGTGTTCCGGCGACGCCGTGTCGATGTAGATGCGCACGAGACGCGGATTCGACACCGACACGAATGAAACTACCGCCCGGACGAAGGCGCCCCGATCGCGACCTCACATGCTCGCCGTATCGGCGAAGACGCATACGGAGCGCGTCACGTCGCTGAACGAAAGGCCACTGTGCCGTTTCCCTCTGGCAATTTATCATGAATAATCTTTATGTATTAATAGGTTAAACGATTGTTCTATGCGACACAGTGACAGGCGCAGATTCCTGAAGATGTCTGGTGCAGCAATCACGACCGTCTCCCTCGCCGGGTGCGCTGGCGGCGGGGGCGACGGAGGTGACGGCGGCGACGGCGGTAATGGCGGCGATGGCGACGGCGGCACCACCGGAGACGCCGGCGACGGTGGCGACAACTCGCTCGACAAGGTCGGGATGACCGCGTACGTCCGCGGCGGCTCGTGGATCACGGCCTACATCGAAGCCGCGGAGTTCTACGCGGAAGATCAGGGCATCGAACTTGACGTCCGGCCGAATCAGCAGAGCGCCCAGAAACAGGTCTCAGATATCCGCGAGTTCACTCAGAGCGACCACGACGCCATTCTCGTTGGCGTCTGGCAGACCGGGGCCGCCGAGGGGGCGATCAACCAGGCGATGGAGGCCGGAACGCCGGTGTTCGCGACGAACGCTGACACCTCCAGTTCGGAGATCCCGCTGTACGTCGGGTTCAGCAACTACGACGGGGGTGCGAGTTCGGCCGAGCAGATGCTCAACGCCCTCGAACAGCAGTACCCCGACAAGGACACGTGGCGCGTACTGAACGTCCGTGGGGTCCAGGGGAACCAGTCGGCCAACCAGCGTTCACAGGGGTTCCTCGACGTGATGGCCGAAAACGACGGTGTCGAGGTCGTTCAGACGCTCAACGGGGAGTACGCCCGCGACGTGGCCCAGTCGACCGTCCAGGAGTGGATCCAGGCCAACGGCCGCGTCGACGGCATCTACTCCGGGAACCTCTCGATGGGACTCGGCGTCGTCCAGGCGCTACGGAACCTCGAGATGCTGGTCCCGCAAGGCGAGGAGGGCCACATCTGCTTGACCCAGATGGACGGGAGCCCCGAGGTCAACCCGCTGGTCGGGGAGGGGATGATCGACGCGGCGGTCGACCAGCCCAACTACTTCTACAACCCCATCGCGATGTACTACATGCGAGAGTACGTCGAGAGCGGCATGGACGACAGCGTCATCCCGGAGGTGGGGTCGGAGGTCACGTCCGACCAGCTGACCATCGAGTCCGGCCAACACAAGGACGTCGAACTGTGGTCGGAACCGATCTGGGATCCCGGGATCATGCGCGAGCAGAACGGCCACCCGTGGTTCCGGACCAACAGCGTCGTCATCACGCAGGAGAACTACGACCAGCCGTTCCTCTGGGGTAACGTCTGGGGCTAACGCTACCGATGGCAACGGAACAAGGAGTCGTCGGCCGGGTCTTCGGGGACAGGGACGACGTGATGTTGACGCTGTTGGACAACATGATCTGGCCGATCCTGGCCGTTGTCCTCCTGGGGGTGCTGGTGTTCGTGCCCCAGACGTTCAGGTCGGTGCAACTGATCCTGTGGGGAGCGGTCCCGATCGGCCTGCTGGTGCTGGCCGAGAGCCTCTGTCTCCTGTCGGGACACTTCGACCTCTCTATCGGTTCCATCGCCGGCTTCTCGGCGATGTTCACCGGGATGATCCTCGGGACCTGCCCGAGTTGCTGGGCGCTGACGACGAGCCCGTGGGTCGGGTTCGCCGTCATCCTGCTCGTCGGATCGCTGATCGGCCTCGCCAACGGGGTGATGATCGCGAAGGTCGGGCTGAACCCGTTCCTGCAGACGCTGGCCTTCCTCATCATCTTCGAGGGGGCGAAGACCGCGATGCAGACCCAGCCGGTGACGGGGCTCCCCAGCCTCTACACGCAGGTCGGCGGGACGCCGCGGTTCGCCATCGGACTGATGCTCGTCGCGTTCCTGATCACCGGTCTCGTGTTGCGGTACACGTCCTTCGGTCAGGCAGTGTACGCGCTCGGAAGCTCAGAACACTCCGCCCGCGAGGTGGGGATCGACACCGAGCGGCTCATCATCGTCATTTACACCGTCAGCGGCGTTCTCTCGGCCATCGCAGGGCTGATGCTGACCGGGTTCGTCGGCGTCGTCCCGCCGCTGATCGGGGAGGGGCTCGTGTTCCAGGCGTTCGCCGGCGCGGTCATCGGCGGTATCAGCCTCTTCGGCGGCCGGGGGAAGATCACCGGTGCTCTCGGCGGCGTCATCCTCATCCAGGTCGTTCAGTCGGCGCTGAACAACAGTCAAGCCATCGGCGCGACGCAGATACAGATGATCAACGGCATCGTCCTGCTGGTCGCGATCCTGTTGTACAGCACGCAGACCAAGCTCCGCGCTCGCATCCTCGCGAGTGGTGCGGTATGAGCGCCGAGCACGAGGCCGCGACGGAACAGCGCCACGCGGACAGCGCCGACGCCGAGGCGGGTGAGCCGCCGAAGCTCCAGGCGGAGAACCTCACCAAGCAGTTCGGCCGGATCGTCGCAGTCGATGACGTCTCACTGGAGATCCGACCGGCGGAGGTGTTCGCGCTCGTCGGGGACAACGGGGCCGGCAAGTCGACGCTGATGAACATGCTCAGCGGCGTCCACGAGCCCACGAAGGGGCAGATATACAAGGACGGTCAGCCGGTGAACTTCAGCAACCCCGCTGACGCCCGGGCCACCGGCATCGAGACCGTCTATCAGGATCTCGCGCTGATGGATGACTTGGACATCGCGACGAACATCTTTATGGGACAGTTCCCGCGCAACGGGGTCGGTCCCTTGCGGTTCATCGACTGGGACGAGACGTACGAGCGGGCCGAACAGATTATGATGGAGCAACTCGGCCGCGACGTCGATATCAAGACGGAGGTAGAGTTTCTCTCCGGCGGCCAGCGCCAACTGGTTGCCATCGGGCGGGCGCTCGCGTTCGATCCGGACGTCATCATCCTCGACGAGCCGACGAGTGCACTCTCCGTCGACGCGACCCGCCTCGTCCAGGACACCATCGAGAAACTGGCCGATCAGGGAATTACCATCGTCATCGTCAGCCACAATATCGAGTCTGTCTTGAAACTTGCCGACCGGATCGGTGTTCTGTTCCGGGGCTCTCTCGTCAACATCAAACAGCCGGAGGAGACGGATCTCGAAGAGCTGAACGAGCTGATGACAACTGGGACGCTTGAGAGCAAAAGTATGGACGAGTAACAGACAGGATTCTCTCGCTATCGAATACCGGAGTGGTTAGTTTGGCGTAATGACGGCACGTCCCTCGATCTCGCCGCGCTCGAGTTGTTCCGCAACGTCGTTGATCTCCGAGAGGTCATACCGCGTGGTTCGCAGGTCGACATCGCCGCGTTCAACGAGACGGACGAGTTCTTGGAGTTCGGTGTAGCGGCCGACGAGCGTACCACGGTAGGCGAACTCGCCGTCAACGAGCGCCTGCGCCGGTTCGTGGATGTGACCGCCGTAGCCGACGATGTGGTGGTCACCACCGGGCGCGACGATGTCGGGGGCGTACCCGGTTGTTTCGTCGGCGCCGACGAAGTCGAGGACCTGTTCAGCGCCGTGGCCGTCCGTGATGTCGGCGATGGCGTCGGGGACGTCCGTCGACGTCGGGTCGACGACGTAGTGGGCGCCGAGCTCCTCGGCGAGCTCGCGGGCTTCGGGTTTCACGTCGAGGGCGACGATGTCGGCGGCGCTCGTCGCGTCCAGACACTGGAGACCGATGTGGCCGAGCCCGCCGACGCCGATGACGACCGCGGGGTCGCCGGGGTTGAGCTCGTCGACGGCCTTCTTGGCCGCGTGGTAGGCCGTGATGCCGGCGTCCGCGTGCGGCGCGATGTCGGCGGGGTCGATGTCGCCGGGGAGCGGAATCGTCGCGCGCTCGTTGGTGAGGAGGTACTCCGCGAACCCGCCGTCGGTCGTGAGCCCGGGGAACGAGAGGTTCTCGCAGTACATATCCTCGCCGAGCCGGCACTGCCGGCACTCGCCGCAGGTCGCGACGGGGTGACAGATGACCTTGTCACCGACCTCGACGGTCTGGACCTCCGCGCCGACCTCGACGACCTCGCCGGCGTTCTCGTGGCCGAGCGTCATCGGGAGGTCCTGGTCGACGTAGTCGGTCCACATCCCCTCGATGATGTGATTGTCAGTTTGACACCACCCGGCCCCTTCCACTCTCACGACCACGTCGTCCGACTGGGTCACGGATGGTCGCTCGACGTCGTCGATACTGAGCGCGTCGCCCATCTCCTCGGTGTACCCGTGGAGTCGTGCGGCTTCCATGGCTGTGAGTAACTGTCACGGCAATCTCAATAAACGTTCGCCACAGATCCCGGCACCGCCAGATATCGCCATTAACGATAGTGATGTTTATGTGGTGTCACTACCCACAGTAGGCCGTATGTATCGAACAACCGATTCGGACCGATACGACGGCGAGGACGACATCTTTGTCATCGATTCCCACATCCACTTCTGGGACGCCAGCGAGGAGAACATCGTCCACGAGGGCGGCGAGGAGTTCATCAGGTGTTTCTACGACTACCACACGGGGTTCACGCCGACCGAGCGCGAGTGGACCCTCGAGGAATACCGCAAGTACTCACGGGAGCGGATGCTGACGGACTTCTTCGAGAACGGGTCCGTCGACATGGGCATCTTCCAGCCGACCCACCTCCACGAATTCTACGAGGAAGGATTCAACACCGTTGACGACAACGCCGCCGTCGCGGCCGAGCACCCCGAGCGATTCATCACGAACGGGCGCTTCGACCCCCGCGAAGGCGAGGCTGGCCTCCGAGAGCTCGAGCGACAGAAAGAAGAGTACGATATCGACGGCGTGAAGCTCTACACGGCCGAGTGGCGCAGCGACTCGAAGGGGTGGCGCCTCGATAGCGAGGAGGCGTTCCGCTACCTCGATAAGTGTGCGGAGCTCGGCATCAAGAACATCCACCCCCACAAGGGGCCGACCATCCGACCGCTGAACCGAGACGCCTTCGATGTCGCTGACGTCGACGACGCCGCGAGCTCGTTCCCCGAACTCAACTTCATCGTCGAACACGTCGGACTCCCGCGCCTCGACGACTTCTGTTGGATCGCCGCACAGGAGCCGAACGTCTACGGCGGGCTCGCGGTTGCCGCGCCAATGGCCCAGAACCGCCCCCGGAAGTTCGGCGAGATCATGGGCGAACTGCTCTACTGGTTGGGTGAGGACCGTATCCTCTTCGGCAGCGACTACGCACTCTGGAACCCCGACTGGCTGGTCGACTGCGTGATGAACGCCGAGTTCACCGAGGAACAACGCGACGAGTACGGCGTCGAGCTCTCGACGGACGTGATGCGGAAGATCATGGGTGAGAACGCTGCCCGGCTTTACGACATCGATATCGAAGAAAAGAAAGCGCAGTTCCGCGACGACGCCATCACCGAAGAGTTCGGTCTCGAGGCGCACTACACCGACGAGACTCCCTCTGCGGCCGACTGACAATGACGGCCGAATCAACAGACGAACCCGCCGGCACCCTCCCGACGCACGACCGTATCCAATCGGCGCTCAAGCCGGTCACCGATCCCGAACTCGACCGCTCCATCGTCGAACTCGGCTACGTCGACGAGATCCGCGTCGAAGCCGGCGGGAACGGTGCGCACGTCCGTGTCGCGTTCACACTCCCGACAGCGTGGTGCTCGCCGGCGTTCGCCTGGATGATGGCGGTCGACGCCCGCGACGCCGTCGAGGCGCTCCCGTCGGTCGACGACTGTACCATCGAACTCCGCGAGCACATGCACGAGACGGAGGTGAACCACGGTGTCAATGAGGGCCTCTCGTTCGCGGAGGCGTTTCCGGACGCCGAGGACGGCGTCACTGACGTCCGTTCGACCCTCGACGAGAAGGCCGTCCTCTCCAGGCAGTACGCAGCCGTCGAGTCGCTTCTCGACGCCGGCCTCGATCTCGAACAGGTCGCCCACCTCGAACGCAGCGACCTCAACCGAGACGCCGCCGCCGACCGAATCGCCATCGACGTCCCCGGGGGAGCGTTCGCGGTTGTGACGTCGACAGCCGATATCGACCGATACCTGGAGAAAGCCCGCTCACTCGACTACTTCGCGGAGTCCGACCGACTGTTCCGTACCCCGGAGGGGGAGCCTATCGCTCCTGCCGACGCCGAACTCGTCCACCGCCGCGCCCGTCTCGCGCAGGTCAACATGGACGGCCAGGGCGGCGTCTGCGACGCCCTCCACCAGGCACGCCAGTCCGGGGCGTCCGACTGAGTCTCGCGGCCGCCCCGCCGATTCGGCCGTCCACCTTCGCCGCAGCCGTCCGGGTCCGCTCCGTTCAGTCCTCGCCCCACTCGCCGGTCCCCGGCCGCGCGAGGTTGTACCGGCCACGGGACCGGAACTCCGCGCTGCTCCAGCCACAGTTCGGACAGGCGCCGTCGTCGTAGTCGAACTGTTCCCCACACCGAAGACATCGGCTGCCGTCTGAAGCCATGGGTCGTAGTACCACGACCTCGTACTTCAACGTCTGGGGTGAACGTGAGCAGCAGGTGGTAATCCACCGAAGTCTTGCACGTCACTCGTCACGAGGATACGTTCGTGTTCCCGTGCGTACGGGAAGGTCATCCGCTTCGTCGTCGGCTCCCTGCCAGAGCGCATCGCGGACGTGCTCGGCGTGGATTCCTTCCGTCTCCAAATACGTCGCCGTCTTTGTCGTGATAGTACGCCAGCGCGGATAGACATTGGCCACGTCGAGATCGCACCGATCCACAATTGCTTCGGGGTCTTCACCACGTTATTCGACGAGGGCGTACACCTGACGGACGCTGATTCGACGCCCCCGGATATGGGGTTCGCCTCTCAACTCAAACGCGATGAATTCGTCAATGGAAGAAGCCACACATCTCACACGGGAGCTAAGCGTATTTGAATGTACGTCCGCGACACTACCGGGCGACAATCTACTAGTAGGCTCGGTGAAAGTGGATCTGTCTTGACCGTCGGTGACTTCGGTACGGCAGTATATTCATTACATCAGCACGTTAAGTACTGTCTATGCCCGTCCGTATCGAGGAATTCGAAACGGGGAAGCTACCGGATAGTCCGAGCGTTCCCAAGCAGGTACTCGTCTACCTATACACGAATCGGGACAAGGCGTTCACCCGATCGGAAATTGCGACCGGAATCGAGGAAGACCCGAACACGGTCGGAACCGCTCTCTCTCGGCTGAAACAGCGCGATCTCGTCCGACACAAAGGGGAATACTGGGCGATAACCGAGGATCTGAACCGGGTTCAGGACGCGTACGACCTCCATACAGCGACGGAGCAGCTCGACGACGAGGATGGGGGCATCGATCCGGACGACTGGGAGGCCGTCGCTCCGGTCGAGCCACACCCGAGCGAGCGGGAGTAATAAATGCAACCGGAACGAGGAGATGTCGTTCGGAGTTCCGACCCGTTCAAGCTGGGCGAGGACCGCCAGCGTCCGTGGTTGATCGCCAATAACAGTTCGCACCCGTTCGACGACGAGCAGTTCCTCGGAGTCGCCATCTCGACCAAGGAGTACGAAGACTCTATGCCGTTGAGTTCCGACGTGTGGGAAGTCGGCGGTGTTCCGCGCGAGTCGTTCGTCTCCCCGTGGGCGGTCCACTCGCCGCGGATCGAAGATCTAGCAGCGTGGCAGGGCCGGGTTACCGGCGAGTTCGTAGATACTGTCGTCGATGAGATAGAGACGTCTCTCCGGTAATTCGAAATGTACGCCCGCAACACTACCGGGCGAGAATCTACTAGTAGGCTCGGTGGAAGTGAAGATCGAGTCGAATATCGCTCACGCGGTGAAAATCACTCCTTAGGGTATGCACCAATCATCGTTAGATAGACCCGAGGAGATCCTCTGGAAAAGAATTAAACGAACTTCGGTAGACAACATCCTATGAACACCCGACGCAATCTCTACCTCGCTGCGTTTGTTGGCGCATCGTTATCGTATATTTTCAATGTCCTTGCTTTCACAGGCACATTCGATGTATTCCGTTGGTCCGTGTTTGTCGTTGTCTTCTTTGGGTTCACGTATGGATTCGAGAAATTCATCGGGTGGCAAACTAGTTCGACTTGATGCTGTTCGCTTCATCATCCTCTGTATCTCGTACGTCGTTCTAAACAGGCACTAGGTAGTTCACAAACCAATATGCGTTCCTGTCTACTAGTTCGAACTGACGTGACTACGTCGCTCACCTGTCATTACTTTCACTTTCAACTATCCCGTCAAGCAGGATCGGCCTCTCCTGTATCGATAACATCACATCTTGATCAAACGCGATGGTCGAGAGTGCAGCGAGCCAGATAACGACAGCTGATGCGACAGGAGCAATAATCGTCTCCGTAGCTTGCATCGAAAACAGCGCTCCGCTATCGAATACGTTCCATTGGGCGTGGAAAACCGCCACGAGAAGTACACTACCACGGGTTCGGGTGTACAACCAGGCAAGGACGATCGAGAGCCCAATCACACTAACGAGATAGATACTAAACGAGCCCGCCTGCTGTGTATCCTGAATGAAAAACAGCGGTAAGTGCCATCCAGCCCATCCGATCCCGATCAGAAACGCCGCGATGGTGGTATTGTATTTTGTCTGTAGATACGGAAGCGCGAATCCCCGCCATCCCATCTCCTCACCAAATCCACCCCGCAACAGCAGAATATAAAAGAAGAGGACAGGGTACAGGATATAGAGTGGATCGCTCGTTATCTGCATCGTCGCATCCGTAACCCAGAGAAACACGCCATAGCCGAGAAGCGACAAAACCGGTGCAACGAGGACCGCCACGAGCCACCACCGACCACCGACACGCCAGTGGACGGCTTGCCGCGCCCACGAGCGCGCCTCGCCGTCGCGGAAGCTGTAGAACCCGCCTGCTAGAAGCGGGCCAAAGCCAGCCAGCGTACTCAGAACCGACCAACCAGCGGTATCTGTCCCGAGGGCTGACCCAACACCCCAGCAGAGCCACGAAAAGAGATACGTGAGAGCGAAAAACCCGAGAACCCGTCGTCGCAGACCCCCGTTTCTCAACGGATACATAACTGGTGAATCAGCAGCCGCGTTCATAAAACACTCCCAGAATCACAGCAGCCGACAGTTTAGAACTCGCAGCCGTGGTGAAACACAGCATTTTGTGATTCCGGTGTGATGGAACGCAAATATGAGTTCACTGATTGCGGTAGACACACAATCCGTCCGGCTCTCCGTGTTGCTGTATCCGCTCGGACTCTGGATCGTGATGGCGATCGTGGCTATCCTGAATGGCGGCTTCAGAGAGATTGTCCTCATTCCACGATTCGGTGACTATAGTGGCCACGTTCTCAGTACTGGCTTGTTAGTCACAGCGATCCTCACCCTCTCATTCGCCTATTTCAACTGGACTCCGGTCGAGTACACGCTTCTCGAATTACTCGTGGTCGGGATTCTCTGGACTCTCCTCACGGTCGGCTTCGAATTCCTCGTTGGGTACGTCGAAGGAACGCCAGTTTCCGTCACACTCGGACAGTACAATCTCCTCGCCGGACAAGTTTGGATTGCCGTTCCACTCACACTTCTGTTGAGCCCTCTTCTCTTCGGTTGGTACCTTTCCACCTGAACGACACGACATCTCTACCGATCAGTAGCGTTCGTGCTCTACGTGTGGTCGGCCGATACACGTACTCAGTTATTTGCGATTTGGGAGCCAAACCTGCGTATGGAATCGACTGACGAGTTCAAAGAGATGTTCTGGAACCGGCATTCGAATCCGAAAAGCGGGTGGAGTCGAACACTCATCTTGCCTGTACTTCTGTACGCAGTGTATCAGCGGAGATGGCGAGTTGCCGTTGCTACCGTCATCTTCACCGTGGTCAACCCGGTTTTGTTTTCACCGCCGGTGAATGACGAGGCGTGGATGACTCGTGTGGTACTGGCCGAACAGTGGTGGACGACGGAACACGGACAGCCGGTTTTTGAACTGTCCTATCCAAACATCCTCAACGTACTCAATATCCCTGCGACAGGATACGCGTTCTTCGCGGCGTATCGACGACGGCCACGTGCAACGGTGCTTGCAGGAGCCGCTTCGATGGTGCTGAAACTGTGGTATGTAGCGGCACTTGTCCGTCGATACGATGCGGAAAAACGGTGGTATCGTGAACATCTGGATAGCCATCGAAGTGATATACGGCGAGTTGGCCCTGTTGAAATACTCGGCAGGTGATGCGTTCTGACTAAGCTGTGTTCAATACAGGATAATTATGTACCGAGATATCGTTGAGAGCGTTCTTTTGGATAGTGTTTCAGTATAAGTTGAACAACAAATTAAATTCGACATTTGATAGAAACACACAAAATATATACTATGTTATTCTGAAAATCACCATATGGTCCCTCTATCTGCTATTCAATTAGGTATTCCAATCGCTATTTTTCTTATCGCGGGAGTGCTCGTATTCCTTCGGTCTGGTCTGACACGCTACCACATCCCCGTCATCATGCTCGCTCTGTTTGCGCTCACTAGTGGGCTAATGATCCCTGTCGGGGCTGAGATGATACAGTCAAATGCCGAGAAGCATGATTACCGAGTTGAATCTCAGGTAGAGGAGTGCGATACTACTGCTGATGACCGAGTAACTGACTTTAGTGAACTGTCGCCAGATGCTCAAGACGTGTTTCTCTCAACACTCCAGTCGGATGGGGGATACACTACAACCATGCATCCGGAGGAATACGAGATCTCGACTGATACAACGGAAGAGAATTATATCGTGTATGAATCAGACTGCTATTCATTAGTTGGGTTTCAAAGAGGGGCTTGGGGCCACGGGTTACTACGTATGGGACTGTATGTGATTGGTCTCTCTGCAACGATTGGAGTCGCTTTGCTAGCTGTCTTCAGCTACCGCAACAAGAGCTTTAGAACCCCAGTAGCAGTTGTTTCTGGGTACATCGTAGCAGTTGGGCTCTATACCGCTGTCGGGCTCCGCATCCTAATACTAACCAGTCTCCTCTTCGCTGCCGTGATGTGGATTGTACTGGAGGATTTCGAACCTCTAAAAGAGTGAAACGGTAGTAAATTGCCAAATCCAGTCTAGAGATTTTCCTGCTGCGTTTAACACAAATGAGTCACAAATTGATCAGTACAAATAATTACTCTAACACCCGTTCGCTCTCGGTCTTCCGCTGTTCCGGTTCTTCTGTTTTGACGAGTTGATCGAGACGTCGCTCAAATGCTTCGTCATCAATTTCGCCCTCCGCATATCGTCGTCGAAGCGTTTCAATTGGTGTTTCATTTGCGTCGTCCATCTGCGGATCGTCCTGTGGACTGGATAGTGGAGCCGCATTCGCCTGACGGACGACCCCTAGTATCAACTGTCCGGAGATTCCAAGTATTACCGTACTAAGCAAGAGAAACAAGAGGCCTGCCGCAACGTTTCCACCCAGTCCGATGAGTCCGAGCACAAATGCTGGGACACCGATCAAGCAGCCGATGATAGCAATCGCAGTTCGACCAGCGGGACTCTGGGGGGCATAGCGGTGGACCAATTCGTACATAGTATCTCCATAACTATTTTACAACTTAAAAATCGTGGAAGTGGGACTGAGATCCCGCTAAGGGACGGATATATGCTTGTTTAGGGAGACAGAACATTGGCCAGTTCGCACTCCTCAGCGACTGGCTGTTTCAGACGAGAATAGATCTGAAGAAGAGGATTTCAACAGAACCAAATCAATCCATCTTACGCCCCACGAAGTCTATAGGGATCTCTCAAAATTCGGATAGCGATTTTCGACCGACTTCATATCACACGAAGGGACGATCCTGACCGTGTTCTAACCGAGGCCGTTGATCAACCAACAACGCGGGGCTTCTATCGCTTGTCGGCCACCGGTAAGACCCGTGGTACACGCCGGCCCGGCAACAGAGTGTCCTTGCGGTCCGGTCCCGGAGACGCCGCACGGCCCATCCTTGACCATTTGAGCCGACCCACTATCGAGTCATTCGTCGGTCCGGAGCCAGAACCATTTCTCTGACTGCTCGCTCGTAGGACCGACGGTGAGCCCCGTGGTGCGCGCCAGACCACGACCGAGACCATCTTCGGCTTGTTCTCAGGGCGACCGTGGGGAGGATCCTCGGTGTCTACGCCTCGATGGAGCGATAGAACGAAACCGAGTAGGTCGCGTAAAACCCGCCGAGCACCGCGATGGAGAGGATATAGACAACCGCGGCGACCGCGACAAGTACGGTCGAGACTTCAGGGAACGAGAACGGGAAGTCGGCCGGTTGCGGGGCGAAGATGAACGAGGCGAGTCCGCTGATGCCTCCGAGAACGACGCCACCGACCAGAAGGATCAGCGAATACCCGAATGTACTCAAGAGGTTCTGTCGCACGAGCGCGACACTCTGTTTGAAGCCAGCGACTAATTCGGAACCACTCAACACGACCGCGTGAGCGTAGAACTGGATGAAGAATGCGAACAACAGATACGCTAACAGGGCCAGCAGGCCGACCACGGCGACGACGGCAAGCACCGCGAGATTTGGCTGGCCGTTCCCCACGGCGAAGCCGAAGCCGCCGATGATGACCGCGAAGACCATGGCGACACCGAGGACGAGGTTGATCGCGAAGATCGCGAAATACCCCAACAACAATGTCACGTAGTTCCGCTTCCCCTCGGCGATGAACGTGCTCAAATTGGTCCGTCCGGTAAGCGCTTCGTCCGCCATCCCAAGGAGGCCGCCCTGAATGAACGGCATTGCCAGAAGTAGAATACCACTCGCACCGAGCGAAACGACGGCCGCGAGAATTGGCTGAGACGGCTGGAGGAGGAGCTGAGGGAGCTGTACGAGACCGTAGAGTCCGACGAGTACGATGAGGACCGGGTTCCGGAGTAACGCACCGACTGCTGGTTGGAGGGACTTGAGGGCTGCCATAGACGGAGATGTACGGCACCTCTCCTAAAGGTTGGCATGGTGCTCCGCTATTGGGACTGTCGGGAGTGGTTCAAGCACGTCCGGCTCTGTTGAAATCCTCAACAGGAGACATATTCTGACCCGGCTGCGGTCAGTACAGGCAACTCAGGGATCGATCGGAGCGGACGCCAGCATACGCCGAGCGCAGCGAGGCGTTTCACCGACGGCGAGGCCGGCGGCCGAGCCGTCGGCTTTTTCCCACCAGGTTTTTCGAGGAGCGGTTCTCGAGGCGAACGAAGTGAGCGAGAGAACCCGACGAGAAAA
>NZ_WPCE01000289.1 GCF_009742825.1 Halorubrum sp. CBA1125
GAACGTGGACGTCGACGGCGCCGGGGAGGAGGTGTTTCCCCCGCGCGTCGATCTCGCGGTCGTCCGGCGCCGGCTCGAGCCCCTCCGCGACCGCCGCGATCGCCCCGTCGTCGCCGACGCGCACGTCGCGCACCCGTCCGTCGGCCAAGCGTCGCGCCCGTGATGAGCATGCGTAGCCGGTCGCGGCGCGGGCGTAAACCGTGCTGATCCCGAACCCCGACACCGTGGCGATCCGGAATCCCTGGCACGGCTCGACCGGCGCTCGGTCCGAGACGCCGCCGCGGACGCCGCCCCGGCCGGCGGCGTCGGTCGAAGACCCGTTCGTTTAACCCGGCGTGTGTCGTTTGCAGGAACGTATGGTGGAGCCGCTCCTTCTCGTCGGGGTCACGGTCGCGGCGTTCGTCGGGTACAACATCGGCGGGGCGACGACGGGTCCCGCGTTCGGGCCCGCGGTCGGCGCGAAGGTGATCTCGAAGTCCGGCGCCGCCGCGCTGATGTCGGTGTTCTTCTTCGTGGGCGCGGGCACGCTCGGACAGCGGGTCGTGACGACGCTCGGAGAGGACCTCGTCACGGGCGCGAACGTGTTCACGCTGGAGACGAGCATCGTCGTCCTGTTTTTCATCGGCGGGGCGCTGTTCGTCGGCAACTACGCCGGGGTGCCGGCGTCGACGTCGATGACGGCCGTGGGCGCGATCGCCGGGCTCGGGCTGGCGACCGGCACGCTCGACTGGGCCGTGATGGGCGAGATCGCCGTCTGGTGGATCGTCGCGCCGATCATCGGCTTCTGGGTGTCCGGCGTCATCGGCCGGTACTTCTACCCGACGATAGACCAGTGGGTGGCGATCGAGAGCACCGACGGCTCGCTGATCGAGATCGACCGGTCGGGCGCGCTCCCGCGCCCGGTCCCGGGGCCGAACACGACCCGGCGCGAGCTGGTGGGCGGGGTCGTGGTCATCGCGATCGGGTGTCTGATGGCGTTCTCCTCGGGGACCTCGAACATCGCGAACGCCATCGCGCCGCTGGTCGGCGCGGGCGTCGAGATGACGCCCATGATCCTGCTCGGCAGCGCGGCGGTGGCCGTCGGCGCGTTCACGATCGCCCGACGGACGCTCGACACGCTCGGGAACGACATCACCGAGCTGCCGCTGACCGCGGCGATCGTCGTCGCCGTCGTCTCCTCGGGGATCGTGATCAGTCTCTCGGCGGTCGGCATCCCCGCGTCGTTCGTGATCATCGCGACGATGTCCATCGTCGGGCTCGGCTGGGGACGCGCGACCCGGACGGTCACGGCCAGCGAGGGGCTCCGCGGGAAGAAGCGGCCGAACGTGTCGGTCGGCGCCCTGAAGGTCGACGAGATCTCGGAGATAGGCCAGGGCGACCCGTCGGACATCCCGTCCGCGGCGGACCTGTTCAACCCGGCGACGAGCGCGCGCGTCGTGCTGATGCAGAACGTGGTCCCGATCCTCTCGACGGTCGGCGCGCTCGTCACGTTCTCGTTGCTCTTCGCGTTCCTGTGGTGAGGGCTGCCAACTCAGGGCCCCGAGGTCCTCAGCGCCCGAACCGTCGCTGACGGTCCTGGAAGTCGAGCACCGCGCGGAGGTAGTCGCGCCGCCTGAAGTCGCGCCAGTTCACGTCGGTGAAG
This sequence comes from Halorubrum sp. CBA1125, assembly GCF_009742825.1. GTDB lineage: Archaea > Halobacteriota > Halobacteria > Halobacteriales > Haloferacaceae > Halorubrum. Next base: position 1,643 of record NZ_WPCE01000289.1, read on the forward strand.
TACAGCTCGGCGTACACCGACTGCCAGATACCGAAGTCGGAGAGCCGCTCGGCGCCCGTCTTGATCACGAGGTCGGGCTCCTCCGGGAAGACCAGCCGGTCGGTGACGTCCGCCTCGTCGATCGCCGCCGGGTCCAGCTCGCCCGCGTCGACGTCGGCGGCGATCTCGCGGACCGCGGCCGCGAACTCCGCCTTGCCGCCGAGACCGACGGTGATCCGGATCGGAACGTCGTCGAGGTCACCGTCGGCCGCCGTCGACTCCGCCCGCGTCCGGGAGTCGATCTCGCCGTCGTCGTCCGTCACGTCGGGCTGGTCGTCGTTCGTCACGTCGGGCTGGTCGTCGTCCGTCACGGCAGGTCGGTCGACTTCCGCCGCGTCGACCTCGTAGTCGGCATCCGTCGCGTCGGGCCCGTGGGCGACGAACGGCTCCGGCGGGTCGAGCCGCCGGAGTTCCCGGAGGAGCGTCGGGACGACGGCGGCGTCGAGCACCGAGACCGAGACGGTGACGCGAGTCGCGCCGTACTCGAAGGCCCACCGGAGCGCCGCCGCGAGCGTGTCGAAGGCCCCGTCGGCGAGGAGGTCCCGCTCCGTGAGCACCAGGGCGACGTGCTCGGGCGGGTCCCCGTCGTGGAACCGGTGGCGGACGGCGAGGTAGGTGTCGTACAGGCCCACGTCCGATCGTGGCCCCGCGGCGTCTAAAATCCCGCGTCACGGACCGATGTCGCGCCGCCTCGATGAGGGAAACCGATGCCGCGCCGTCTCGGGGAGGCGGACCGATGCGGCGTCACCCGGCAGAGCCGCCCGGCGAGCGCGGACGAGAGATTTAATTCGCCGTCGGCCGTACCGCTCTCGATGGCAGACAGCTACCGCGGCGTGTTC
>NZ_WPCE01000160.1 GCF_009742825.1 Halorubrum sp. CBA1125
CGGTGGCGGCGGCGGCGGCGGCGGCGACGGTCCGATCCAGATCACGATGGACGCCGAGTGGGAGGGGATCTCCGACACGGTGACACAGAGCCTGTACGACGCCGGGCTCGACGAGTCGATCGAGGTCGAGATCCTGCCCGGCGACTTCGAGTCGGGCGCCCGCCGCTCGGAGTTCACCTCGGCGCTCGACGCCGGACGCGCGAGCCCGGACATCTTCATGATGGACTCCGGGTGGACGATCCCGTTCATCGCGCGCGGCCAGCTGGTGAACCTGAGCGAGGAGCTCTCCTCGGACACGCTCGAGTACGTCCAGAACAGCTACCTCGAGAGCGCGGTGAGCACGGCGAGCGACCCAGAGAGCGGCGACCTCTTCGGGCTCCCGCTGTTCCCCGACTACCCGGTGATGCACTACCGGAAGGACCTCGTCGAGGACGCGGGCTACGACCCGGACGGCGACAACTGGGCGACCGAACCGCTGAGCTGGCAGGAGTTCGCCGAGGTGGTCGCCGACGTGTGGGAGCAGAACGGCGGTCCCGACGGCGACCAGATCGACTACGGCTTCACCACGCAGGCCGACAACTACGTCGGGCTCGCCTGCTGTACGTTCAACGAGACGATGACCTCCTTCGGCGGGGCGTACTTCGGGGACCACGAGAACCTCTTCGGGCCGATCGGCGACCGCCCGATCACGGTGACCGACGAGCCAGTTCTGAACACGATCCGCATGATGCGGTCGTTCATGGAGGGACCGGACGCGGAGTACGCACACCCGGACTTCCCGCAGATCTCCACCACCGACCTCATCTCGTTCACCGAGGAACCGTCCCGCGAACCGTTCACCTCGGGCAACGCGATCTTCCATCGAAACTGGCCGTACGCGATCCCGCTGAACCTCGACTCCGACGCGTTCGACGCCGCGGACTATGACGTCATGCCGCTGCCGTACGGCGTCGAGGCCGGCGAGGGGAACTACGAGGGCACCGGCGGTCCCGCCGCGGCGCTCGGCGGGTGGCACCTCACCATCAACCCGAACACCCAGCGGCTCGACGCGGCCGTTCAGGTGCTCGAGGCGTTCGCCAACGAGGACGTGATGGTGAACAACTTCGCCGAGGGGGGTTACCTGCCGCCGGACCCGTCGGTGACGGAGGACGTCGATCCCGACGCCGTCGGCGCGCTCGGGGACTTCCTCGACACGCTCGCGGTCTCCGGGCAGAACACGGTTCCGCGTCCCGTCACCGTCGCGTGGCCCGACCAGGAGGCGCAGGTCGCCTCCGAGGTCTCAGCGGCCTACCAGGCGGAGAAGTCCCCCGAACAGGCGATGTCCGACCTGGAGAGCTCGCTCGAGTCGATCGAGTCGGACCTAGCATAAGGGGGACGGAAGATGTCAACCGACACGCGAGCGGACGGGGGCGGTTCGCTGTTCGCCCGCCCGCTCAACTGGCTGGAAACCCAGAGCGAGGAGGTGTACGCGTACGTTCTGTTACTCCCCGCGTTCCTGCTGCTCGCGGTCGTCGCGTTCTACCCGCTCATCGAGACGTTCCGGTTCTCGCTTCTGGCCGACGCGGTCGCCTCGGCGACCCGTTCGGCGAGTTCGTCGGGTTCCGCAACTACGTCAACCTGCTCACCGGCAACACGGCGTTCACCCAGCAGTTCATCTCGGTGTCGCTCACCGACTCGCTCCCGTTCGTGGAGTTCGGTGCGCCGTTCCTGCAGCAGGCGCTTTTCGTCACGCTGGCGTTCGCGATATTGAGCGTCGTCTTCGAGACGCTGATCGGGTTCGGGCAGGCGCTCGTGCTCGACCAGGACTTCTACGGCCGCCGGTGGGTTCGGGTGTCGATCATCATTCCGTGGGCCATCCCCATCGTCATCCAGGGGATGATCTTCTTCCTCATCTTCAACCCGACCATCGGGTTCGGCACCGAGTTCATGCAGTCGATCGGCGTGTTCGGCGAGACGCCGCTCGCGAGCAGCGACGACTCCTTCCTCATCGTGCTCGTCGCCGACATCTGGAAGACGACCGCGTTCATGGCGCTTCTCATCTTGGCGGGGCTCCAGAGCATCGACCGCGGGCTCTACGACGTCGCGAAGGTGTCCGGTGCCTCGCCGTGGCAGCGGTTCAAGTACATCACGCTGCCGCTCGTCGCGCCCGCCCTGCTCGTCGCGATGCTGTTCCGGACGATGGACGCGATGCGGATCTACGGGCTGATCGACGCGACGGCGGGGTGTGAGACGGTCCCCTCGCTGACGTGTCTCGTGATCATCGCGCTCCAGGAGAGCCGCCGCTGGGCGACCGCGTCCGCGGTGGCGTTCCTGACGGCCGTGGTCATCAGCGGGTTCGTCGTGGTGTACCTGCTCGCGTTACGCAACAGCGACGGGGGTGTCGCATGAGCGCCGACCCCGCGGACCGCGAGCCGGTCGCCGACGGCGGCGCGGCGGACGAACCCGATCCGACCGTCGAGATGGCCGAGCAGGCGGGCCGTGAGGAGCCCGACCTCGACCGCGGGATCGTCGAGGCGTGGGCCGCGAAGATGATCTCGAACCCGGACCGGGCGTACCGCGCAACGTTTTACGTGGCGACGTTCTTCTTCCTCGTCACGACGCTGTTCCCGTTCTACTGGCTGTTGGTGGTCGCGCTGACGCCGCGGAACAACCTCTCGGAGGTCGGCGTGTTCCTCCCCGCCGGGTTCAATCCCGCCGCCTTCATCGATATCTTCACCACGCTCCCGTTCCACCGGTACGTGTTCAACAGCTTCCTCATCGCGACGGTCGCGACGGTCGCGGTGCTGCTCGTCGGCAGCCTCGCCGGTTACGTGTTCGGCCGGCTCCGGTTCCGGGGACGCAACGCGATGCTCCTGTTGGTGCTCGTGACGTCCTTCTTCCCGCCGGCGGCCTTCTTCATCCCGCTGAACCGGCTGTTCAACACCAACGTCGACGTGTTGCGGCCGCTGCTCTCGGCCGGGTCGCTGTACAACACGCCGTACGCCATCTTCATCCCGCTGTCGGCGATCTTCCTGCCGCTGTCGATCTTCATCCTGATGACGTTCTACTCGCAGATCCCGGACGGGTTAGAGGACGCGGCCCGGGTCGAGGGGACGACGCGGCTCGGCGCGCTGTTCCGCGTCATCGTTCCCCTCTCTGCGCCCGGCGTCGCGACCGCCGGCGTGTTGACGTTCATCTCGGTGTACAACGAGTACTTCTTCAGCTCGCTGATGACCGACGGGCGTCCCCAGAACTGGGCGCCGATGCTCGAAGGCATCCTGCGGTTCCAGGGCGAGTTCGAGGTGCTGTACAACCTGATGGCGGCCGCCAGCATCGTCGCGGTGCTGCCCGTCGCCATCCTCGTCGTCGTCGCACAGGAGAAGATCGTGAGCGGCCTCACTACGGGGGCGGTCAAGGAGTAACCATGGCATCAGTCAAACTAGAGGGAATCACGAAACGGTACGAGGACGTAACGGCAGTCGACGACATGAACCTGGAGATCGAAGACGGGGAGTTCGTCACCTTCGTCGGCCCCTCCGGGTGCGGGAAGTCGACGACGATGGAGACGATCGCCGGGCTCACGCTCCCCACCGAGGGGACGGTGGAGATCGGCGGGCGCGACGTGACGGACCTCCCGCCGAAGGACCGCGGGATCTCCATGGTGTTCCAGAACATCGCGCTGTTCCCGCACATGGACGTCTACGACAACATCTCCTTCGGGCTCCGGCTGCGGAAGTACGACCAGGAGGAGATCGACCGCCGCGTCGAGGAGGCGGCGGACATCGTCCAGCTGGAGGGGATGATGGACCGGATGCCGAGCGAGATGTCCGGCGGACAGCGCCAGCGCGTCGCGATCGCCAGAGCGATCGTCCGCAACCCGGACGCGTTCCTGATGGACGAGCCCCTGGCGAACCTCGACGCGGAGCTGCGGGTCCACATGCGCACCCAGCTCCAGCGGCTCCACCGTCAGCTCGACACCACCATCGTCTACGTCACGCACGACCAGGCGCAGGCGATGACGATGTCGGACCGCATCGCCGTCATCAACAGCGGCGTGCTCCAGCAGGTGGCACCCCCGCTCGAGTGTTACAACGAGCCGGCGAACCGGTTCGTCGCCGGCTTCATCGGGTCGCCCGCGATGAACTTCGTCGAGGGCGAGGTCGTCGACGGCGGCTTCGAGTCCCAGTACACGCAGATCGACTTCGACCCGGCGACGCACGGCGTCACCCCGGGCCAGGAGATCACGGTCGGCATCCGCCCCGAGGACGTGTTCCTGGAGGAGGATTCCCGGAAGGCGGCCTCGCCGACGAAGGCGTTCGACGCCGTCGTCGACGTGATCGAACCGATGGGCAAGGAGGTGAACGCCTACCTGCTGTTCGACCGCGACGTCGAGGCGAGCGCCGAGGGGCGCGGCGAGGGCCAACTCCTCATCAACCTCGCGCCCGACACGGAGATCGCCGAGGGCGACGACGTCCGGATCGTGATAGACCGCGAGAACATCCACCTGTTCGACCGGGCGAGCGGCGACGCGATCACGCACTCGCTGGAGTAGCGAGCGGCGAGGACGCCCGTTTCTCGTCTATCCGGTCGCCGCGCTTTTCCGCCGTTTCCTCTCACTCCACGTCGACGACCGTGATCTGGTGGGCTTCGACCGCCTCGACCATCGCGCCCCAGCCGCCGACCTCAACCGCGCCGTCGTCGGTGTCGACGACCAGCCCGACCCGGCCGCCGTAGCTCGCGATGGTCCCGGCGTCGACCGACTCGTCGGCGCCGGGGACGACGACGTCGGCGATCGTTCCCTCGACGAGCCGGTCGGCACCGGTCTCGGTGTCGGCCCCCTCGATCCGGACGCGGACCGTCGCCCCGTCGCGAAGCAGGGGGGCGACGTCGCGGACGCAGTAGCGGATGTCGATGTACTCGATCGGCGGCTCGCCGTCGAGGGCCGTGTAGATCGGCTCCCAGGTGTCCCACTGGGTCGTGAGAAAGTACCAGTGGAACACGTACGTGTGGGTGCTGTCGTCGACGAGCACGCCGTACTCGTTCGTCGAACCCGCGTGCGGCGCGAAACACGTCTTCGTCCGGTCGACGATCACCACGAACGGCGAGGGGAGTTGCCGGTGGCGCGCCTCGGAACAGACCTCGCGCAGCTCCTCAGCGTCGGGCAGCGACTCCGTGCCGCCGTTCGGCGTGTGGATCGAGAGGTTGACCCGAACTCCGCGTTCCGTCGCCGCGCGCAGGGCAGGACGGAGCCGCTCGAAGTGGTCGACGCCGAGCGAGACGCTCACCTGCGTCTCCGCCTCGCGGATGAACTCGTCGGCGTTCTTGATCACCGTCTCGAACCGCGTGACGATGCTCACCGTCGACTGCTCGACCGAGGGCTCGTTCCAGCGGCGCTCGATCTCCTCGGTCGCCGCGGTGAACCGGCTCGCTCGCGACTCGAGGTCGTCGACGATCTCGTCGAGGTCGTTCGCCCGGGCGTACAGCGACTCCTGTTCGTACGTCTCGATGTATCCCGCGCTCTCCAGGTCGCGCAACACGTCGTAGATCCGCGGGTCGGGGACCCCGCTGGCGTCGGCGACGCGGGTGACGGGCGCCGAGCCGAGTTCGAGGACGGTTACGTACGCGTCCGCCTGGTACGGCGAGAGCCCGGCGTCCTCCAGCGTTTCCGTGAGTTCCGCGCGCTCCACGGTCACCACCCGTGGCCGGAACGGAACTGAGCGTCGTCGGTCGACCGACCAGGCGCGTCGCTGCTCCGACGGATCCGTTCTCTGGGCGCTCCCCCACGATCACGGACGGTGCCGGCGCGGACCGACCCGTCTCGTCCGGTGCCTCGTTCTACCATGTTTTGAACTACCACGGCTGTTATAAAAACGTTTTATTTCCGCGCCGAACCGCTCGAACCTCGTGACGGCGGCCGCCGATATCGGCGGCCGTTCCGACTGAAAAGCCTTTATTCGGTTCGTCGTGGAGGGGGCGTATGCACGACTCACCGGGCGGCGACGACGGCCGTCCGCGCTCGCGGTGGACCCGCGATCAGGCCGCGTCGATCGAGCGCCGCCACGGGAACGTCGCCCCGCCGGCGGGAGCGCCGCGAGTCGATCCGTTCCCGGAGCTGCACGTCTGGGACACGTGGCTGCTGCGCGACCGACACGGCGAGATCGCCGACGTGAACGGGTGGCGGGTGGCCTTCTCGCTGACCGCTCCCGCGGATCTGCTCCCCGGAACCAGACACGACGTGGCGGAGATCCGCTGTTTCTGCTCGGCGGACGGCGAGAGCTGGCAGGACGTGGGCCCCGTTTTCGACGGCGGCGCGCTCGGTCAGCGCCAGTGGGCCGGCTCGGCGCTGTACGACGACGGCGACTGCTACCTCTACTACACGGCCGCCGGCGACGAGACCGCCGAGGAGCTGACGTACTCCCAGCGGATCGCGGTCGCGCACGGCGGTCGGGTGACCGCCGACGCCGACGGCGTCGCTCTCGGAGGGCCGTGGACCCACGAGACGCTCTTGCGACCGGACGGCGAGCGGTACGAGACCGAAGCGCAGTCGCGGGGGATGACCTACACCTTCCGCGACCCGTGGTTCTTCGAGGACCCGGCGACCGGCGAGACGTACCTGCTCTTCGAGGGGAACGTTCCGGCGCCCGAACGCGACGGCGACGACGCCGCGACGACTCGCCGCCGGGAGTTCAACGGCTGCGTCGGGGTCGCCGTCTCCGAGACGGGCGACCCGCTCTCGTGGGAGCTCCGGCCGCCGCTCCTCGACGCCCTCGAGGTGAACCAGGAGCTCGAACGCCCGCACGTCGTCGTCGCCGACGGCCGCTACTACCTGTTCGTCTGCAGCCACGTCCACACGTTCGCGCCGGGCGTGATCGGCCCCGACGGGCTGTACGGCTTCGTCGCCG
>NZ_WPCE01000170.1 GCF_009742825.1 Halorubrum sp. CBA1125
GTCTTCCTCGCGCTCGCCGGCGGGCTGACGGCGCTCGTCGCCGCCTACGCGGTACTGGCACGGTTCGACCGGATCCCCGGCGGCGCCGCCGGCGCGACCCCGCCGCCTGATCGTTCCCCGTTTCGCGGCCGCGCTCGGAGCGATCGTCTCGTCGAGGCCGGGTGTCGTCCCGTCGAGACCGGGGGTCGTCTCGTCGGGACCGGCACGCCCAACGGGTATCGCACCTGTTTAGGGCGTCCCGCCCCTGTCGGGTGGTGATGGAGTACGTCCAAGAGCGCGTGACGACGTTGCACGCGTTGACCGACCACCGGCCGGACGCCCCGACCGGCCGGGCGGCGGTGGTGGTGCCGATGACGGAACGGGAGTACGGGACGCTCGCGGCCGAGCGCGTCCTGACGGCGCTGGAGGCGGTCGATCCGACGCGCGTGGTCGTCCCGCTCCGCGCGCCGGCCGAGCGCGTCGGGCCGTTCGCCGACTGGCTCGACGGGTTCGACGTCGCCGTCGAACCGCTGTGGTGCGGCGGCCCGCGGCTCACCGAACTGCTCGCGGAGCGCGGTCTCGACGGGGCCCGCGGAAAGGGACGCGACGTGTGGCTCGGGATCGGCCGCGCCCTCGACGCCGAGTTCGTCGTGGTTCACGACGCCGACGCCAAGACGTACTCGCCGGCGTTCGTGAACCGACTGCTGTTCCCGGTCGCCCGCGGACACGAGTTCGCCAAGGGGTACTACGCCCGCGTCGAGGACGGGACGCTGTACGGCCGGCTCTTTCGGCTGTTCTTCCGTCCGCTGCTCCGCGCGCTCGACGACGCCACGGCGTCCCGCGAGGTCGGCGTGCTCGAGTACCTCTCGGCGTTCCGCTACGCGCTCGCCGGGGAGTTCGCGGCCACGAGCGACCTCCTCTCGCGGCTCCGCGTGCAGCGCGGCTGGGGGCTGGAGGTCGGGACGCTCGGCGAGGCGTTCGCGTACGCCGGGTTCGCGGGGAGCGCGCAGGTCGACCTCGGCCGGTACGAACACGACCACCGCTCCGTCGACGGCCCGACCGGTCTCGCGGACATGAGCCGGGCGGTCGGAGAGGCGACGCTGCGCGCGGTCGAGGACGCCGGCGTCACGGTGGCCTACGAGACGCTCGCCGACCGCTACCGCGAGGCGGCCGACGGGCTGATCCGCGGGTACGCCGCCGACGCCGCGTTCAACGGCCTCGACTACGACCCCGCCGACGAGCGCACACAGGTGGAGACGTACGCCGACTCGCTGGGCGCTCCGGGGCCGGACACCCGCCTGCCGGCGTGGCGGAACGCGCCGGTGACGCCCGCGGAGGTCGCCGAGGCCGCCCGCGCCGACCTAGATGACGAGCGCGGCGGCGCCGCGGTCGGCGTCCCGGAACGGGTCACCGACGTCGTGCCGGGGGAGGACTGACCGATGAGCGACGCGTCCGGCGTCGCCGCACGCGACGACCTCGCCGGCGTCGTCGACCTGTTCGGGTGGTTCACCCGCGAGGAGCTGTCGCGCGCGCTCTCCGAGCTGGCGTTCAAGCAGCGATCCGAGGTCGACGAGGACGCGATCGCCGCCGCCATCGACGTCGCCGTCGCGGAGTACGTACTCGTGCCAGCCCCGCCGGCGGCGCTCGCCGAGGACGGCTCGCCTCCCGACGGCGTCGGCATCCCGGACGTCGGCGACGAGGTGCTCGAACCCGGTGACGGAGTACGCGACGACGAGGAAGTACGCGGAGCCGACGACGAGACACGCGGAACCAACGACGCCGAGCGCGAACCGACGGACGTCGCTCCCGACGTCGCGCTCGCGGTCGGCCCCGCGGCGTTCCCGTCGCTGCCGTCGGGCGCCGAGGACCTCCCGCACATCCTCGACGTGCCCGAGCGCGGAGTGGACCGGGAGACGCTGGCGGACGCGGTGTTCGACCGCCTCTCGGCGGACGCGATCGCGGCGATCGGAGCCGAGGACACGGAGCGACTGGAGACGCTCGTCGACGTGACCTACGATATCGAGGCGTGGGCCCCGGTCGACGCGGGCCCGATTCGCGAGCGGATCCTCGACGAGATCGACGGGTAGCGGCGCCGGTCGGCGCACGTGTAACGCCCCGATCGACGGCCTCCACGACCGCCGCGCGTCGTTCTGCCGACGCTCTCGCCGGAGGGAAGTTGAAGGGCGTCCGGGCCGACGATCGGGTATGGGACTGAAAGCCGACGGCGACCCGAACCTCCACGAGATCGACCGGTACGACGGCGGCGTCGGCTGGATCGCGTACCCCGGCGAGTCGATGGAGCGGGCGAGCCACGCGATCGCGGTGCCGAACGAGGAGACTGCCGACGACGACGTCTGGGTGATCGACCCGGTCGACGCGCCCGGCGTCGACGACCTGCTCGCGGACCTCGGGACGGTCGCCGGCGTCGTCGTCGGGCTCGATCGACACCGGCGCGACAGCGCGGCGCTCGCCGGGCGCCACGACGTCCCGGTGTACCTCCCCGAGTGGATGACGGGCGTCGGCGAGGAACTCGACGCGCCGGTCGAGCGGTTCGGCGCTCGGCTCGCAGAGACGGGGTTCGAGGCGTTCCGGATCCGCGACTCCACGGTCCCGCCGTGGCAGGAGGTCGGTCTCTTCGACGGCGAGACGCTTATCGTCCCCGAGTCGCTCGGGTCGGCGTCGTTCTTCCGGGGCGATCGCGAGCGGCTCGGCGTCCACCCGATGCTCCGGCTGACGCCGCCGACGGCGGCTCTCTCCGGGTTGGATCCGGATCGGGTGCTGGTCGGCCACGGAGTGGGCGTCCACGACGGGGCCGCGATCGCCGTCGAGGAGGCCCTCTCGAACTCCCGCCGGAAGGCGCCCGGACTGTACGCGAAGACGCTTCGGTCCGCGATCGGGATCTGATGGGCGTGATCCACGTCACTCGGGACCTGCTGACGGTACTTCTCGAACGGGCGGCCGAGGCCGACCCGGCCGAGACCAACGTCCGGCTCTCGGCGACGGCCGCCGGCGACTTCGACCGGGACCTGGGGCTCGACCCGGCGACGCCCGTGCTGACCCACTTCACGCTGGCCGACGTCGCGCGCCGGTGAACGCGGTGTTCGGCGTCGATCTCGGGACCCCCGTCGGCAGCGGCGGCGCGCGGTTCCTCTCGCACCCGAACGGGTTCCTCGGCGTGTCGAGGACAGACGATCTGGCCGCCGTCGTCCTCGTCGCGGTGCCGCCGTACGACGACGACTCCGTCGCCGCCTTCGACCGGGCCGGCGACGGGATCGAACTCGTCGTGCTCGACGCGGTACCGCCGAGCGAGTCGGTTCCCGAGTGAGGGTGTCGGGTCGCGGACGGCCGTCGGCCCCCGAGCGGAAAGTTCCCGTCGTGTCTCGGGGGCGACTCACGGGCAGGGGTTTAAAGCCCTCCGAGGGAGTACCACGTATCGATGGCAGCACGGCCACCTGGCGGCAGTTCCTCGGAGCCCGAGGCGATCGAGTTCGGCATCGCCGTGCTCGACGCCCGGATCGAGGAGGCGGGCGTGTCGTTCCCCGCGACGGGCGAAGAGATACTCGACGCCGTCGACGACCAGGCGATCCCGTACGACGCCAAGGGGCGGACGATCGACCTCGCGGACGCGCTCGACCAAGTCTCCCGAGAGGAGTTCGAGAACGAGACCGACTTCCTCGACGCGCTGTACCCCGTCTTCGAGCGCGAGCGCCGGGAGGCCCGCGGGTTCCTCGAGAGCCTGCGGGACGCCCTGCCCTTCTAATCTGTCCGGCGGAACTCTCTCTCCACGGATCCGGTCAAATAGACGTCCGCGATCAGGTCGGCTGGACCTCGGTGTCGGCGTCGGCTTCCTCGTCGGTGTCGAGCCGCTCGATGACGTCGTTGATCAGGACCACGTCGCCGACCGCGCGGACCCAGCGGTACGGGACGATGACGCCGGTGTTCCCGTCGACCCGCCCCGCGAACAGCTCGTGGTTGAGTTCGGCGAGCGCGAGCCCGGTCACCGCCCGCGCGTCGAGGTCGAGCCGGACGTCCTCGATCTCGCCGACGAAGACGCCGTTGTTCGAGTACACCTCGCGGCCGACGAGCGACGTGATCTCCTGTGGCGCAGCGTTCATATCAGAGATGGTCACGAGCGCGCCTATTAAGCGTTCGTTGTCGGACGACGCTCGTCTGACGCGGCCGACGCGATCGGGTGCCGCAGCGTCGAGCCGCCGCGCGTCTCACTCCCGCGGCGCGATCAGCTCGACCGGGTGCATCGGCGTGGGCTCGATCAGCGCGTCGAGCTGCTCCTCACAGGAGGTGCCGGCGGCGACGACGACGCGGTCGGTGCCGCCGAACTGCTCGCGCAGCGGCTCGCCGACGTCCATGCTCAGATCGTAGTAGTCGTGCTTGTAGCCGAACGAGCCGGCCATCCCGCAACACTCCGTGTCGGAGACGCGCACGTCGTAGCCGAGCCGCTCTAACACCGCCGTGGCGTGTTCGCCGACCCCGATCGTCCGCGCCTGACAGTGCGGGTGGTACGCGACGCGGCGGCCCGCCGACACCGGACCGGTCCCCGCCGCGGGCGCCCGCAGCGCGGCGGCGTCGCCGCCGTTCTCCAGCAGGCCGAAGACGTACTCCATCACGTCGTAGCTGGCGCCGGCGAGCCGCTCGTGGGACGTATCGGGGAGGAACCGCTCGTACTCCCGCCGGAACGTCGCGAGGTCGCTCGGCTCGATCACCACCACGTCGCGACCGGCGTCGACGTGCTCGGCCAGCCCGGCGTACACGTCGTGGGCCGCCTCGGCGGCGGTGGCGATCATCCCCTGTGACAGCGGCGGCCGACCGCTGCCCGGGAGGGCCGGGATCCGGACGTGGACGTCGAGCGCCTCCAGCGCGCGGACGGTCGCCTTCCCGCGCTCGACGTGACGTAGTTCGTCGCGGTGTCCGGGTAGACGACGGCCTCCCGGGTCGCGGCCTCGGGCGGGATCGCCGCGCCGCCCCGGGCCGCGAACCAGTCGACGAGGGACTCGCTCGCGAACTCGGGGAGGTCGCGCCGGCGGTCGATCCCGGCGACGCGCTCCGCGAGCGCCCGGAGGGGGCCGACGTCCGCGAGTCGGTTCGCGATCGGCGCCGTCCGGCTCCCCCACTTCGCGAGCGTCTCGTAGTTGCCGACGAGCCGGGTGGAGAGGTCGATCCCGGCGGGCTCCTCGTCGGGGACCAGCTCCTCGAACGCCCAGTCGAGCTGGGTCCGGTCGGCCTCCCCGCGGTTGATCCGGTCGCGGACGGCCGTGTTGAGCCACGGGATGTCGATCTTCACCGGACAGGCGGGGACACAGCGCGAGCAGCCGGTGCAAAAGTCGTTGAACTCGGCGGCGACGTCGAGCCCCTCGATGCCGGCCTCCCAGCCGGTGGCGATGCCGCCCGAGTACGTCTCGCCGCCGAACGCGTGGCCGCCGACGCTCTGGAAGTTGCCACAGGAGTTCGAGCAGGCCGAACACCGGATGCAGTACAGCGTCTCTTTCAGCGCCTCGTCTTCCCGCATCGCCAGCCGGCCGTTGTCGATGAGCACGAGGTGGAAGTCGCGGTCGGCCGCGGAGCCGTCGGCGAGCGGCTCGTCGTCGTCCCGGAAGTCCGGCACGGGCGACCCGACGGGCGGCGTCAGCGTGGAGATGTAGGAGGTCACGTCCTGGCCGGTGCCCGAGCGACCGATCAGCTCGACGAACGGGGCGAAGTCCTCGACGGACGGGACCAGCTTCTCCACCCCGGCGACCGCGACGTGGGTGTCGGTCGCGGTCACCGACTTGCGGGCGTTGCCCTCGCTGGTGACCAGCAGCATGGTGCCCGAGTCGGCGGCGACGAAGTTCGCGCCGGTCATCCCGAGGTCGGCGTCCTCGATCAGCTCGCCGAGCCGCTCGCGGGCGAACCTCGTCAGCTCCTCGGCGGTCTCCGGCGGGTCGTCGGGGTCGAACCGCTCGGCGAACAGCTCCGCGATCCCCTCCCGGGACTTGTGTATCGCCGGCGCGACGATGTGCGAGGGCTCCTCGTCGGCGAGCTGGAGCACCCACTCGCCGAGGTCGGTCTCGACCACCTCGACGCCGTCGGCTTCGAGCGCCTCGTTGACCTCGATCTCCTCGGAGGTCATCGACTTCGACTTGACCGCTCGTTCGGCGCCGCGCTCGTCGGCCACCTCCCGGACGTACCGGTTCGCGTCCGCGGCGTCGTCGGCGAGTAGAGTGCCGCCGTTCGCTCGACGCTCTCTCGGAGCCGTTCGACGAGTTCCGGAGTCT
>NZ_WPCE01000285.1 GCF_009742825.1 Halorubrum sp. CBA1125
GTCGTCGGCGACGAGACGGCGACGATCCTCGGGTCGGGGTCGCGAGAAACGCCCCGCGGTCCGAACGGTATCGCGGTGACGGAGGCCGTGCTGGGCGTCGTCCGGGACGCGTGCACAGAGGCGGAAATCGACCCGACCGAGACCGTCGCGGCCGGAATCGGGTCGATCGGCCCGCTCGACCTGGCGGCCGGCGTCGTGCAGGGGCCGGCGAACCTCCCGGACACCGTCGAGCGCATCCCGCTCGTCGGGCCGGTGTCACAGCTGCTCGACACCGAGGAGGTGTACCTCCACAACGACACCAACGCCGGGGTCATCGGCGAGCGGTTCCACGCCGAGCGCAACCCCGACGACATGGTGTACCTCACGATCTCCTCGGGGATCGGCGCTGGCGTCGCCGTCGACGGCAACGTGCTCTCCGGATGGGACGGTAACGCCGGCGAGGTCGGCCACATGACCGTCGATCCCCACGGCTTCATGACCTGCGGCTGCGGGCTCGACGGCCACTGGGAGGGGTACTGTTCGGGCAACAACATCCCCGCGTACGCCCAAGAACTCCACGCGGAGGACCCCATCGAGACGTCCCTGCCGATCGACGACCCTGACTTCTCGGCGATCGACGTGTTCGAGGCCGCCGGCGACGACACCTTCGCCGACCACGTGATCGACCAGATCGCCCACTGGAACTCGATGGGGATCGCCAACGTGATCCACGCGTACGCCCCGATCGTGGTGAGCGTCGGCGGCGCGGTCGCGCTCAACAACCCGGACCGCGTGCTCGACCCCGTCCGCGAGAAGCTCGCCGACATGGTGTTCATCAACGTCCCCGAGATCCGCCTCACCGACCTCGGGGACGAGGTCGTCGTGAAGGGGGCGCTCGCGAGCGCGCTCACGGGCGGGACGGGCGACCGCGCCCGCGTGGAGAACCCGCCGTGAGACCGTCCTCCCTCGACGCCGTGAGACCGTGCTCTCTCCCCCGCACCCGGGGTCTTCAGAGATCGAGTTCCGCCGCCGATTCCACGTCGAACCGCGTTATCTCCGGCTCGCCGGCGAGCAGGTCCGGCAACGCCGCCTCGAACGCCTGGAAGTGGTCGGTCTGCGTGTGCGCCTCGAAGGCCGCCGCGTCCTCGTACTGTTCGAAAAAGCGGATCGTTGACTCGTCTTCCACGTCGACCGCCGCTCGGTAGTCGACCATCCCCTCCTCCTCGTTCGACCGCTCGACCAGCGTCGCCGCGTGGTCGAGCGCCTCGTCGAATCTGTCCGGCTCGATCGGAAAGACCGCGTGTAACACGATCATCGACGCTCGTGGCTACAGAATCGTCACCGAAAAACCCACGCGTCTCGGGGACGGTGCCGGCCCCGCTCAGTCGTCCGCCCGCGCCGCCTCGACGACACGCGTGAACTCGCGGGCGGTCTCGGCGATCGCCTCGTAGTCGCCGCGTGCGGCCGCGTCGTAATCGACCAGCGCGCCGCCGGCGCCGACGCGATCCACCCCGCTACGGCTTCCTCGCCGAGAACGCCGACTTCGCGGCCCGCGTCGAGGCCGCGGACGGGATCACCTGGGTCGGCCCGTCGAGCGACGCGATGGAGCGGCTCGGAGAGAAGACCCACGCCCGCCGGGTGATGGACGAGGCCGACGTACCCATCGTTCCCGGGACGACGGAGCCCGTCACCGACGTCGAGGAGGTGACGGGCTTCGGCGACGAGCACGGTTATCCGGTCGCGATCAAAGCCGAAGGCGGCGGCGGCGGCCGCGGGATGAAGGTCGTCGAGAGCGCCGACGAGGCGGCGGACGCGCTCGAATCCGCCAAGCGCGAGGGAGAGGCGTACTTCTCGAACGACTCCGTCTACCTCGAACGCTACCTGCAGACCCCCCGCCACGTGGAGGTGCAGATCGTCGCCGACGCCGGACCCGACGGCGAAGGCCCCGCCGACGAGAGCGACGTGGTCCACCTCGGCGAGCGCGACTGCTCGCTCCAGCGGCGCCACCAGAAGGTGATAGAGGAGGGCCCCTCGCCCGCGCTCTCGGACGAGCTTCGCGCGCAGATCGGCGAGGCCGCCCGCCGGGGCGTCGCCGCCGCCGACTACACCAACGCCGGCACCGTCGAGTTCCTCGTCGAGGAGGACCCCGACCGCGACCCGGCCGAGCCGCTCGGGCCGGAGACGCCCTTCTACTTCCTCGAGGTCAACACCCGGATCCAGGTCGAACACACCGTCACGGAGGAGCTGACCGGGATCGACATCGTCAAAGAACAGCTCCGGGTCGCCTCGGGAGGGGGGCTCACGGTCGCACAGGACGACGTCGAGCTCGACGGTCACGCGATCGAGTTCCGGATCAACGCCGAGAACGCGGCGGAGGACTTCCAGCCCGCCAACGAGGGGCGGCTGGACACCTACGACCCCCCGGGCGGGGTCGGCGTCCGCGTCGACGACGCGCTCCGACAGGGCGACGAGCTGGTCACCGACTACGACTCCATGATCGCGAAGCTGATCGTCTGGGGCGCCGACCGCGAGGAGTGTCTCGCCCGGTCGAAGCGCGCGCTCGCGGAGTACGAGATCGACGGCGTGGTCACG
>NZ_WPCE01000224.1 GCF_009742825.1 Halorubrum sp. CBA1125
CGCGGTCGACGACGACGAGCTGGCGGAGATCGTGAACCGCGTGAAGGAGCTTGGCGAACGCGGCAAGCGCGTCACCGACGCCGACCTGCTGGCGATCACCGAGGACGTGCAGGGGCGCGAGCACGACCGCTACGTCGAGCTGATCGACCTGTCGGCCATGTCGGGCGGGAACCTCCCGACCGCCTCCGTGCGACTCCGCGTCGGGGAGGACGAGCGCGTCGCCTCCGGCACCGGTGCCGGCCCCGTCGACGCCGGCCTGAAGGCCGTGCGCGCGGCGCTCGCGGGCGAAGACGAGACCGCAGACGACGCCGGCGGCGCGGACGACGATCCCGCCTCGGGCGTCGCCTTCGAGCTCGACTCCTACCACGTCGACGCGATCACGGGCGGTACCGACGCGGTGGTCACCGTCGAGGTCGACCTCTCGCGGGGCGACCGTTCGGTGAGCGTCTCGACGTCCGACGCGACATCACCCGCGCGAGCGTCGTCGCGATGGTAGACGGGCTCGACCGGCTGCTCGCGGCCGAGGCGGACGCGGCGGGCACCGAGCCGAGCGCGGTCGCCGACGACTGACCCGGGCGCCGTCGTCCTCCGGGGTTCGGGCGGGAGACCGATCGGATCGAGGTTACGGACCCGCCTCCCTCTCCCTTTGCACCCGTTCGTAGAGGTAGCCGGCGGTCGCCCCCGCGGGGAGCGTCAGCCAGAAGGTGAGGAGGAACGCGACGATTCCGACGAGGACTCCCCCGCCGACCGATCCGACCACCGTCTCGCCCGGAGAGAGTCCGAGGGCAGGGCTCCGCGGCCACGCGAGCGCCGCGATGACGCCGAGCGCCCGCCGGTTCGCTCCCGGGAGTCTCCCGGGACCGTATCGCCGACAGAGGTGCTCGATCCGAGCGATCCGCGATGGTCCTACGTCGGGTGTTCGATCCGGCGCAGCATATATTCCCGCTCCCCGGGAGGACCGACTCCGCCGTCCGGTCGGTGCTGGACGCCAAGTCCCGCGCCGTCTCACCGCTCGCCGCGGATCCAGACGTAGTCGCACTCGTCCAACAGGAACGTCACGCCACCGTCCTCGACGTGGTATCCCCCGTCGCCGACCACGTGCTCGACAGCGTCGGGGTCGACGTCGAGCTCGACGACCTCCTCGCGGTAGCCGTCGGCGAGGTTGTGCGCACAGAGGAGGACCGCCCCCGCGTGGTCGAACCGGTGGACGCGAGTCTCCTTGTGGTCGGCCTCGGGCACGGCGTAGTCGCCGCGGCCGATCTCGGGACAGGACTGCCGGGCGGCGACGAGGTCACGCACCCGGGAGAGCAGGGAGTCCGGATTTTCTCGCTGGGCGGCGACGTTGATCCGATCGTAGGCGTACTCGCCCTCGTCGATCACGGGAGTGTAACACTCGTCGGGGTCGGCCGTCGAGAACCCGCCGTTCCGCGTGTCGTCCCACTGCATCGGGGTGCGGACCGCCTCGCGCTCGGGGAGCGAGAGATCGGCACCCATCCCGATCTCGTCGCCGGACTGGAGCGCGACCGAGCCGGGCAGCGCGAAGAGCAGCGCGTGCGCGACCGCGATCCGGTCGTGGTCGCCCGCGTAGAGGTCCGCGAGCCGGAGGCGGTGGCCCCGCTCGAAGATCCACGAGTCGCCGGCGTCGTCGCCGAAGTACTCGCGGGCGTGTGCGAACGCCTCCTCGGGCAGCTTCAGGAGGTTCCACTCGTCGTGGTTTCGCAGGAAGTTGACCCAGGTACCGCTCTCGGAGACGGCGGGGACGAGCTCCTCGGCACGGTGGATCGGCCAGGTGTCTTTCACACCGACGGCGTACGTGAGGTGCGAGTTCATCACGAAGTTGAACTGGAGGTGGAACGCCTCGCCGCCGCCGAAGTAGTAGTCGAGGTTCTCGGGCTCGTCGTCCGCCTCCGCGAGCAACACCGCGTCCGACTGCTCCGCCTCGACGACCCGACGCATCTGCTTGAACAGGTCGATCGGCTCGTCGAGATCGGTGTCTTCGAGCGTCGTCGCGTCGTGGCCCTTCGCCAGCAGCATGGGGTGGGCGGCGTCGATCCGGAAACCGTCGGCGCCCCGGTCGAGCCAGAACCGGAGCACGTCGTACAGCTCCTCGCGAACCGCGGGGTTCGCGACGTTGAGGTCGGGCTGGTGGCCGTAGAACTGGTGGAAGTAGTGCTTGCCGGCGACCTCGTCGTACGACCAGACGCCGTCCTCGTACTCCGGGAAGATGTTCTGGCGGTCGTGAGCCTCGTCGACGTGGCTCGTCCAGAGGTAGTAGTCGTGGTACTCCGAGTGCGGGTCCTCGCGGGCGCGCTGGAACCACTCGTGTTCGATCGACGTGTGGTTGAACACGAGGTCGGTGAGCACGCGGATGCCGCGGTCGTGGGCCGCCTCGGCGAACGCGCGGAAGTCGTCGAGGCTCCCCAGCCGGTCGTCGACCGCGTAGTAGTCGGCCACGTCGTAGCCGTTGTCCCGCAGCGGGCTCGGGTAGAACGGCCGGATCCAGACGCGTCGACGCCGAGATCGTCGAGGTACGGGAGCCGCGAACGCGCGCCGCGGAAGTCACCCCACCCGTCCCCGTCGCTGTCGTCGAAGGTCTTGACGTCGAACGAGTAGATCGTCGCGTCCTCGTGCCAGTCCGGATCGGTCATGGCTCGCGTTACGGACCCGGGAGCCTGGTGTCTTGCGATCCGTCGTCTCGGCGGCGGCGTCTGACGAGGGTTTTAATCCAGCGCGCTCCAACTCGCCGCCCGTGAGCGTCGTCGTCGCGGTGAAACCCTCCGCTCGCAAGCGAAACGCGAAGGTAGGCCGGCTCGTCTTCGAGGACGGCACGCGGCACGCCTTCGAGAGCCGCGCGGCCGCCGAGCGCTGGGCCGACGACCTCTCGACGGGCGACGGCCACGTGTGGGTCGCGAGCGCGCACCCCCGCGACGACGGCGAGGCCGACTGTTACCTCGTCTCGCGGGCGACGAACGCGAAGCTGGAGGCGGCCTACGACAAGCGCCGCCGCCGGCTCCGCGGCGACCCCGCGCCGGAACAGGAGTCGCTCGGCGGCGAGCCGTAGCTCCGCCCGCCCCGGATCGTCCGCGCCGAACCCACCACCGCTCAGTCCGCGACGTCGGGCGTCGGCGGCTCGCCGCCGAGCCGGTCACGGTCGTGCGGCGCCGCGAGGTCGACGTCCGGTCCCCGCGCGATGATCCCCGACGGGGTCACGTCCGGGTGCGTGGTGTAGTAGTGCTCCTCGATGTGGTCCATGTTCACCGTCTCGGCCACGCCCGGCGTCTGGTAGAGGTCACGGAGGTACGGCCACAGGTGCTCGTACTGGTGGACGAACCGCTTGTCGCACATGAAGTGCGTGTGGTACACCTGGTCGAAGCGGACCAGCGTGGTGAACATGCAGATATCCGCCTCGGTGAGCGAGTCGCCGACGAGGTATCGCTGGTCCGCGAGGTGGTCGTTCCAGCGGTCGAGCGCGCCGAACAGGTCGTCGATCGCCTCGTCGTAGGCGTCCTGGGATTTGGCGAACCCGGCGCGGTAGACGCCGTTGTTGATCGGCTCGTAGATCTCGGCGATGACTTCGTCGACGTCCCCGACGGTCGCCGCGTCGTCCTCGCCGGGGAGCAACGAGGCGCCGTTCCCGAGGTCGTCGAACGCGGTCGAGAGCATCCGGAGCACCTCCCTGGACTCGTTGTTGACGATGGTCTCCTCCTCGGTGTCCCACAGGACGGGCACCGTCACCCGACAGGTGGCGTCGGGGTCGGCCTCGACGTACAGTTCGCGGAGGTAGTCGCTGTCGTGGAGGTGGTCGCGGGTACAGCCCTCCTTCTCCGGCGTGAACTGCCAGCCGTCCTCGCCGCGCCACGGGTCGACGACCGAGACGCCGATGGCGTCCTCCAGGCCGAGCAGCGACCGCGCGAGCAGCGTGCGGTGGGCCCACGGACACGCGTACGAGACGTACAGGTGGTACCGGCCCGCCTCCGGTTGGAACCGGTCGTCCGGTTCGGCGTCGACGTGGTCCGGGACCGCGCTGCCGGCGATCCAGTTTCGGAACGTCGTCTCGTCTCGCTCGAAGGCGCCGTCGTCGTTCGTCGCCTCGTAGGCGTCCGTTCGCCACTCGCCGTCGACGAGCTGGTTCATGTCGCATGAAAGGGGCTCGACGCGTATAACGTGGCCGGGGACACGGGCGTCACCGGCCGTGCTCTCGCCGAGTTCGCGGTCGTCCCGC
>NZ_WPCE01000109.1 GCF_009742825.1 Halorubrum sp. CBA1125
GGCGACGAGGCCTCGTCGCCGGCGATCACGACGGCCGCGCCCGCCGGCACCGACCGCGGCGCGGGCGCGTCCTCGCGGTGGGCGTTCGGCGCGACAACCTTCTCGTGGTCCGCGACGCGGAGCGCGGCGCGGCGGAGGTCGCTGCCCGGCTCGTCCCCGACGGCGACGGCGGTCGTTCCCCGACAGAGCCGGCCGGCGAGGCTCCCGTACCCGGCGACCTGCACGCCGAGCCGCTCCGTCGCGCCGGGAACGCCTCGGTCGTCTCGCGAGCGACCTCGCGGTACCGGTCCGCGCCGGTCAGCGCGGCCAGGTCGAGCAGCGCGGTCGCCATCTCGACGTTGCCGTCGAGCGGGCGGAACAGGCGGTCCAGCAGCCCGGGGCCCGACCGCGGCCCGTCGACGAACGAGCCGTCGACGTGCAGCCGCTCGATCGCCCGGTCGGCGACCGCGCGGGCGACGTCGACACCCTCGCCGAGCACTCCGGCCGCCCGGACGAACGCGCTCACGACGCGGGCGGCGTCCTCCAGCAGGTCCGATTCGCCGACCGTCTCGGCGCCGCGATAGTGGGTCACTTCGCCGGTCGCCGCGTCGATCAGGTCGCGTTCGAGCCCGTCGAGGATCCGGTCGGCGTACTCGCGGGCGCGCTCGTCGTCGGTGTAGGCGGCGACCGCGAGCAGCGCGTCGGCGGCGAGCGCGTTCCCGCCGGCGAAGACGGTGAGGTCCCGGCGGGGCGAGTCGAGGTCGGCGCGCTCCTCGGCGGGCGCCGCGTAGTACGCCCGCCCGAGCCCCGGGCCGACGCTGCCGCCGACGCCGTACCCGGTCCAGAGGTCGTCGGTGAGGAACGCGACGGCGTCGAGCGCCGGGTCGAGGTAGGCCTCGTCGCCGGTGTAGAGGTAGGCGTTCGCGAACGCGCGGGTGACCGCCGCGTTCGTGTCGATCGGCTTCTCGTAGGCGACGTCGCTCCAGTCGCGGGCCCCCGCGAACCGGAAGAAGCCGCCGGCGACGTCGTCCGCGAGGCCGTCGCGCACCGCGTCGAGCGTCCGGAGGGCGCGGTCGCGGTCGCGCTTCAGCGCGAACTCGACGGTCCGCGGCAGCGGGAACTTCGCGTCGGTGCCCCAGCCGGCGTGTTCCTCGTCGTACGCGACCTCCAGCTGGCCGGCGAGGTGGCTCTCGATCGCGTCGGTCACCTCCCCGCTCGGCGGGAGGTCGGCGTCGAGCGCGCGCGGGATCCGCCCCGCTTCGCGGCCCTTCTCGGTCCACATCGACCGTACTGACTCGAGGACCTGACGCATCCCCTCCACGTCGAGGTAGCCGGCGCCCGTGAGCAGCTCGCCGTCGGGCGTGAGGAAGGCGGTCGTCGGGAACCCGCCCATGTTGTACCGCTCGCGCACCCGGGGGTGGCGGTCGACGTCGACGCGGACCGGCACGAACCACTCGTTGACGTTGGCGGCGACCCGCGGCTCCGCGTACGTGACGGCGTCCATCTCGTGACAGCCCTCACACCACGTCGCCGACAGCGACAGGAGCACGGGACAGTCGCGCTCGTCGGCCTCCGCGAACGCCTCGCTCCCCCAGTCGCGCCACTCGACGTGCGTCTCGTCGCTCATACCGCCGATCGGTGCGGCCGGTGGGTAAGCGCTTCGAGACGGACGCGACCCGCCGGTTTCGCCGTCGTTCGGCGTCTACTCGAGACTAGCTCACAGAGGGGCACGGCGGAAGCCAACGACGCCGGTCGTGGGTCACTGACTGTTACTACCTCATCACTGACTACTTCCGTCGGTCACTGACCGCTTGTAGTCGTGGCCGAGCGCGAGCGCGATGGCGTTGGCGAACAGCAGACCGACGAACAGCAGCCCGGCGGTTCCGTCGAGTCCCCTGTACAGCAGCACGGGGTACGCCGCCGGGATAGCGATCGCCGCCCAGAAGGCGGCGGCCTTCACCGTGACGGTCATCAGCCCGGCGATGCGACGACCGGAGGAGAACCGCGTGGAAGCGGGGATGGACATGGACACTTCCACGTACCACGGGCATCCACATATAGCCTCCAGAGGGTTCGGGGATTTTCACGTCGATTCTCGGTCCGTTCGGACGTTTCAAAACGACGCGAGAACCGCGATAACAGTTTATCGAGCTGTCTGCGGCGTAGTTACGAATAATTGATACTTTCTGCTCGGAACGGCGTGTCCGACGGACGGTCCGACAGCGGCGTCGTCGACCGCGCGGGACCGTCCCATTCGGACGCACCGACCGCCCGCGGCCGGACGCGAACACGCGATCGATCAATAGCCGCTCGTCCTCACGGCTGACTCCTCGCTCGCTCGGCGCGCTCTCGTCGCAGTTTCACCGTCGGCGTGACACAGACAGGCGTTTGTGCCTACGGGAAGCCCTTATGCACCGCCCGCGTACCCTCGGTCATGAGAGAGTTCACGCGGCGGACGACCCTGTGCGGGCTCGGCGCGGGCGGGATCGCCGCGCTCGCCGGGTGTGTGAACGCCCCGATCGACGGCGACGGCGGAAGCGACGCGGACGGCGACGACGGGGACGGGAGCGACGGCGGTGGAGACGGAAGCGAGGGAAGCGAGGGAAGCGACGGCGACGGGAGCGACGATGGCGACGACGACGGAGGCGGCGGGGAGGTCTCGACGGCGGTCCACCAGGTCGGCGAGCCGCTGTCGGGGGCCGTCTGGGACCGGGAGGCGCGCCGCGGCTTCTGCACGCTCGTCACCGAGGAGGGGGACACCGGGTGGTTGTTCGCGGACGCGCCCGCGGAGACGGACGCGTTCCTGGCGGAGACGGACTTCGAGGAGTCGGTCGTCGCGTACGTCGAGTCGGTCGGACCGACGCTGTGTGACGACGAGATCGCGTTCACCGACGTCGCCGTCGACGGCGACGCGCTCGTCGGAAGCGCGCGCGTCCGGAACACCGCCGCGGACAACGAGGTGTGCGGCGAGGCCATCACCTACCCGAGCGCGCTGTTGCGGGTCACGGCCGACCCGCTCCCGTCGACGGTCCGATTGTCGGTCACGGACGGCTGGGGGGAGACGGCCGAAGTGAGCGACGCCGCCGGCGTCCTCGACCCCGATCGGCTTCCCGGCTTCGTCCGTCCCGACGGCGACCCGCGGTCGGTGCCGGCGGACTTCGACTGCCCCGCCGAGGGGTTCGAGCGCCATCCGCAGGTGTACGACGGCGACGTCAACTGGGGCTCCGGCGGCGGCGCGGGCGCGGAGGGCGGTAGCGGGCTGGAGCTCCGCGTGGTCGATCCGGCGGACGGCGATGGCGGTTCCGACGGCGGCGACGGTTCGGCCGACGAGGCGACGACGTTCGCGCGCGGCGACGACGTCCGGTTCGAGCTGACGAACGTCGCCGGCCGCGAGAGACACACCGGGAACCGCCAGAAGTACAACGTCGAGGTGTACACCGAGGCCGGGTGGATCGAGCTCCGCGGCACCGACGGCGAGCCCGTGTTTGACTACACCGACGAGGCGATCTCTCACCCGCCGGGCGAGACCGCGGCGTGGGAGTTCACGCTGACCGAGTCGGGACTCGTCGAAGACGATCCGCACCCCGCCGACCTCCACGTCTGTCCCGACCTCGTTCCGGGCCGATACCGGTTCGTCTTCTGGGGCGCCGCCGACATCGCGGTCGCGTTCGACTACGAAGGGTGATCGGCGCCGCCGGCTCGCGGTCCGTTCGGAGCCGGCCCCCAGTCCGCTCGAAGGCCGACTCGCGGTCCGTCTGAAGACTGACTCGCGGTCCGTCCGGGCAGCACCGCGCCGAGGTTCACGCGAGGTCCGGCGCCTTCTCGCCGGCCCGAACCGCGGTCTCCAGCCAGTTCTCCTCGGGCGGGAGCGGACAGGAGAACGCCTCGCTGTAGGCGCAAAACGGGCTGTACGCGAGGTTGAAGTCGATCGTGACCACGTCCCCGTCGGCGAGTTCGTCGTCCGGTTCGAGCTCCATGTACCGCCCGTGGTGGTACGTCTCCTGGCCGGTGGTCTTGTCACGGAAGGGGACGAATATCGCCCCGTCGTCGCCCGCCTGCCGGTAGCCGGCGAGGGTCCGCGCTTCGCCGTCGATCTCGAACGCGAAGGTGACGATCCGGAGGTACCGGACCGGGTTGCTCGCGGTCGTCTCCATCTCGACGGGGTCCGGCTCGTCGTGGACCGTCACGGTCGCCTCGACGCGGTAGTCCGGGTCCGGCGGGAAGTAGTCGAGCCCGTCGAAGTCGTCGCGGTGCTCCGGCGGGACCGGCGACTGCGGGTGCTCGGCGAAGAAGTCGTCCTTCTCGCGGCGGTTCTCGCGGAGCCGGGCGGCGTACTCGTCGCTCATGCGCGATCCGAGCGTCGCCAGCCGTTTCAGCGTCGCGGTCGCATCCGGCGCATTCGGCGGTCGCCGACTCGGCGGTCACCGACCCGGCAGGCGCGACGACGCCGTTCCGCGACCGACTCCGACGCCGTGGGGGACCGTCTAGCGCCGACTCAGAACGACTGGAGGTCGGCGAGCGCGTCGTCGAGGTCGCGCGTCGACGTCGCCAGCGAGACCCCGTCGACGCGGGCGAGGTCGCCGGCGTGCTCCCAGAGGTCGTCGTCGTCGATGCCGTGGAGGACCACCGCGTTCGGGGTGGGGCTCACCACCCGGAGCGCGACGAGCGGGGACTCCCCGCGGGTGACGCGGGTGAACACGAGCGCGCGGTTCGTCGACTGGCCGTACAGCCGGTAGAACTCCTCGCTCGACAGGCGAGTGATCGCCTGGATGGAGTCGATGACGGTGTGGCCGTTCACCTGGTCGTGGTCGCCCGCGACGACCTCCGTCGCCCCCATCGCCTCGTAGAAGTCCTCGAGCGGAACCGGGGCCTCGTACTCCCGGAGGTCGTGGACGATGTCGCTCTCGAAGCCCGCGGAGAGCACGCGCGCGTACTGCCGGAGCCGACCGCCGCCGCGTCGCTCGTCGATGTCGAGGAGCCCCTCGACGGTGCGTCGAACGACGCCGATCCCCGGGCTCTCGCGCCGGCCGCTCTCGTAGTCCGAGATCACGGAGGACGAGACGTCGAGCTGGTCGGCCAGTTCCGTCTGGGAGACGTCGAAGTCCGTCCGCCACTTCCGCAGGGTCGCGCCGGGGTCGTCGCTGAGCGTTATCTCGCCGGCGATCCGGCGGGAGAGCTCGTCGCGTGCGTCGCTCATCACCGGTACCACGCACGAACCCCGCAAAAGGCTACCGAAAACGGGGTTCGTCGGACGTCGACACGCACGTGTCGGGACGGCCCACTGCTCTTTACGCGACCGGACGGGCTCGAGACGGATCGTTCCCCGGACGGCGGGGGTGGGTCACTCCACGTACAGGGAGTACACGATTATCCCGAACCCGACTGCGGTGAGCAGGCTGTTGATGGCGATGCCCGTCGCGAGCCCGGCACCGATGATCTGGTGGGTGACGCCGCCGATCAGGGCGCCGACGGTGACGACGCCGAACCCGACCCCGAGCGCGCGCAAGGAGGCGTCGCCGGTTCGGCCGTACGCGCGGAGCGCGTAGTACGTGATGCTTCCGCCGAGCAGCAGGATGGCGGTCTTCGCGACGATGATCGCCAGGTCGATGTAGGTTGTCATGTTTCCTCTCGAAGCTCCGACCACAGGTCGGCCAGTCGCTCGTCTCGCGTGCGATCGGGACGGCTGAACTCGACGCCGAACTCGCGGTCGTCCTCGTCGAGCGAGACGGTGATCGAGTCGAACGACACCGAGTACCGCGTCGTGTGCTGCCCGTCGCGTCGGATGTCCGTCGACTCCTCGAGCAGCGACGCCTCGGTGAGCAGCTCCAGCTTTCGGTACGTCGTCGACAGCGGGATATCACACTCCTCGGAGAGCTCGCTCGCCGTCTTCGGCTCGGAGAGTGCGGTAACTATCCGACGTGCGGCCTCGTCGGCCAGCGCGTCGAGGACCGTCTCGACCGACGGAGGGTCCTCCCTCCGCGACGGGGTCCGCACCATACGTCCCGGTTCCCCCCGGCGTAACTTAAACTGTCGAACTTCGGCCGGCCGCGGGACGGTGATCGGAGCGGGGCGCCGCCGTTTTTGTATCCGGGTCGCCTACGGCGATCCGATGGATCCGTGGAAGCGTCGCGTCGTCTGGTACGCCGGGTTCGTCCTCGCGGTGCTGGTCTTCACGGCCGTCGTTTACCGCTGGGGGATGCGAGTGTACGAGGGCGAGACGCAGACGTTTATCGAGGCGATCCGCTTTTCCGTCGAGATGTTCTCGACCACCGGCTTCGGCGGGGACGCGCCGTGGGAGAGCCAGCAGATGAACGCGTTCATCGCGGTGATGGACCTCGTCGGGATGATACTGCTCCTCGGCGCGCTCCCCGTGGTGGCGACGCCCCTCTTAGAGAGCGCGTTCGAGACGACCGTCCCCCGACAGCTCGACGACGACTACGCGGGCCACGTCGTGATCTGCTCGGACACGGCGCGCGCGGACACGCTCGTCGCGGAGTTCGACTCGCACGATGTCCCGTACGCGATCGTCGAGCCCGACGACGACCGCGCACTCGACCACTACGAGGAAGAGCGCACGGTGGTCAGGGCGGACCCGGAGTCGGCGGCGGGACTGGAGGCCGCCCGGCTCTCCGAGGCCCGCGCGCTGGTGACCGACGTCTCCGACCGCGTCGACGCGAGCATCGTCCTCGCCGCCTCCGAGGTCGCGCCCGACGTCCCGGTCGTCAGCGTCGTCGAGGACCCCGACCGCGAGCGGTACCACCGGCTCGCCGGCGCGGACACGGTCGTCTCCCCGCGGTCGGTGCTGGGCGAGAGCCTCGCCGACAAGGTGACGACCGCGCTGCGGACGGACATCGACGAGGCGGTCACGATCGGCGAGTCGCTGCGGCTCGCGAGGTGGCGATCCACCACGGGAGCGGGCTGGCCGGGTCGACGCTGGGGGAGAGCGGGATCCGCGAGCGGACCGGCGTCAACGTGATCGGCGCGTGGTTCGCCGGGGAGTTCGAGTCCGCGCCGTCACCCGACGCGACGCTGCCGGCCGGCACGGTCCTGCTCGTCTCCGGCCGGACTGACCAGCTGGAGCGCCTCGTGGATCTGGCCAACTCCGCCGCCCGGCGGTTCGGTGCCGGCGAGACCGTCCTCGTCGGCTACGGGCAGGTCGGCCGCGCCGTCGAAGAGGCGCTCGCGAGCGACGACATCCCGGTCACGGTCGTTGACCGCGAGGACGCGCCCGGCGTGGACGTCGTCGGCGACGCGACCGACCCGGAGGCGCTGACGACCGCCGGCGTGCAGCAGGCGCGGACCGTCGTGTTGGCGATCCCGGACGACACGACCGCCGAGTTCGCCACCCTCGTGATCCGCGACCTCTCGCCGAACACGGAGGTCGTCGCCCGCGTCGAGGACCGCGAGAGCGTCCCGAAGATGCACCGCGCCGGCGCCGACTACGTGCTCTCGCTGGCGACGGTCACGGGGCGGATGTGCGCGTCGCAGGTCCTGTCGGACCGCGACGTGCTCTCGTTGGACCAACAGGTCGAGGTCATTCGGACCCGTGCGCCGACGATCGCCGGGAACCGCCTCGCCGACGCCGCGGTTCGCGAGGCGACCGGCTGCACCGTCATCGCGATCGAGCGCGGCGAGGAGACGCTCACCGACATCGGACCGGACACTCGCGTCCGGACGGACGACGAACTCGTCGTCGTCGGCACGGACGACGGGATCCGCGAGTTCGAGCGCCGCTTCGCCTGACTCCGGGCCAGAACCGGTCGCGACGAGTCGAACGCTTCAAGTATTCGCTGGCTGTTCGTACCCGTATGAAAGACCAGGGACGCTCAGCGCGCAAGCGCACCGGCGGCCGACTCACGCACGCCTCGAACAAGAAGCGCCACCAGCTCGGCCGCGAGCCGGCCGAGACGACCGTCGGCGAGACCAGGCTCCAGTACATCGACTCTCGGGGCACCGACACGAAGGTCCGTGCCCTCTCGACGAACGTCGCGCAGGTCGCCGACGGCGGCGAGGTGATCGAGGCCGAGATCGAGAACGTCGTCGACAACCCCGCGAACGTCAACTACGCCCGCCGGAACATCGTCACCAAGGGCGCCATCATCGAGACGTCCGCGGGCCGCGCCCGCGTCACCTCTCGTCCCGGCCAGACCGGGCAGGTCAACGCGGTCCTCCTCGAGTAGCGTTCCGTCCGTTCGACGCACCGATATCGACCGCTTACTGAACGTATTTCCCTCTCCGTACCGACACCCACCCGTGTACCTCGGCGTCGACGAGGCCGGCAAGGGCCCCGTTCTCGGCCCGATGGTCGCCGCGGCGGTGCTCGCCGACCCGGCCAGCCTGCCGGCCGACGTGGACGACTCGAAGCGACTCTCGTCGACGCGCCGCGAGGCGATCGACGCCGCCGTCCGCGAGGCCGAGAGCGTCGCCGTCGGCGTCGCGACCGTCGAGCCGGCCGCGATCGACCGCCCCGACACCGACATGAACACGCTCACGGTTCGCGGACAGGCGCAGGCGCTGCGTCTGGCGTTGCGCGCCGCTGACCCGGACGGAACCGGACTCGACGAGCCGGTCCGCGTCGTCGCCGACGCGGGCGACACGAGCGAGGAGCGGTTCGCGGGGCGTCTCGGACGGTTCGTCCGCGAGCCGGACCCCGCGGCCGGCCACCTCGTCGCGTCCGCCGCGGAGGCGCCTCGCGCCGAGACCGACGTCGACAGCCCGGTCCCTGATATCGCCGTCGAGGCCGCCCACGGCGCCGACGAGCGCGACCCGGTCGTCGGCGCCGCGAGCGTCGTCGCCAAGGTGGCCCGCGACGCGCGAATGGCCGCGATCGACGACGCGTATCCCGCCTACGACGGCCTCGGGAGCGGCTATCCGGGCGATCCGGCGACGCGCGCGTTCCTCCGAGCGTACGTCACGGACCACGGCGACCTCCCCGACTGCGCCCGGCGCTCGTGGTCCACCTGCGACGACGTGCTGGCGGCCGCGGCGCAGTCCGAACTCGACGAGTTCTGAGAGGGTCGTGCGACGCTGTTGAAATCCCAGCAGACGACGCACTCTGTCCTGGTTGTGGCGATACAGTCAACGGAACGATTGGCCCGCTATGCACCGGCGACACCGAGGAGCGTGGTTCGAGAGAGCAAAGCTCTCTCGTCATCGCCGGAAGTCAAAGACTTCCGGCTAGCAGCCAGAATCCTCCTGATTCTGGCGAATCCCGAAAATATCCGGGTTTCGGGCGACAGCAAGGTCCCCGCGTCCTCGCGGCTGGGGCTTTGGAAGCGGTTATCGCGTCAGCGACCGATCGTCCGGGCGGCTGAGGCGTTCGAGGTGGTCATCGCACTCCCAGGAGCAGCACTCAGAAGCGGGTGTCCCTGAACCCCTGCTGCGATCTCTATCGGTTGGTGTACGGACGTGTTAAGCAGTGTATACTCATACGGGATGTGTTCGTACGTTCGGGTATGGGAAAGCTGAAAAAGGCTCTCTTGGCCATTGTGGGAACCGTGGTAGGCATCGTAGCGTTACGAGAAGTACGCAAGCGACGGTCGAGAAATACCGAAGAGGAGCTGGAAGGATAAACACGAAAATCCCGAAACTACACTTGAACACGCGAAAGCTGCGGCTGAACGCACCCGTCATGTCATTCGGAACGCCAACGCAAGCTACTCGGAACGGGGGCTGGTTCACCCACTTTGAAGTCACACAAACGACGTCGTCGTGCTGCACCCAGCCTCTCTACCTCGCACTTGTTCGGATCTGTTGAACTCCTCTTCTTCAGACGGATTATCGTCCGAAACAGCTGGTAGAGTCGGCGTGCTTATAGAGCGAATGATGTGATCGAGGTTAGGTCGTTGCCGGGGCGGAGAACACTCACAAAGCCCCAGCCGCGAGGACTCGGGGGTCTTGCTGCGCTCCTCACTCGGTCGCTGGCGCTCCCTCGTTGCGGTGCTTACTGCGGCCGCCGTCG